>JBEBUW010000007.1:0-76021 GCA_040393065.1 Lujinxingia vulgaris | reverse complement strand
TGCGCAAAAATTCTGGCAGAAAATTTCTGAATTTACAGAAATTTCTATAATTTTCATGTCTTTTCAAGAACTGTTCTGTCCGGGCCGGCCGGTCCTGGAAATTTCTACATTTCCACGAATTTTAGCCCGGCCAGAATTTTCTTCAGCGGAAACTCCAGGAAGTCAACACACATAAAAAACTTCAGCCCCCGATTCCCGGGCTAGCAAGCGACCAAGCCAAAGCCGTTACTTGCTAGACTGAATCCTAACAGACCAAGCATGTCGGCCATACCTCTGTCCATTCGTTCCATGATGAATGACTCACTATAAAGTCAGCAAAAATGCAGCAGACGCACGATAACTGCCTGCCTGTTCACATCGTTCCATGATGAAGACTCACTGTAAATTCAGCAAAAATGCGGCAGACGCACGATAACTGCCTGCCTGTTCAGAGAGTGACCAAAAACAAATCAGGCAACATGCGCCCAGTTTAGCAGATAGCCCTCTATCGAAGCGTTCAGCTCAACCGTTTGCGACGGCCCCGATAGCCTGATTGATTCATTCTGCTTGCCAGATGCCCTGCAATTCGCCACAAAAGCTCGCACAACGTTTGAGCCCCTTATTGCAACCGCGCCACACACCAGATGCCAGAGAAAATGACCCACAACTCCACCCTAGAAAACCCGCTCCCGCCGACATGGATGATGTACCCCAACATTCCGCAGGGCAGCATCGGCTGGCGCATGGGGTACGGAGAAGATTATCTGGGACACTTTTACGCCTGGTTCCAAAACTTATCGGACCTGGACCAGGCCCGGTACGAAGAGATGTTCCCTGCCCCCGTCTTCTGGAATAGCCCGTACCGAAAACCCACCGAAACCTACGAGGTACACCGCGTGCAGCTCTGGACCCCGGATGGCCGCCCCCGATACACGCGCGCAAAATTACTCGCCGGAACGTCGCTCTCCGAACCAGATTTCGTTTTCTTCTGGCAACCCGACGCCCACAACGACATCCCGCACTGCCTCCGCCAGTGGCAACGCTCGCCATTCAAGGTCGGCGTCTCCGATTATTTCTGCACCGAACAATACATGATGGCCGAAAAAGCACGTGTCTTTGGCGACCGGGACATTCACAACAAAATCATGAACTCGACCAGCCCCAAAGAAATCAAAGCCCTGGGCCGCAACGTCCGCAACTTCGACCAAACCATCTGGGACACCGTCAAGCACTCCGTCGTCCTGAACGGTAACTACTACAAATTCACCCAGAACGACGGTATGCGGGACTTTTTACTTTCCACCGGCGACAAAATCCTGGTCGAAGCCAGCCCCCTCGACAAAATCTGGGGCATCGGTCTGGCCGAAGACCACGAAAACGCCCGCCATCCCGCCGCCTGGAAAGGCGAAAACCTGCTCGGATTCGCACTCATGGAAGTCAGAGACGAACTGCGCCGCCTCTACCAAAATCACCACCGCATCGACTGGTCCACCTTCCAACGCGATCCCCTGGCCCGGTAACTCCCAGAACCTTCCTCCCCACGCCCCACCCCCGAGTTCCCGGAACCAAGATACTGAACACTTCGACTGCACACCCTTATCCAGACACCCCGCAGGGGTGCCCGGACACGTCTCCAACCGCAATCCGAAAGCCCCGAGGGATGCAGAGTTCGTTACTCAGGAACATGCAAAATACCCCGCAGGGATGCAGAGTTCGTTACTCAGGAACATGCAAAATACCCCACAGGGGTGCCAGCATGATGGCAAAAGTAGGGTTTTATAAAATCAACGCTTTTTTCAGGCAGGGTTCACCCCGACCGCGGCAGGCCTCAGGCCTCAAAGCACGGCATGGGCCGAACCCACCCGGACCCCGCAGGGGTGCCGGGCGTGCCATAAAGTCACACGACAGACACCCTTCAGAGGTCCGGACACGCAAGAAACAATGAGACCCGAAAGCCTTTCGGGCTCCCCGGCCGGGCATTCTACTTCAAGGATGTTTACTACAAAGGGTGACCGGCTCAGGGCCCCTGCCCAACCCACCTCCTCACACCACCCAACCCGCGCAGCCAGGCGTCAGCCTGAGCGGAGCGCCGCCGGTTGTTTTAGCCCTCGGCGTCAGCCGACGGGGGTGACGCCGCAAACCACCCTCCCCTAAGACAATAAAAAGATCTGCGACACATTCATATCCCCTTCCGCCAGATCCACAGGCCGAGCAATATCAATATTGCCAAAACGCGGCTCGGAAAGGTCCAGTACAATCGGGTTGCGGCGATCCAGGATCCGCACAACCGGACGGCGCGGATCGGCTGCGGCATCGGGCGTGCGAATGACAACGGCCTGTTCGCCGGTGGTCAACTCGACGGTGGAACCGATCGGATAAATACCCAACGTCGAGACAAGCAGTTTGACCAGATGCGGGTCAAAAACATCGCCGGCACGACTTTCGACATACTGAATCGCCAGATCAGGCCGGCGCGATTTGTAGCCCTGAAGCCCCTGAATGAGCAGATCGTAGGCGCGGCTTAAGTCCATGATGCGCGTAACGAGATGCAGCTGGCGCGGAGTGCGATAAAACGGCGCACCGACCGGCTGATCAAATCCGCAACCGCGCTCGTAAGTCATCAAAATTCGTAGTGTCGAAACGACCTCGCCGTCCACATAACCGAGCATTTGCGCGACATCGCGAAGATTGGTGGCGAACTGACGCTGTGGTTCCAGCCCCGGGTCGCGGTCGCGGTGCCCGACGGAAACGCCAACCAGGCGATCCAGATCCTGATAAATCGCCGCCATGCCCACATAGGAAACCATCTGCGGCGAAAGCCCGAGGCGGTCGGCCAACAACATCGCGTAAATCGCGGTGTTAACAGAATGCGAGCTCAGATCGGGCGGCACCAGCCGCAGCGGCAACAACCCCAGAATGATAAAATCATCGTCATTCAACAGCTCAGAAATCGTCTGCATGATGCGCCGAATCACACCGGTCGGCACATTGGCGTTGCGTTGCTCCCGCACGTGCATGTGCATGTTACGCACCTTGACCAGCGCCCGAATATACACGTGCGCGACATACATCGCTTTGTTAACCGACGCGACGGCTTCCATGATCGACTGGTCCGGGCTGCCGTGGTCGATCGCAATCGTGGGAATCTCGACATGCTTCATGCCCAGGCCGCTGCGCCCCGCTTCGCCGAGTTCTTTGAGCAGCGTGACGAGATCAGAAGCCGTCATCGCCTGTTCAAAACGCAAGCCCCGGATATCGGCCCCCGCAAACAACGCATGCAGCTCGTTCAAACGCTCCTGCTCCCGACGACGCAAGCGCAACGTTTCACCATTCACACTGGCCAGCTCGCCGCGAATCGTGATGGACACCGAGTCTTCCCCGGATTCCTGCACGCTTTTGTAAAAAAACGGCAAGAACTCCTCGATAGCCTGGCGCGTCTGGTTGTGCTCCACACTGTAGATCGAGCCGACTTTCAGGATTTTGTAGACGCCATCGATGAACATGCGCCCAAAAACCTGCGCGCGCTGGCTGCTCGTGCTGCCGGCCGTGGGCAAAGCGTTATCGTTGAAACTCTCTGCCCCAAACTGATTCTGACTGTTATCCATCGTCCCAATCTCCTTCGTACCGCCGTTCTTGCTGAAATTCTGAATTGCCGAAAAGGCTCAACCCACCTCGATAGCTCACGATTCAGTGAGCCTGTCCTGCCTGCAGCAAGCCCGCGACTTCCTTGCAGGTCGAGCGGATTCGGCCCGGAACCAGCCAGTCTTTGCCGACGCCTTCGAGAAGCTGCGCAATGTCCTCCCGGGCCTCGGCCGGCGTGCGCACCAGCGCTCGTACAATCACCACAGCCAGCTCCTGCTCGCTCTCGCCGACCACGCCGCGCCGATGGATCAACGCTTTTAAGCCGTCCACAGCCGCCTGTTTTCCGTGCAGCACATACAGCGTCACCAGCAGGCGCACTTCCTCCTCGGGCCGCTGCCGCAGCTTCTCGGTGAGCATCGGACCGAGCACACGCACCACGTGCGAAGGCGCGGCATCCGCAAAACTCTGCAGCGCAATCATCCGCAATTCTGAGTTGGACGCCTCCAGAAAAGGCACCAGCACATCGCGCAGCTCGGTCGCCTCGCGCCAGGTTCCCTGCAGAATCTTGAGCACTTCTATCTTGAGCGCCGGCTCCACCGGCGACGCCAGCAATTCGATCAACATCGGGCGCGACTGCGGCATGTGCTGCTTGACCAGCTCCACCAGCGGCAATGCGTGCTCCAGCGACAATTTCGCAAGCCGCCCGCCCTTCAAAAATCCCAGTCCATACCGGCTGCGCTCACGCACATAACGCACCACGTCGTCACGCACATCGTCCGGCACATCCCAGCCCAGAAGCTCAACCAACAATCCAGTCGCCTCTTCCAGATGCAGCGCGTTGAACATCTGCAACACCGCCCGACGACTCACCTGGTCGGAAGAAGCCACCGTTTTTACCAGCGCCTGCAAGCGCGCCGTCGTAAAGCACGAGCGCACAATGCCCTTCAAATCCTCGGCAACCTCCGGCCCAAAACTATCGCGCCAGCTGTGGATCACCTTCACAAAAGCAAGCGTCTCCCAGGGACGATGCGTCCCGAGCAAACTCCCCATGACCGCACCAATTTGCTCGATAACCTGCTGCCGCAGATGCTCCTTCGGGCGCGCGCCCAAAATCGCCGACAACACCTCGCCCTGCCGATGCTCGCGCTCGGCATGTTCGGTAAAACCACGCTTCAAGGCCAGCAGGTGCCGGCGAGCCTCTTCATCCAGGTCGAGAAACTCTCGCGAGCCCATTTCCAGCTTTTGCTCGCGCTCGCTCTGGCGATTCAAGCGAATCTCAAACGACTCCTTCCCCTGTGCTGCGGCAGTTTTCGAGGCGTTGTACTGTTCGTTCAGCCCTTTATCAAATGCCTCTTTGAATAAATCGCTGATCATCTCCTGTTCTTCGCGCGTGTCGCGGTCGCGCATATCGGAATCCAGCCCGGCCAGCGCCGCCAACGACTCATCAATCGCGTCATAAGAAATGTACCGAAAACTCGCTTCGAAAAGCAGCTCCACCGCGGCCTTGGCATCCTCGCGCGGATCGACCAGCTCATTGAAAATTTCGACCAGACGCCGTAATTCGATGACATCGATTCCGGCAAGAATATGCATCAGATAAATGCCGTCCCGCGTCAGCGCGAAGCAATAATCCTTGGGCTCATCCGTTTCCCAGACCACACGATCCGTGCCGTACAACACCATCCAATGCGGATGAATCTGCACCGTCAACCGGTCGTTGAGTTCGAAATACTCATAAAACGCCTGTCGAATCCCTTCGATCGCATTTTCTACAATCGGATGCCCGGGCGGATAACTGGCCATCAACGTGCTCAAACGCTCGATGGCCGTAAAACATCGGCGCGCAAGACGGACTTCCTCTTGCAATTCCGGAGTCATCTGGACTTCTATTTCATTTTCGAGGTCTTCCTTGCTCATGCAGAGCCTCCTGAACGTACCGTGCACAGCCTACAAAAATCCGAACGATCCCAACGCCACGACTTTCCCAGGATCCCGCCGCATGGTAGCCCATCCCCTGAAAAGCGCAAAGATAACACACGCGCAAATGTACAAGATCAAACGTCGCTGAAGCCGCTTATTTCCACATAATTTTTGGAACCATCGGACCATGAATACACTCGAACGACGCATCCTGTGGGGCATGATCCTGGGAATCGTCATCTACGCCCTCATTGGCCTGTTGACCGATGCTCGCGCCCTGGCCGCAGAGCTATTGCACTTTCCGCTCATGACCTTTCTCGGCGCCCTGGCCCTGACGCTGGTCAATTACGGGCTGCGCTTTGTGAAATGGCACTACTACCTGAAACATCTGGGTTTTCAGATCGCCCCTCTGCACAGCCTGAATGTGTTTCTGGCCGGGCTGGCCATGTCGGTCACGCCGGGAAAAGTCGGCGAAGTCTTAAAAAGCCTGCTTTTGCGCGAATCACACCAGATTCCGGCCGCGCAGACCGCGCCGATTGTCGTCGCCGAACGCCTGACCGACCTGCTCGGCCTGTTTGTGATCGCCGCATTTGGGATTGCGAACTTTGAGTTCGGCCGCCCGGTTTTTATCGCAAGTCTGGTGGTCGTCGTCGCCGCGATTCTGGTGCTGCAACGCCCGCGCCTGGTGCACAACCTGCTCAACCTCGTAGAGCGCCTGCCCGTCATCGGCGGCCTGCGCCCGAAATTCGACGAAGCCTACACCGCGATGCAAAAGCTCCTTACCCTGCCCGTACTCACCTGGAGCACCCTGCTCAGCGTGCTGGCCTGGTCGATGGAAGCGCTGGCGTTTTACTGGATCTTGAGCACACTCGGCGCAAGCGACATGACGCTGTACCTGGCGTTTTTCATCTACGCGATCACAACCATTCTCGGCGCTGTGAGCTTTTTGCCCGGCGGGCTCGGCGTTACCGAAGGCAGCATGATCGGCGTTTTGCTGCTGCTGGGCAATTTTTCGGCGCGCTCCACAGCCGCGGCTGCGACCTATCTGATCCGCTTTGCCACCCTGTGGTTTGGCGTCATTTTAGGCTTCATCGCGCTTGTGATTTTCCGCTTTCGCACCCGAAATCTTCAGACTATAAATTCAAAGATTGGTGATGTAGAGTCAGCACCGTAGTGCATCTGGCATTGTTTTCGCATTCATCCAAGAAGCCTGAAGACGCACACACACTTTTTGCCTGGTCTTTAACTTTTATCCCCATCCGGGGTTGAAATAAAATCGAGCGAGTTACCCTGATGTCCAGCCCTCTTAAGGAATGTCGCGTTTGCTCACGACAATTTCTGGTCAAATTTCGCTACCAGATCGAACAAAGTGGCAATTCTGTTACCTATTTTTGTAGCCAGCAATGTCGGCAACAGGAAAACACCGAACAGGGCATGGCGCAGTGCTCAAGCTGCGGCACGACGTTCACCCCGAAATACGCCTACCAGCAGGCGACCACCGCCGGAAAGGTTACCTATTTCTGCAGCATGGAATGCCGCACGCCGGCCGTTACGGAATTTCGCCAACGCACCGTACAGGCCGAACGCGGCCCGATGCGCATCGCCGTTTTGAACCAGAAAGGCGGCACCGGAAAAACCACCACGACCGTCAACCTGGGCGTGGGCCTTGCGCTGGCCGGACACCGGGTTCTGATCATCGACGTCGACAGCCAGGGACACGTCGCCGTCAGCCTGGGCGTCGAAGGCAAAAAAACGCTCTACCATATCCTGGTCGAACAATCGCCGCTCGCGCAGTGCATCATCCCGGCACGCCCCAATCTCGACATCGTCGTGGGCAACGAAACGCTGGCCTCGGCCGAAATTTTCCTCGCCCGCAGCAACGACGATCGCGACAAGGCCTTAAGAAAAGCACTCCACCACGAGCATGACTACGACTTCATCCTGCTCGATTGCGGCCCGAGCCTCTCGCTGCTCAACATGAACGCGCTCACCTTTGCCGACCACCTCATCGTCCCGGTTTCCTGCGACTTTTTGAGCCTTATCGGCGTCAAGCAAGTCATGAAAACCCTCAAAAACGTCAACCAGGAATTGCTCCACCCGATCAGCATCCTGGGAATCTTGCCGACGTTCTACGACATGCGTAACAACATCAGCGATGAGTCCGTAAAAACCCTCCAGGGCTATTTCCACGACAAGGTCCTGCCGCCCATCCGCGTCAATACGCGTCTCAAAGAAGCGCCGCGCCACCATCAGTCGATCTTTGAATACGCTCCGGAAAGCCGAGGCGCCAGCGATTACGAACGCCTGGTAAAATGGGTGGCCGAACAACACCAAAAAAGACTGCAGGCCGTCAGCTAATCCAGCTCCATCAGCGGATTTCCCAGCCCCAAAACCATCCTCCGCAGCCCGAAATTCAACCACATAATTCATACAAGCCAGGTTGACCATAACGCGCCCACTGGTTTAGCATGCGCATGCTTCCTTATTGTCTGATCTGATGCGCTAAACCGCTTCATCACTTTTCGCGTGCAGGTTCTTTGTTATTTCATTGAAAATCCCCTGCGGAGAATGTGTCCATGTTTCGCCTAAAAATCGCGCTCTCTTTCGTGCTTTTGATTTCGCTGCTTGTCGGAACAACCTACTTCACCATCCATTCTCAGCTAGGCAACACCCTGCGCAGTGACGCCGCCATTTCCCTGCAGCGCGCAAGTCTCATCGCCGAGCAATCCAGCCGGCTCGATGAGTTTTCCCTGCTCGAAAAAGCGCGCTTCGTTGCCGCCCGCCCCGAACTCAATCAAGCCATGACCGCCGAATACGAAGGCGACGCCGAATACGAACGACACATGGCCGTCCACCGCTGGCTGGAACGCGACCAGATCGCATTTACCGACATCAAACCCGAACAAGACCGCAACCTCGACCGCAGCCTGATGCAGCGCGCGCCCCTGCACCAGGAGCTCTTCACCGCCATCGACGCTTCCGGCTACGGAGTCGCAACGCTCGGCAAAGACCTCCTCTCCTGGTTTGGCGACAATGTCGCCAAACAACACCCCATCATTCTCGACGTCATGAACAAAGGCGAAGCCCGCACCGACGTCTGGCTGTGGTCCTACAATCCCAACGAAGCCAAACAACTCTACATTGTGGCCATCGCTCCAATCCGCACCTCGCCCAACGCGCCCGTTCTGGGCGTCGTCGTTCTCGGCAACGCCATCAACAACGGCGTGGCACAGGCCAGCAAAGCACGCATGGGCGATGCCACGGCCACGCCCATCTCCAACAACCAACGCGCTACCGACCTTGCGCCAGAACTTGCGATCTTCCACGGCGAAAACATCTACGGCTCCACCTTCAACCCCACCCAGCAACGTGAACTGGCCGACCTCCTGCTCAAAGACCACGCCCAACACGCTGCCCGGGGCGCCAACACGCCTGTCGCCATCGAGCTGGACGGAAAGCCCTACGACGCCCTCGTCCGGTACTTCTCCAACAACAGCGATCCCGAAATACCGGCCGGATTCATCCTGTTGAGCAACACCGGGGCCGTTCAAAACCCACTGGCCACAGCAAAATCCAACATTCTCACAGTCGCTGCCATCGTTCTGGTTGCCGGCATCGCCCTGTTCTTCTTTTTCTTCTACCAGTTCACCCGTCCGCTCATGAAAATCGAATCGGGAATCAATGAAATCATCACCGGCAACAAAGATTACGAATTTGCCGTGCAAACCGGCAACGAATACGCCGCCGGCTTAAGCCACGCCCTTAACCAGATGAGCGCCTTTTTGCAGGGAAAATCCCTCGACGAAGACTCCAATCCGGCTGGCTGGGACGAACTCATGCCCGAAGCCGCTACCAGCCTGGAAGAACGCAAACACGCCGCCCCTACAATTAAAGGCGTGGCCATGCCATCATCCATGGCGCCTGCACAGGCAGAACCCGCAGAACCTGCCAGGCCTGCAGAACCCCAACCAACCACTACCGAAGAAGATGTGAGCTAAACAATATGTCCTCCGCAGTACTCACCGGGCTCGACCGCCTCCTGGCCGAGCCCACCCGTCTGAAAGAACTCTCCCAGTTACGCGTTGCCCTCCTCGTCAATC
Source organism: Lujinxingia vulgaris (assembly GCA_040393065.1). GTDB lineage: Bacteria > Myxococcota_A > Bradymonadia > Bradymonadales > Bradymonadaceae > JACCWM01. Next base: position 66,440 of record JBEBUW010000007.1, on the reverse strand, counting down.
CCACCAGCGTCACCCGCTCCCTGGAACACGCCGTCGAAGCATTTACGCGCAGCGGTGTCAAAATCGAGCGTCTCTTTGCGCCCGAACACGGCGTGCGTGCCGACGCCCAGGACATGGAAACCGTCACCGAAACCACCGATTCCATCTCCGGCATCCCCGTCATCAGCCTTTACGGCGCGACCATCGAAAGCCTCACGCCCACCGCCGCGCACCTCGAAGGCCTGGACGTCGTCATTTGTGACATCCAGGATATCGGCGCGCGCTACTACACCTACGTCTACACCATCGGCCTGATGATGCAGGCCTGCGGAAAAGCCGGCGTACGCGTGATCATCCTCGACCGCCCCAACCCGATTACCGGCGAACACATCGAAGGCAACATCGTGCTGCCCGAGTTCACCTCGTTTGTCGGCATGCAGCCCCTGGCCACGCGTCACGCGATGACCGCCGGCGAACTTGCGCATTTCTTTGCAAAATTCGGCGGGTGGAATTGTGAGTTTGAAGTGATCGAGATGCAGGGCTGGAAGCGCTCCATGTGGTACGACCAGACCGGCCTGCCCTGGGTCATGCCAAGCCCCAACATGCCCACACTCGACACCGCCACCATCTACCCGGGACAGTGCCTGCTGGAAGGCACGAACTTGAGCGAAGGCCGCGGCACAACCCGCCCCTTTGAGCTCTTCGGCGCTCCCTTTGTCGACCCGGTCGCACTCAAAAACTATCTCGAAGCCCTCAACATCCCCGGCACCGCCTGGCGTCTGGCGGCCTTCCGCCCGACCTTCCAGAAACAGGCCGGCCAGGTCTGCCGCGGCCTTCAGCTTCACGTCACCGACCGCAACACCCTCGACAGCACCGCCACAAGTTACGCCATCCTGGCCGGCCTTCTGGCCACCGCCCGCGACGGCTTTGCCTGGCGCCACGAAGTCTACGAATTTGTCGCCGACCGCCTGGCCATTGACCTGCTGCTTGGCGACGATAAACTCCGCCTGGCTCTGGAAGCCGGCGAAAATCCCCTCACCCTCGCACGCAACAACCAGGACACACGCCTTGAGTTCGAAGCGCGCCGAAAGGAATGTCTCCTGTATGAATAGCTCCACGACCTCCGTGTCCTCCTCGCGCCGCCAGATCGGTCTGTTTGGCGGCAGCTTCAATCCTCCGCACATCGGCCACACCCTGGCCACACTCTGGGCCTTGCAAACCCATCCTCTCGACGAAGTCTGGTGGATTCCCACCTACCAGCACGCCTTTGCCAAAGACCTCACCGCGTTCGAACACCGCGTAGCCCTTTGCGAACTGGCCATCGAGCCCATCAAAAACGTGCACATCAGCACGATCGAACAACAACTCGGCGGCGAAAGCCGCACCATCGACACCGTCAAAGCCCTGCGCAAACTTCACCCCGACACGGATTTCTGGCTCATCGTCGGCGGCGACATTTTGACCGAAACCGACCGCTGGAAAAGCTGGGACGAACTCATCACACTTGTAAAACTCCTCGTCGTCGGCCGCGAAGGCTTCGAGCTGGACAAACCCGACCCCGGCGAACCTTTCCGCCTGCCCGACGTGAGCTCCACCTCGATTCGCCAGGCACTTGCGCAGTGCGACTACAAAGCGCTCGGCCCCTGGCTCCCCCGAAAAGCCATCGAATACATCAACCGCCACAAACTCTACGCCACCGAGTTTTGTCAGATCACGGAATCCTGAAACACCTTGAATAACCACACCCCTACCCACTCCGCCGCGCTCCCCTTCATCCTCATCGGCGCCGGACGCGTCGGCCAATCACTCGCCCTGCTGGCCCACGACCTCAAAATCCCCGTCCGCGCCCTCTGGAACCGCTCCCCCGAAGCAAGCCAGGCCGCCCAAAAACTCCTCGCTTCGACCGATGCCTCTCCAAACACACCGCCCACGAAATTTTTCCACGGCCCGCTCGCGCAACAAACCGAACTCCACCAACTCGTAAGCCAACCCGCCGCTGTCTGGCTCACCGTCCGCGACGATGCCATCGCCACCACCGCTCGCGAACTGGCACCGTTCATCCACCCGCAATCCCTGGTGTTCCACACCTCCGGCAGCCTGAACTCCACACTCTTAAAAGACGCCCAGATCCGCGCCAGCGCCGCATCTTTGCATCCGCTCCAGGCCATCACCGACCCGCACCGCGCACGCCAGCGCTTTGCCGATAGCTTCTGGACCCTGGAAGGCGACCCGGCCGCCAGCCTCTTCGCCACCGCCCTGCTGGCCCAGATCGACGTAGACCCCATCGTCATCCACCCCGAACAAAAAATCCTCTACCACGCCGCCGCCAATACCTCCGCAAACCTCCTGACTGCGCTCTTAGAAACCGCCACCGCCATGGCCACCGCCGCCGGAATTCCACCCGACCAGGCCCAGACCATGCTCATCAACCTGGCTCGCTCCAGCATCGAAAACCTCTCCACCCAGAGCTTTTCCAACGCCCTGAGCGGTCCCGTCGCACGCGGCGACAACGACACCATCCACCACCACGAACGCGCCATCGCCGCCCTGAACGACCCCACCATGCTTCAAGTTTACCGACTCCTCACCGACCGCGCGCGCAAACTCAAATAATTTCCCGCGCGCCGCCTGAAAACCGCATCCCGTACAGAGAACCCCAAAGAATCATTTTCTTTATCGGCTACCTTGCCGATCTTGAGAGTGTCCATGCAACGAGGACGTAGAAAAGCTCCCGAGGATTCCTCGCTTTCTCAAAACCTTCTCTGCACACAAGGAGTTCACCATGCGGTTTATGATGATGATCAAAAGCGATCAAGAAACCGAATCCAATGCCCCGCCCACCGAGGAATTGCTTGCCGCCATGGCCGACTACAACGAAGAAATGGCCCGTGCCGGCGTGCTGATCAGCGGCGAAGGCCTGCATCCAAGCTCGGAAGGCGTGCGCCTGCACTTCAAAGACGGCAAATACACCCGCATCGACGGCCCGTTTCTCGATCCCCGAAGCCTGCTTGCCGGCTACTGGCTGATCGAAGTCGATTCCCTGGAAGACGCCATCCAGTGGGCACTGCGCTCCCCATTTTATTCCCGCAAATTTTCCACCAGCAGCCCATCCGGCGGCGAAGTCGAACTCGAACTGCGCCAGATCTTCGAAACAGAAGAATTTGAAGAAGCCCTCACCCCGGAACTACGCGAACGCGAAGAACGCCTGCGCGAGCAACTCGAATCGCGTCCCTAAACCTGAACCAGTCAAAACCACTTGAATAGCCTCTCCGAACGCTCCTCAAGTGGTTCGATACCCTCCGAAGGCAGCGCCGAACGCTCCTCAACCAATCAAAACCACTTGAAGAGCCTCTCCGAACGCTCCTCAACCAGTCGAAACCACTTGGAGAGCCTCTCCGAACGCTCCTCAACCAGTCGAAACCACTTGAAGAGCCTCTCCGAACGCTCCTCAAGTAGTCGAAACCACTTGAAGGGCCTCTCCGAACGCTCCTCAACCAGTCGAAACCACTTGAATAGCCTCTCCGAACGCTCCTCAAGTGGTTCGATACCCTCCGAAGGTATCGCCGAACGCTCCTCAAGTGGTTCGATACCCTCCGAAGGCAGCGCCGAACGCTTCTCAAGTAGTCGGAACTACAAAAAAGGCTGCGGCGAACACTGATCAAAGGATTTTGCGCAGGTGCGCAGCAGCGCCACGCACCTGCGCGTCAATTCAGATTCAGGCGCTTTGCGCGACACAAAGCTGGTTGTTTTCGTCGAGCGAGATGCGCACGGCACCGCCGCGCTCCACACCGCCCTGCAAGAGCAACCGCGCCACGGCCCCTTCCACCAGACGCTGGATCGTCTGACGCATCGGCCGCGCGCCAAGCTTTGGATCGTAGCCGCCGTTTTCGATCAAAAACTCGATCACGGCATCGTCGTACACGAGCTCGACTTCGCTCTCGGCCTGCAAACGCCGGCTGCTGTCGTTCAGTTGCAAGCGCGCAATCTGTGCCACTTCGCTGCGGCTCAGAGGCAAAAACACAAGCCGTTCGTCGATGCGGTTCCACAGCTCGGGCGTAAAATGGGCACGAGCCGCCTTGAGAACTTCATCTTGCAAACGCTCATCATCGGCCTGATCTCGATCGCCAGGCTGGCCCGCGCGGAACTTACCCACATCGCCAAAACCAATCCGCGCACGGCTGGCCCTGGGAGCATCCTGCGTCAGCACAGCCGCCCCCAGATTGCTCGTCATCACGACGACCGTATTGGAAAAATCCACCTGCCGGCCGCGGCCATCGGTCAGCCGACCTTCGTCAAAGACTTGCAACAAAAGATTGAGCACATCCGGATGCGCTTTCTCGATCTCGTCGAGCAGGACAACCTGGTACGGACGCTTGCGAATCGCCTCGGTGAGCTGGCCGCCCATATCGTGGCCCACATAGCCCGGCGGCGCGCCAATCATGCGGCTGACCGAGTGTGCTTCCATGAATTCCGACATATCCAGGCGCACAATCGCGTCGCGATCATGGAACAGAAAATCGGCCAGCACCTTGACCATTTCGGTTTTCCCGACGCCGGTTGGCCCCAGAAACAACAGGCTTCCAATCGGACGGCGGCTTCGAAAACCCGCGTAATTGCGACGGATCACATCGGCAATCGCCGCCGAAATCGCATCGTGACCCACGATGCCCCGCGCCAGCACGTCTTCCATCTGCAAGAAACGCTCGCGATCTTGCTGCAACAAACGGTCGGCCGGAATCCCGGCGATCTCGGCCACAACGCGCGCCACGTCTTCGCGAGCAACTTCCGCCAGCCCGTTTCTGGCCGCGCGACTGCCCGCCAGATCAAGCACGCCGATGGCCTTGTCCGGCAATTGACGCTCATGAATATAGCGATGCCCGAGCCGCACCGAGGCTTCTACCGCCTCCTCATGGAACACCACGCCGTGATGCCTCTCATAATGCGGCGCCACACCACGCATGATCGTGATGGCCGTTTCTTCGTCCGGCTCCTCCACGAGCACCGACTGAAAACGACGCTCAAAGGCCGAATCGGTCTCGATAAACTTGCGGTATTCATCGTGCGTCGTCGCGCCGATGCACGGAAACTGCCCGCGCGCCAGCGCCGTTTTTAGCTCTCCGGCTGCATCGCCGCCATCACCGCCCGCTCCGGCCGAAATCCAGGTATGCACCTCGTCCAGAAAGATAATGACCTGACCTTTGGCGCGTTTGACCTCTTCCTTGATCCCGATCAGGCGCTCCGAAAACGAGCCGCGCAAATGCGTCCCGCTCAACAGGCGTCCCATCTCAAGTTCCACGATCACGCGTTTGCCCAGCGCGCTGTTTTTATTTCTTTTGGCCAGCGCCACAAACTCACACGCAAGGCCTTCCACAATCGCGGTTTTCCCGACGCCCGGCGCACCCACAAGCAGCGGATTGTTCGAGCGACGCTTGCCCAGAATATCGATCAACTGACCAATTTCGCTATCGCGCCCGATCGCAGAATCGACCTGCAAAAGCGCGGCTTCTGCCGTCAGGTTGCGCCCGAATTTCACCAGAAACGGATACTGCTCCTCGTCCAATTCATAAGCCGCGGCCAGCTCCAGATCGGGCTCAGGCATTTCTTCAATAATTTTCTTTGCGGCCGCCCCTTTGCCTGGTTTCTCGTCCACCGTGGCACCAGCACTCTGCGGCGATTTGGATGTTCTATCGCCACCTGCGACGTCCTGTTGAGCCGCCGCGTCTTTCTCTGCCTTTGCATCGGCTTCTGGCCTGGCAGCGCGCTCGGCCCGTTCCGCAGAATTGCGCAGCTTTGCCTTTCGCTCGGCTTCTTTGCGTTTGGCAAACAGGTTTTCCGCCAGCTTACGCGCGGTCTGTCTGGCTTCCTCGACGGCCTCATCCGTAGCATCCGACGATTGCGGTTTTGGCTCCGAGGCGCGCCGCTGAATCACCGTGGGCCTGCTCGGAGCCGACGAAGGCGGTGCTGTCCGAGCCGCCGGCGGATTCTCACGTTCCGCTGGCAAATCATCACTGACCACCTGAGGCGCAGTCACGCCCTGCCGGGCAAGTTCCGGGAAGGCTTCGTGCTCGAAACCGACCTCGCGCCGCAGCACAGGCTGGGGGCGCCGCACATTCACGCCGAGCGAAGGATGAAACGCAATCGGACTGGGCGGCGGCTCATTCAAATAAGGAGTTTCTTCGGCCACCACGGGACGACGATTATCTCCCAGCTCAAAATGTCGCACGCGCTGCGGCCGTGGCGCGGCCTCGATCGCATAGCTCATAATCGCCGCCCGGATCGTGCCGATATCCGCGCCGCATTCATCGAGCAGCATCCAGGCCTGGCTGGATTTCTCCCGCACAAGCGCGGCCAGATAATGCAAACTGGTAACCGAATCAGCCCGTGCGCTGGTTGCGATGCGTGCGCTGCGATCGGCAATTTTCCGCAAAACCTCGGGTGCCTCCGCACGCGGCGACTTCATCGCCGTCAGCAGGTTTTCCACTGTAATTCCACGTTCTTTCAAGAACGCGGCCGCCGGATTGGGAACGGTAAAAATGGCGAGCAAGACGTGCGCTGACGTCATCGTTTGCCGGGTTTGCAGCGCAATATCCCGGGCCTGTGCAAGCACTTCCGACAGATCTTCACTGCGCGAAAGACTCATCCCCACACCTGTCTGTCAACGAGTCGATCCTGCATGCGGTACCACGACAACAAGGGAAGCAAAGCACACATAGTAGTCCGAAAAAAGATAGACAAAAACACAAAACTTAGCCGACACAGAACCCATGTGTCGGCGCTGCTACAGTCATAGAACTCATCGCTCAATCCTTCAACCCCTCACATCCCACAGAAAGCACATTTAATGTTTCGCCTTTCTCGTGATAACCGTCCTGCATCGCAAAGATACTTGCGATCAGCAGGCGTTTCGGCCTACTTTACCTTTGCAGAGCGCATGTTCATTTTCAGGTGCATGATTGTATGACGTCCACAACTCTTCCATCCCTTGGCGACATTATCGGTGGTCGCTACCAGATTAAATCGGTCATCGCCAGCGGTGGCATGGGCGTCGTCATGCGTGGCCAACACGTCAAAATGGGACGAGACGTTGCGGTCAAGTTTCTGCACGCCCACCTGATCCAGGACGCCGACATTCGCCAGCGCTTTGAGCGCGAAGTCGATATCGCCAAAGACCTCATCCACCCGAATGTGATCCACGTCTATGACTACGGCGAAACTCCCGGCGGCAACCTCTACCTGGTCATGGAGTATCTCGAGGGCAACGACTTAAAACACGTGCTCAAAACCGAGAAACGCTTCAACGTCGGCCGGGCGCTGAATATCATGACCCAGATCCTCGACGGTCTGGCCGAAGCCCACGTCCGCAACGTCGTTCACCGCGACTTAAAACCCGCCAACATCTTCGTTACCACCGACCGCCACGGAAACGACCTGGTCAAAATCCTGGATTTTGGCATCGCCAAATCCCTGCAAGCCGACCAGGACATCACCAAAACCGGCACCCTGTGCGGTACTGTTGCCTACATGGCGCCAGAAGCCATCCTGGCTGGCGGCGACACACCCAGCTGCGACGTCTATGCAGCCGGCCTGATCTTGCTTGAAATGCTCACCGGCAAGCGCGCCTTCCGCGGCGAATCGGTCGCCCAAACCATGATGATGCAACTGCAACACAACCCGACGATCCCGGCGCGCCTGGAACAATCGCCGCTGGGCTCAGTTTTGCTGCAGGCTACCGACAAAAACGCCGAGCGACGCTACAAAGATGCCGACGCCATGCTGGCCGCACTGCGCAACATCGCGCATCTCGTTGATTCAGACTTACGGCTCACCGACGAAGAAGTTCCCCAGAGTGATGACGAGGCCACCCACAGCGCAAGCGATCTGTATCGCCCGCAACCTCTGCCCAACATTCCCATTCCGTCGGCTGCAAACCCGACCAAAAACAACCAGGAAAACACCCAGCATCTCTCCATCAACGATCTGGACGACCTGGAATGGGAAGATCTTTCCGACTCCACACGAAGCTCCAGCCAGCATCAAGCAATCGCCCCTCAAGATCTGCGCCCGACCGAAGTCCTCGAACAACCCACCTTCGCTCCGCAAGACCTGCGCCCGACCGAAGTCCTCGAGCAGCCAACGCTGACGCCCGGCAATTTTTCCCCGGCCTTACAGCCCGCAGCAAACGCCAGCAGCACTTCGACGGCGCTCACTTATTCCCAACCAGAAGCGGCCGCCCGCTCCCGCAAACCCCTGCTCATCGGTCTTGCCGCTCTACTCAGCGTCGCCCTACTCGCTGCAGGCTTTGTTCTGTTTGGCAAAAATGCCGCGACGCCGACGCCTGCTCCCCAACATAAAGACGCTCCGGCCGCACAAGCGCCCGAGCCAAAACCAGAACCCGCAGCCGGCGCCGCACTGGCCGCGCAAGCACCGGAGCCAGAGCCAGCGTCAGAACCCGAACTTCCGCAGTCTTTTACCTTTACGCTGCAGACCACACCGCCCGGCGCCACGCTGTATGTGAACAACACTGAACTCGGCACAAGCCCACTCACCGTCACCCTGGAACAGAATAAACTGCCCGCAACATTGCTTATTCTTCTTGATGGGTACGAAGATCTGACACAGCTCATCGAAGAGGATTCCACGGCCCTGTTGAATTTTAAGCTGAACGAAATTGTCGCCGATGCAGCGGAAGATGCCCTGCCGATGCCAGACGTCTCCGCACAAGAAACCCCTTCAGAAGTACCGGTAGCGGCCGAAACCAAAACCAAAGCGCCGCCAAAACCGGCCGAACAGGCAGCCAGCAGCAAATCAACAACCAGATCGACCAGCACCAAAACCACCACGACCAAATCCAAAGCTGCCGAACCGGCCACTCCCAACGTCGATGACCTGCTCAACCGCTATTTTGACTAATTTTTCTTCCCTTCCTTAAGGCTTGTTATGATTACCAAAACCATCGTCGAAACCGACACCGCCCCCAAAGCCATCGGCCCTTACTCCCAGGCTGTCGGCTACAACGGTCTTTACTTTCTCTCCGGCCAGATCCCTGTCGTCCCCGACACCGGAGAAATCATTGAAGGCGGCATCCAGGCACAAACCCGTCAGGTCATCGAAAACCTGCGCGCCGTCCTGCAAGCCGCCGGCCTTGAACTTTCTCATGTCCTCAAAACCACGATTTATCTCAAAAACATGACGGATTTCACCATCGTCAACGGCATCTACGCCGCCTTCTTTGACGAAAATCCCCCCGCACGCGCAACCGTGGAAGTTTCCAGGCTCCCCAAGGACGTCCTGATCGAAATCGACCTGATTGCCGCAGCGCCCGAACCGACGCAATGACTCGGTTCTCGCGCACCAGGAGGCGAGGCTGATATGGTACAGAATCTTTCGGTGAGAGAAGCGACGCTCGACGACGCCCGGACCATCCTTGATCTCCATGTGCGCTCCATTCGCGCTCTGTGCCTTGGCCACTATTCGCACGCGGAATGCCGTGCCTGGACCAGAGACGCACGCATAGAAACCTACCAGAACGCCATCCGCGGCTGTTTTGAAAGCCTGTACGTTGCCTCGCTGGATTCACAAATCATCGGATTTTCCGCCCTCGCCCCGCGCGAGTTACGCGCCCTGTATCTAGATCCGGATTTTGCCGGCCAGGGCTACGGAAAACAGCTTCTCCAACAAACCGAAGACATTGCACGCAGCCAGCGTATGACCCTGCTCTACCTGGATGCTTCTCTCAACGCGGTGTTTTTCTACCAGTCTCAGGGGTACGAAATCCTTCGCCCGGCGCACATGGAACTCGACGACGGAACGCGGCTTCCTTCGATGCGTATGAAGAAAAAACTGGCCCCAAAAACCTCCAACAATCTACCGGCTCACTGACCGGCGCCCTTGCTTTTCGCCTCTGGCCTCATCCACTGGCAATTGTACATACTCAGCACTCCATGATAGAGATCCTCAGCACGCAGTATTTGCTGATTGCACTCGTAACAACATGTGTTGCTGTCACCTTTTGCCCCGGCTGCAATTCTCATGACATCAAAAAACGCATCAACCGCTACACCCTCCCTCGATGATTTGCGCACCATGATCCGAAATACCGGACTCCGCAGCACAAACTCGCGTATCACCGTCTTGCGTCGCATGATGAACGCAGACGCCCCCCTGACACATGCCGAACTCGTAACCGAGCTCGTTCCGCTGGGATTTGACCAGGCCACAGTTTTTCGTAACCTCACCGACCTGGTCGAAGTCGGCCTGTTGACCCGCCTCGATCTGGGCGACCGCGTCTGGCGCTTTGAATTTCGACGCGCCGACCAACACACCGACGGAGAACATCCTCACTTTGTCTGCAACGATTGTGGACAGGTCTCGTGTTTGCCCGACGTGCATATCGAGTTCAACAATCCCAAGGAAGCCAAATCTTTCGGGGGAGAAATTTGCGAAATCTTCTTCAAAGGACGCTGTGAACACTGCACCTGAGTCTCTCAACAGCCGTTCCTGAGCACAGTTCTATTTTGTAGATCCCGCATAAGAGCACACGCCCCGATGAGTTATTTTCTCTTTGCTGTCACTCTTTTACTCAGCTCCACGCTTCTGTTTCTTGTTCAACCGATGGTTGGCAAGATGCTGCTCCCTGTGCTCGGCGGCTCACCGGCGGTCTGGAATACCTCCATGGTCTTTTTTCAGGCCATGCTGCTGCTCGGCTATCTCTACGCACACGCTTCCACGCGATGGCTTGGCAGCAAACGCCAATCCTTCCTACATATCTTCGTCATGATCGGTGCCCTGATCGTGCTGCCGATATCCGTGGGATCGCCGCAAGACCAGGCCACGCTCAGCTCGCCAGCAGGCTGGTTGCTCATCACCCTGCTGCTCTCGGTCGGCTGGCCTTTTTTCGTAATTTCGACCAGCGCGCCTCTGCTGCAGACCTGGTTTTCTAAAACCAATCATCCCCACGCCGCAGACCCGTACCACCTCTATGCCGCCAGTAACGCCGGCAGCGTGCTCGCACTATTAACCTATCCATTTTTTGTCGAACCACACGTTGGTTTGCTCAACCAGACCAAACTCTGGGCCGTGGGCTACCTGGTGTTCATCGTCTTCGTCACCCTGTGCGCCGTCATGATGCGACGCACCTGGAAGTCAGAAGATGCAACCGCCAGCGCCAACGAAGCGGCCCATCAACAAGCCCAAACGCACACGCCCTTGCAGTGGAGTCGACGCGCTCGCTGGGTTCTCTGGGGATTCGTTCCCTCCAGCATGATGCTCGGACTGACTACGTTTATCACCACCGACATCGCGCCCATTCCTCTGCTCTGGATTGCACCGCTGGCGCTGTATATGGGAACCTTCATCCTTGTTTTTGCACGCCGCAAAATCCTCCCGCTTCACTGGATGCTCCGGATCTTCCCCGTCGCGCTGCTCACGCTCGGCGCGATGTTCATCTTCGACATCACCAGCCCGCTGGGCACCGTGACCATCCTGCACTTCGTCATTTTCTTCATTATCTCCATGGTCTTCCACGGCCTGCTCGCGGAAGACCGCCCGGAAGCCTACCACCTCACCGAATTCTTCTTATGGATGTCCGTCGGCGGCGTGGTCGGCGGCTCGTTCAACGCACTGCTGGCGCCCCTGCTCTTTGACCGACTGCTCGAGTATCCCCTGATTATTTTGATCTCCGTACTCAGCCTGCCCACACGTACATTCGCCGATCGCTATGTGCGCTTCATACTCGTCGCCGCACTGCCCGCGCTGGCCGTGTTCGTCGCCGCAGAGAACGGCTACTTCCAGACCTGGGACAACCTGGAAGTCATCCTGTTCTACAGCATCACCATCACCTCGGCGGTCGCCCTGTTCGCATTTTTGAGCTACGAAAAAACCGACCCCCGCATCATCCAGGGCCTGCTCGCCATCCTCGCCACAGTCGGCGTATGGACCGCCAACAAACCCTCCAGCTTTGAGCTCTTTGCCGGACGTAGCTTCTACGGCGTCCATACCGTGCTCCAGGAATACGACAAGAGCTACAACTACCTCATCAACGGCAAAACCACGCACGGTGCCCAATCCCTCGATCCCGAATTCCGCCGCGTCCCCATCTCCTACTACCACCTCGAAGGCCCCCTCGGGCAAGTCTTTGAGCAACTCTCAAAACGCAGCGAACGCGCCCCTATCGCGGCTGTAGGCCTGGGAACCGGCGTCGTCGCAGCTTACACGCTGCCCGACCAGGTTATGGACTTCTATGAAATCGATCCCGGAATTGTTGAGGTCGCAAAAAATCCCGATTACTTCACCTACCTGCAGGACTGCCTGGGCACCTGCAACGTCATTCTTGGCGATGGACGCCTACAACTCGACCAGGCTCCCGACCACCACTACGAACTGATCATTCTCGATGCTTATAGCTCCACCGCCATTCCCATCCACTTAATGACCCGCGAAGCAGTCGAAATCTATCTCAAGAAGCTAGACAAAAACGGTATTCTTGCGTTTCATATCTCCAATACCTACCTGGATCTCGAGCCCGCGCTTACACGCCTGGCAGACGAACTGGGACTGGTAGCATTCAACCAGGATCATTACCCCGACGAGACAAACTACACCCTCGATATCAACACTTCGAGCTGGCTGATAATGGCACGCGATAAAAAAACGCTTGGAGAGCTTGCATTCGATCCGCGCTGGGAAGAATATCTGCCCGACCCGGACGTTGCCGTGTGGACGGACGATTACTCCAATATTCTCCAGGCCTATCGAGGCAGTTTTGATATCTTCAGCTGGCTGTCTTCCTGGCGCAATTCCGATATTACCTTCGAACAATCCTTCGACGATCAAGAGTAATTGAATGGCAATACAAGCTTCTACCGGACCGGCCGTTGGCGACCTCTTCGCCGGACTCTACGAACTGCATCAGGAACTCGGACGAGGAGGCTTCGGCGTTGTTTTCCGCGCGCGAAGAAAGGGATCTTCCCAAGATCTCGCCATCAAAATCCTCATTCCCGGCAACGATCCGGCCAAAGCACAAGAAATGCGGCAGCGCTTTGAGCGCGAAGCCCTCATGATCAGCCAGCTCAACAACCCGCATACCATCCGCCAATATGGTTTCAGCGAAACCGAAGACGGAACCATGTATTTCGTCATGGAAATGCTCAAAGGCAAAAACCTTGACGACATCCTGATCAAAGAAGGCCCGCGCAACGAACAACAGGTCATCCACATCGCCCAGGGCGTTTTGCAATCACTCGCCGAAGCACACGCACGCAACATCATCCACCGCGACTTAAAACCCGCAAACCTGATGCTCTGCGAAGCCAACGGCGTAAATGACTTCGTCAAACTCCTTGATTTTGGCATTGCCAAAACTACTACAGGCGACCAGGACCTCACCGCAGCCGGACAAGCCCTGGGAAGTCCGCGCTACATGGCTCCGGAAATCCTGCGTTCCCAGCCCGCCACACCCTGCAGCGACGTCTACGCCCTGGGGCTGACTCTGGCCGAATGCCTCACCGGCGTCCCCATTGTTTCCGACCCCAATGTCGTCATGCAGGCGCGCATGCAACTCGCCCCCGAACCTCTCCCCCTCCCCGACCACGTCAAAAAAACCGCCTTCTGGCCCTGGCTGTCTGCTGCCCTGGAAAAAGATCCAGCCCAACGCTATCCCAACGCCGGCGCCATGCTCCAGGCACTCAATCACTACCTGCACAACCCCATCCAGTTCACGCCGCAGCAATTTATCGTCACAACCCCCGTCTCCCCCGATGAGCAAGCCACCTTGATGCTCGATGACCGCGAGTTTCGCGCCGAAATCGACCGTATCAAACAATCCGGCGTGCCGCTGCCCGGCGTGCGCCCGGCCGGTTTCAACTCCGGCCCCAGCAACCTCATCCCACTCTCCGATCAGCAACCACAGGTCGGCACCATCAATCGCGGCGCAACCTTCTCCGGATTTGCGCCGCCCGCCAACGACCTCCCACAATCCCAACAACCACAACAGCCCACCCCCCAGCAGCCGCCTGGCCCCTCTCCTCTCATCAACGACAACACACGCACCATGGCCATGGTCGGCGCCGCACTCCTGATGGGCCTGATCGTCCTGCTCGTCATCAAATTCATCCTCTAACCCGCACGGCCACCCCACCAATTTGTGTCCACCTGGCGCAGAGCTCTCCTACCTGCCCACGCGGGGAGCACTTCTTGCCGAGATCACCTCAGCAAACCTCCCAGTTCCAGCCCCAGCCTTTCGGCCAGCGCTATCATATCCTCCGGCAGCGGCGCCTCCAGCCGCCCCCTCTCCAGCGCATTGCCCGCCTCCCCTGCGTCCTCCTCCACCCGAAACAAAATCGCCGCCGCATGCAACGCATGCCGCGCATGCACATTACACGGCGCACCGCCATAACGCTTTTCCCCGAACAACTGCAGCCCCATCCCCTCCAGATGTACCCGGATCTGATGCGTGCGACCCGTATGAATGCAAACCTCCAACAGCGAAGCCCCGTCGCGATACGCAAGCTCCCGAAAATCACTGCGTGCCTCCTTGCCCCCCACAGGCTCACGCACAATCATCATTTTCCTGGGTAGGCGCCCGTGCACAATCGCCACATAGCGCTTCACCGTGGAGCGCGCCGCCAGACATTTTTGCCACGCCGACACCAACCCCTTTCTGCGCACAAAAACCAGCACGCCGGAAGTCTCCGTATCAAGCTGATGCACCGCCCAGATCATCCGCCGATAATGCTGCATCGCCAGATACTGCGCACATGCCGGATCATCGAGATTGCGCCCCGTGGCCGCCAGCCCCGCCGGCTTATTCCACACAATCGTCCCGTCGTGCTCGCATAAAACCCGCGGCGCAAAATCTTGTGCTTCAAATTTATCACTGCTCATTTCACGCATCGCATCTCAATCGTCTCAATTCAACGCCGCTGCACGCTCAAAACGCTCTATCAGCATGCCCGCCGTCAACACCTCCGGCAGCACTTCCGGTGTTCCTGCCGAGGACGGCGAATACAACAAATACATGGGCACGCCACCTCTGCCATACTTCGATAGTTCCGCGCGAATCGCCTCATCTGGCCGCGTCCAATCCGCCTTCAGCATCGCGATATTGTAGGTATCAATCGCAGCCAGCACCGCATCGTCAAAGATCGCCGTACGCTCATTCACCTTACACGTCAGACACCAGTCCGCCGTAAAAACCACAAACACCGGACGCCCGGCCTCCAGCTCCGCATCGATATTCTCCTGATTCCAAGAATTCCACGCAACCGGATCATCGCTCGCGCGTAGTCCACCTGAACCGCTATTTCCTACCAGCTCGCCCGTTTCCAGTGGAAGCGCAAACTTCGCTGCACCTCCCAGAATCCCGAACGCCAGCACCAGCCCGACCAGCTTCGCACGTCCCCAGCAACGAAACTGTACCAATCCAAAAATCCATGCCGACAAACTCAGCGCGCCAAGCAACACCAACATACGTCCCATCGCGTCCACGCCTGCCAACCGTCCCACCAGCCATACCAGCCAGATACCAGCGCCAAGAAGCGCAAACCCCAGAAAATTCTTCAGATAATTCATCCACTCGCCCGGTCGCGGCAGTATCTTCGATGCTCCCGGAATCAACGTCAATGCCACGAACGGCGCTGCCAGACCAAGCCCCAGCACAAAAAATATCAGTAAGATCGACCACGCACTCGCCGTCAGTGCAAATCCAACCGCCGTCCCCAAAAACGGCGCAGAACACGGCGTCGCCAGTACCACCGCCAGAATCCCTTCCCCAAAACTACGCTTCAGCCCCGACGACTCCGCCCCGACACTGCCCAACTTGCCCGGATCCAGCGTCACCTGAAACAAACCAAACGTATTCATCGCGAACAAGACAATCACTGCAGCCAGACCCGCCAGAAACATCGGTTGCTGAAACTGAAAGCCCCAGCCAACCTGCTGTCCGGCTAACCGCAAGCCCACCACGATAAGCCCGAGTGTCAACATCGACGCCGAAATCCCTGCCGTGTATGCCGCCCCGTTTTGCACCACTCCCGAACGCGTTTTGTGCGCTAGCTCCATAAATGACGTTACCTTAATCGCCAGTACCGGAAACACACACGGCATCAGATTCAGGATCATTCCGCCCAGAAACGCCATGACCAGCACATACAACAAACCGGGCGATTCACCCGAAGCTGCCCCCTTTCCAGCGCCCACCCCCCCAACGGCCGATTGACTCGCAGCGCCTTGAAACAACGCCTCAAACCGCATGCTATTTGCCGCCGTTGCATCCTCCACGGTCGTATCAATCGACACCGGAATCAGCCCCCCATCCGCCTCCATAAATCGCAAAACACCAGACAACCTCGGCACATCCGCCTCGCTATCACCATGAGCCGCCAATAACCTGCGCGTCTCAAGCGACAATACCCATCCTCGATACACCGTTGGATGCGGTTCTACCGCCAGCACGCGCACACCCAGGCTACTTTTGCTCGTTGGCACAAACGCATAGGCGAGCTGCTCATAGGAAATTTCCATCTCTGGACAGTTATTGCCAGGCCCCTCACACAACACGACCTCCAGTACGGCATGCCCCTCACGTCCATCCGTTTGCGAAGCTCCCGCAGTCGCTACCGCTTTAATTCCCAATGCACTTGCATCCCGCGGTATTTGCAGTGAATAGATATCAAACAATGCACGCTCTGACTTCTCCGCGCGAACACTCGTCGGCCCCACAGCCAGCGTCCGCCTCAATGTATGCTCCCCCGGAACACATGCATTCTTACAAGCCAGATAATCAATATCAGCTACGATCTCGATCGAATCCCCCACGCTTTCCTGCACCACAACATCGCTGTACAGCACCACTTCGCCGTCGTATCCGAACGTTGTCCACATCCCCTCCGACTCCGAATACAACCCCGGCGCAGACCACTGCAGTGGCCCAAACTCTAGCCCCTCGCCCTTCCACACAATCTGCGTAGGTAAACCCGCATCACCCGGATTTTCCCAGTAAATATGCCAGTCCTTATCCAGGCTGAATAGCACTCCAACCCGAAGCGTATCGCCAGGTTTTACAACCTTATGATCATAGATCAGACGCACATCCACATGCGCTTCACCGTCCTGAAATGCCCCCTCGCCCCGGGCAGACCCCGGCACGTCTACAGTCGCCATTGCCGGACGCGTCCCTGCTATCCAGACCACCACCATCAACATCCAAATAAACGCATTCCTCATCATGCCGGCTCCAACACGCATATTTTGTACGATTCTCATAAACTCTTGCTCCAGGAAACTATCAGAAGTTACGAGCAACCCAGTCACTCAAACAATTCCTTGAGCGTTAAATCATCACAACCCCCAGACATATTCCGCGAAGCATCATTTTCCCTTTCACGACAAGCATCTATCATGTAGCCGACAAACAAAAACCGCCCGACGCACTCACTGCGTCGGGCGGCATGTACCTGCTGCTTCCATCTCTTCTGCGCCCACAAAAAAACCGCCCGGCACATCGAACTGCGCCGGGCGGTTTTTATCTTTTTTGCTTTAAAAAGACTCAGCCAACCGTCTTTTTAACAGCCGAGCGAAGCAGAACCACGCCGCCGTTCGGACCAGGAATGCCACCCTTCACCACAATGACATTGTCCTCAGCCAGAACCTTCACAACGCGGATGTTCTGAACCGTTACGCGCTCATTGCCCATATGACCGGCCATTTTCTTGCCCGGCATAACACGACCCGGCGTAGCCGACTGACCGATCGAACCACCATGACGATGCGTCTCATGCGCAGCACCGTGGCTGGCCTTCGAACCACCGAAGTTATGACGCTTCATAACACCGGTGAAACCAGCGCCCTTGCTCGTTCCGGTTACGTCAACCCAGTCGCCAGCAGCAAACAAATCTGCCGTCAGCTCCTGACCGACTTCGTATTTATCCAGAGCCGTCTCAGCCATACGGACTTCGATCAGATGACGACGAGGAGCAGCAATGCCAGCCTTCAAGAAAACGCCAACACGCGGCTTCGAAAGACGAAACTTCGGCTCCGTCCCCTCTTTCTCGAGTTTGTGCACATCACCAAAACCGATTTTGATTGCCGAGTAGCCATCTTTGCCGTGCTGGCTTTTTTTCTGCACAACAACCGAACCGCTCACATCAACCAACGTGACCGGAATCCGGTTACCCGCATCATCAAAAATCTGCGTCATTCCAACCTTGCGACCAACAATTCCTTTCATTTCAGCCTCTTCTCTACTTGCAATATCATCCTGCTCCGCTCATATCTCCCCGAATTAGAAGACATTGGAACGTGAAGCGCCGGCTCAAAAACCAGTACCTCAGAGGACGAAGCCTGTTTCTCCAAACTAAAAAAGCCCGGAGGCCGCCCTACATAATGAACATCCCCCAACCCGTCAAGCAAAACCACATCGTTCGGCCCCATCCCCTCATACCACGCCTTCTTCCGCTATCGGCTCGCGCTCTTTTTTCCGCTCCCTATCCCCCGGCAGCACAAGGCGCCCATCCTCAAAGCGAATCCGCTCTCCATACTCCCCGCATTTCTCCAGATTCTCCTGGCTCTCCCCCAAACGATCCTTGTCCCCCTCCTCCGCAACCTCTTCCCAGGACGGCAGCTGGCGAAAATTCCCAAAATCATCCCATTCCAGGTCTCGCACACTGTACTGACGTGTATATGGCGGATGAATATTATGCTCTCGAAACGCACGCTTCACCTTCTGCGTTACGTCCGAATCAAACGCCAGCTCAAACCGTGCATCCACAATATACGCCTTACACACAAGCACCGTCGCCATCACTGGCGTATTACGCTCGTGAACTGCCACCACAATCCGCTTCTTCAAAAACACATACTTCGACGTAATGCACGCCTCGTAGGCAATCCGCCGCGCAAGCTCAAAGTCCGCCGACATCGAGATATAAAACCGCACGACGATCATCATATCCAGCGCCCCCGAGTTGCCCGAAACCACCATCTCCGTCAAAAACTTATTGTTCGGTATCGAAACCAGCGTGTCGTTATCCGTAAACACCCGCACCGAGCGAAGCCCGATCTCCTTCACCTCACCCGAAACCGAACCGAACGTCACCATATCCCCCACCTGAAACGGCTGGTCGAACAAAATCAAAATCCCCGCCATCAAACTCGAAGCCG
The DNA here is from genome assembly GCA_040393065.1 of Lujinxingia vulgaris. Classification (GTDB taxonomy): domain Bacteria; phylum Myxococcota_A; class Bradymonadia; order Bradymonadales; family Bradymonadaceae; genus JACCWM01. Next base: position 47,306 of record JBEBUW010000007.1, on the reverse strand, counting down.
TATCCTTGAGCGCAAACCCGATCGCAACCGCAAGCGTTCCACCAAGCCCCAGCAACGCCGCGCGGTCTTCCTCAAAATCCAGAAACGTTCCCACCACCAGATACGCCGCCACCACAAAAATCCCCAGCCGCGTAAAACTCTCCACCTTCTTAAAAAACAACCGCCGCTTCGCACGCCCTTCTCCCAGCCGCTCCAGCGTCGCGCAAACTACCCGGTTCACCACCAGCGAAACGCCAATGATCATCGCCGCCATCATCAGCTTGCCAAAATCCACCCCCTCGATTCGTTCTGCCAGCTCCGCCACATCCGGCGAAACCTGCGCAAGCCACAGCGCGCTCTGTTGCGAAAATCCTATCATCGACATCATCGTTCCATGCATCGCTTCACTCGCCTCTGGTTCGTAACTTCTAGCCGGCCCGGCATCCAACAGCCCGAATCACTCGTACAAATAGTTGGCATCCGCGAGCTGGCGCAGCACTGCCCGAAAATACAACCCCGACAACGCCGCACGCCCCGTCCACGGCTCAATCCGCACGATCTCGCTATCATGTAAATAGTCGACCACCATCTCCCCCAGATCTTTCTCAATATGCGTTACCGCCGCAATCTCATGCGCATCCAGACAGCCGTGCTGCACGATCGCCGCCAGCGCAAACAAATGATCATTGGACACATTCGTTAAAACCGTTTGCGAAGGCCGCTGAAACAAACTCACATGCAGATGATTGCGCCTCGCATCATATTTCAAACTGCGTAGCCAGAACATCAGCGCAACCCGCGGATTCCCATGGCAATACTCATGCAACAACCGAAAATACCCATTGCTCGTCTTCACCACTTCATACTGCTGATCCGCATTCTCATGCGCCACCATCAGATCGTTGAAATTCAACGTAAGATTCGACAGCACATCCCGCCTGCGAATCAGCTGCTGAATCTCTGCCTCACTCCACGGCTCCACCCGAATCACCGCACCCAACAAGTGCTGACGAACACGCACCCGATTCAAATACGACCACGCAAAATTATTGAACGACAACACCCAGAAGTGCCGACTATCCAGCCGATTCACCACATCCAAAAACAAATTCACCGCATCAAATCCACCGATCTGACGCATGAACAAATGATGACAATCATCAATCAGTAACACCCGCGGCGAACACTTCCGAAGCAGCCCCACCAGCTCCTCACGCGTCGTCGGCCGACACGACAAACCAAACAACGTCTCAAAAAACGCATACACGTCCTCCGTCGTCTTCAATTTGTCACACAGCTGCAGACTCACCACCGGATAATCCGTATCCTCACGCCACTGCCCGGCCAGCTGGTGCAACAACGTCGTCTTGCCAATTCCTGACTCCCCCATCAACACCACCGAACCGCGCTTTCCCGTCGTCAGCCAGCGCGTAAATACTGCATTCGCCGCATCCAGCGGCCCGCGCCGCTCCACCCGATACATTTCCTGCGTCAGCGGAAAATCCTGAAAATACGTCTGATACTCCGGCGGAATGCTCGACAGCTCAAAAGCCGCTACCTCCTCCTCCCGCTCCCGGCGCTGCAACTCGATCTTCTTACGAAACAAAAAGTTGCTCGCCTGGCGGCTCCACGACGTATCCTCCAGCCAGACTCGCACGATCCGCACCGCCTCAAAGACCACCACGTACACCGAAGCGACCGCGATCAGCAGCACACCATAAGGCCGATCCTTATGATTGTTCACCAGCGAAACAGCACGCGGCAACCGCTCACTGGCCAGACGATCAAAAATCCCCGCGATATCGTCTTTCCAGCTATTCAATACCAGGTAAAAAACCGCAAAAAACCCGTACATAAAGATCTGATGAATCGTCCACCAGATCACCGAATGCCCCATCAGCGCAATCACCGCTGCCGGAACATACTTCGCCAGCAAACCAAAAATCAGAACAAACCGAACGCTCAAAACCAGCTTCTGCGCCCGCGAAATCTCCAGCCGCACCACGTCCACATTACCAACCGCATTGCCCGCACTCGATAATGCCGACAAATCCGGCGCCACGCTCCGCGCCGAACGCTCCCGATACCCTCGCGGAAGCACCATCACCTTCAAAACCGTCATCGTAACGACATAAAAAATCATCACATCGATGACCGCACGTGCCACCCAGAATTCCGGCAAAAGCAACGTCACATAGTCAATGGCCACGCCCAGCGAAAAATACATCAAGAGCGGCAACATCACCGCCCGCAAAATCTCCGCAAACTTGATCGTGCCGCTTGCCCGCTGCCGAAAAAAACTCTTCGCCAATAACGTATCCATCAACTTACGAACTAGCCGCGGCCCGTACTCACGCCCCAGATACAGCGAAAGCGGAAACAACAAGAGCCGAAACATCAACCCCAGAGCCCAACTCCAGAGCGTAATCGACAACAATCGCTCCGGCAGTTTCACCGCCTGTTCAATCCGCTCCTTCCCCTGCGTCACCACCACATCACCGGCCGCAACCAGCCCATGAAAACCCGAAAGCCAGTTCTCATCACGCAAAGGACTAAAAAACCGTGACCGCCTTGCCCCGCTCACTTTCGGCAAAACACGCTCAACCAGTTCATGAAAAAACGCCGCTCGCTCCGCCTCCAGCTTCAGCGCCTGCTCCTTCGCATCCACACGATTTGTCAGCCGCTCAAGCCCTGCCTGCGCCCTCTTCTCACGCAATTCCTCCAGCGCCACTTGCCGACGCGCAAGCTCCGTATCGCCCAGAACCGCGCTTCGCGCCCGCGTCTGCTCCAATTGCCGCGTCGCCTCCGCAAGATTTGCCTCCGCCTCCACCTTCTCCCGCCTGGCCTTTTCATAAGCCCGGCGAGTGGTTCGGCGCGCGTCTCGCGCCTCCTTTCGAAGCACGAGCAACTCATCAAACAACGGATCGACCGTTTCCCGCGCAAACTCATCACTCACAATCTCGGGCAAACTCGCCACCCGATCGGCCAGGATCACCTGCTGATCCGCAAACGCCTCCATCTTCGTCCGGCGCTCTTCCACCAGACGCCGCAACTGCTCCGTATCCTCGCGCGTCGTCTCGACAAGCTCCTCGGCCAACTCACGCTCACGCGCAAGAATCAGGCGAACCTGCTGATTTTGCTCACGCGTTTCACGCTCACGCGCATCTTCCAACGTCTGCAACGCTTCCCGTTCCGACAGCTCCGCACGCTCAACACGTCTTTGCCCCTCAGAATCTACGCCGGCTCGACCCGCCAGATGCTGAATCTGCGCATCCAACAAGCCCACCATCAGAGCGCGGCTCTCCAGTGCACTTTCTGCCGAAGCCTGCTGCCCACGCAACGACGCCGCCTCCGTATAACTGCGCGCCAGCTCCTGCAAAATCACCTGCTGCGCCGTTTCCGGCAGCCCGTCATGGCCAATCTGGCGCCAGAGACTACGCTGCAACCGCTCAATCCCCTCAAGCTCCTGCGTAATACTCACCTGAGACGCCTGCAAGGTCGCGCTATCTACCCGCGCCTGCTCTCGTAACCCCTCAAGCGTTGTCATGCTTTCCAGCGTAGCCGATGGAATCCCGAACTCAGCCTGCAACCGCTCCGCTGTCGACCGCTCCAGTCCAGCATCGGACACAACATCCACTGCTGGCTGCGCATCTGTATCCGAATCCGCCTGAACGCCCGTTACCTCTACGACTGGTTCCGATGCAACCGTAGCCGTGCCCGCAAAAAACACTACCAGCATCGCTACGATCCAGGCTCGGATACGCAACATCACTTCAAACTTTCGCATCCACACCGCTTCATCATCTGTCACTACTATGCACGACCAAGATCGTTGTTGGCCCTGACCCGATTTTGAGAGTAAGGTTACACCGCTATACGGCCTTTTGAAAAGCCCACGCTCCAACCGCAAAATTGCCCGTCACCGAACAACAACGCCCTCACCGGCGCCAAACCAATCTGTCTACATTGACCTCAACACACCTTCCCACATTTGCAGCCCTTCTCCTGGCACTGACGCTGCTACTGCCCGCTTGCAGCAACACGCAGTCCACACTTGCCTGGAACCAGAATTTTCTGGTCGCCGCAAGACTCCAGGATACCGAACAATTCGATCAGGCCGAACAACACTACAAATACCTGCGCGAACATGCCCCCGACCAGGAAAAACAACGCGATGTCGACTTCGAACTAGCCAAAATCCTGCTACAACGCGGCGATAAACAGGCCGCCCTCCAGGCGTTTTTGACCCTTGCCGAACCCCGCATCCAGGACAACGCCGGCTCCAAAAGCCTCTACGAAGCCGCCCGCATCCTCGCCGAATCCGACGTTCCGCAAAGCCTGCTTCTCTACCAGAAAACCATCACCGATTATCCCGAATTCATCGCCGCAGACTTCGCCCTGAGTGCTTTGCGCACCCACTATCTCGAACACAAACAATACGCAGAATTCCTTCAAGTTCTCGATCAACTCTTTCCATCCGTTTCGCACGCAAACCTCTCCAACCACATCTTGTTTGCCCGCGCAAAACTTCTCGAAGAACACTTTAACAACGATAACGATGCCCTCATCGCCTACCGACAGCTCTACAAACACTGCGACGGATGCGCGCTTGCCGACGAAGCACTCTGGCAAATGGCCCACATCTATATCCACCACCAACACTGGCAGCCCGCCATCCAGATCCTCGAACAACTCGCCAAAAACATCGAAGCAAGCTGGTTCGTCGGAACCTACAACTCCCCGCGCGCCGGCGACGCACGCTACTTGCTGGCCGAAATCAACCTGCTCTTTCTCGACGACTACAAAACCGCTGACAAACAATTCTCCATCTACATCAGCGACTTTCCCAACAGCACCCGCACCGACGATGCCGCCTGGAACCGCGTCGAAATCCAACGCCTCTCCGGCTCCGACGCCTCCTACCAAAAAAGTCTCGAACGATTCGCCAGAGATTATCCCGAAAGCCGCTACCTCCGAACCATCCACGCCCGCTCTCACTAACCTGAAAGCACTGCTTCAAGAAATATCCCCGGAAAACAACCATGATCGTTGTTGAAAATATCTGCAAAACACACCTCGGCCGCCCCGTCCTCGAAAACGTCTCCCTGACCATCGAAGAAGGCACCAACCTCGGCCTCATCGGCCCCGGCGGCGCCGGCAAAACACTCCTCCTCAAAATCATCTGCGGCCTGGTCAAACCCGACAGCGGCACCGTCACAATCAACGGCGTCGATATCCACAAACTCAGTGCCACCGAACTGGCCGAACTTCGCTTCCAGATCGGCATGCTTTTCCAGAACTACGCCCTTTTCGACTTCATGAACGTCTTCGACAACATCGCCTTTCCTCTGCGCCAGGAAGGAAAACTCAGCGAAGACGACATCGAAAAACTCGTCCGCAAAGCCCTGCTCGACATCAGCCTGCCCAAAATCGGCGACCGATTTCCCAATGAACTCTCCGGCGGCATGAAAAAACGCGTCAGCTTCGCACGCGCCATCATCCGCCAACCGCCCATTCTCTTCTACGACGACCCGACCGCCGGACTCGACCCCGTCACCAGCTCCAAAATCTACCTGCTCCTGCGCGCCATGCAGCAAGAACGCGGCACCACCGCCGTCACCATCAGCCACGATATCGACGGCATCAAAGACATCTGCGATGTCTTCTGCATGATCGACCGCGGTCAAATCATCTTCCACGGCGACCGCAACGCCATCGAACGTTGCGAGATCCCTCTTGTAATGCAATTCTGGCGCGGATTTAGTGACGATGACCTCGATGGCTGACAACAAACCCATGCAAAAAACCGCATCAAAATTCATGCGCCTGCTCGCATTCATCGGAAAACACTTCAACGACTGGGCTTCCGAAATTGGCGGACTCTGCCTTCTAACCTGGCAAATTTTTCTCAACCTTTTGCCCTGGCGATGGCAATTCGACGGCCCCGAAACCTGGCGAAACCTCTACCAGGTCGGCGTCAAAAGCTTTCCCATCGTCGTTGTCACCGCCATCCTCACCGGCGCAATCATGGTCATTCAGAGCGGCCTGTACATCGAACAATACGGCGCCTACGGACTACTTGGCTGGGGCGCAGGCTACACCATCCTGCGCGAAATCGGCCCCATTCTCATCGGCCTGATGTTCTCCGGACGCGTCGGCGCCAACAACACCGCCGAACTCGGCACCATGAAAGTCACCGACCAGATCGACGCCCTGCGCGCCCTGGCCATCGACCCCATCGGCTACCTCGTCATGCCCCGTTTTTTGGCGATGGTCATCATGCTCTTTTTGCTAGTCGTCATCGGCGACTTCACCGCTCTGATCGGCGGCGCCATCACCAGCCAGTTCCTGCTCGGCGTCAACATGAAGCTCTTTGCCGCAAGCGTCATCGCCTACGTCACGCTCGATGACCTCTTTCACGGACTCATCAAAGCCTTCATCTTCGGTTGCGCCATCGCCGTCATTTCCTGCCACTTTGGCCTCAGCACCAAAGGCGGCGCCGTTGGCGTCGGCCGCGCCGTAAACGCAAGCGTCGTCGGCAGCGCCATCGCAATCTTCCTGATCGACTATCTGATCGCGTTCATCATCAACTAAACTTCTACATTCTCCGCATACCCGCTCAACTTTGCCGAGCCATACATCATGTCCGCCAACCCATCCTCAACCATCGAAACCAACTCCGAACCGGCACCCGACAGCCGCTTCAGGAACTTGCTAGCCTCATTCGGCGCGCCCTTTCTCGAAATCGGACGCACCGTTCTTGGCATCGCCGAAGTGTTCCGCCTCACCCTCTACTATCTGGTCCGCGGCCGAAAACGCTGGAGCGCAATTCTCGAACAAATGCACGACGTCGGAAACCGCTCCGTTATCTTCATCACCGTCACCCTCGGTTTCCTCGGCATGATCCTCATCTACCAGGCCGGAAACCAGGCGCTCCGCATCACCGGTGACCTTCAAATGCTCGGCGGCCTCTTCCTCCAACTGCTTTTGCGCGAATTCGCACCGACCATCGCCGCCATGATGATCGCAACCCGCGTCGCAACCGGCATGGCCGCTCAAATCGGCAGTATGGTCGTCACCGAACAAGTCGACGCCCTCCAGATGTGCGCAGCACAACCCGTCGATTACCTCGTCGTACCGCGCTTCATCGCCACCACCATCATGATGGTCATCCTCACCATCTACGCCGCCTTCGTTTCCTACATCGCCGGCGCAATCACCGCCTACCTCTCCTTTGGCCTCAACGTCCGCACCTTCATCGACTTAAGCTTTATCGGCTGGTTCGACATCAACATCGGCCTGGCCAAAGCCCTGGCCTACGGCATGGCCATTCCCATCATCGCCTGCCACGCTGGCCTCAATGTCTTCGGCGGCAGTGAAGGCGTCGGCCGCGCCACCACCCAGGCCGTCGTCAACGCAAGCCTCGCCGTCGTCATCCTCGACTTCATCATCTCCGGCCTGGGCTATGTCATCCAGAGCATCTTCTAAACCCTATGCCACACTTGCACTTCTGAAATCCGTAACGCAAAGTTACAAAGTCAGACTTTATTTGTGCTTGTATGTTTTTTACTTAGAGGTGTGAAATGAGCGTATCTTTAGAACAACTCGAAAACGCAGGCTTTGTGCAAGAAAACTGGCCCGAAGACCTTCCCATGCCCGGCTCGGACAACATCTACTCCAAAGAACTCGACAAAAACCGCGCGCTCTACCGCTATCAAGTCGCCGCCGGTGATCAAAAATACGCCATGGAAGTCCTCCTCGACCTGGCCTCCGCCCCCGACCCCGCCGAAGGCGTCTGCTTCATGCTCAACCAACTCGCCTACCTCTGGCGCCAGGACCGCTCCCAGATCCTCGTCCAACCCAACGGCGCCTGCCGCCGCATCAACTTCTAAGAAATCCCCGGACCAACCCACAAAAAAGCGCCGCTTCTAAAAACGAAGCGGCGCGTTTTATTTTTATCAGTTCTCCCGACTCACAAAATCCGCCGGGAAAACCTTTTACAAATCATCCAGAAGCATCACCCCAACGACTCCAGAGCTTCCCGGCTCGGAGCATGCTCCGGATCAATGCTAAGCGCACGATTGAACATATCTTTCGCACGGCGAGCATCGCCCAGCTTGTTCCGGACATGCCCGAGATAATAGTACACATCGATTTTGTCGGCGTTGTCCTTGATATTCATCTGATGCAACAACAAGGTCTGGAACACCTTGAGCGCGCCATCAAAATCACCCAGGTGGAACACCAACCGCCCAAGACTCAATAAGTTCGGAATATACGTCGCATCGATCTTATGCGCCGCTTCATACGCCAGCAGCGCCTGCTCCTGATCTCCGCTTTGTTCAGCGAGTTTGCCCTGCAGATGGTGGAAACGCACTGCCTCTTTGAGACGACGCGCTTCGGTCAGCGTCGCGATAATGTCCTGCAGAATCGGCGCTGCCAGCGCAAGCTGATTGCCAGCGATATACGCATCCAGCAGCGGCTCCACGATGCCGAGATCATCCGGTCTCAAACTACGCGCACCTTCAAGAGCCGCAATTCGCACCGCCGGATCCGCAATGTGCAAACGCGCAAGCTCGCCCATCTCCAGATACAGCGCCACGCGCTCATCTTCGCCCTCCGTATGCCGCACGCGATGCTCAAATAGGCTATACATGTGCTCATGCGCAGCAAGCCGTTCGTAGAGTTTTTCCAGCGATTCCAATGCCGGGCCATGCAACGGCTCAACATTGAGAATTTCCAGATAATACGCCGCTGCATCGGCCGGCTGCTCAAGTTTTTCATCGAGCAACCCGGCGATTTTCATCATGATCTCAATCCGCACCTCATCCGATTCCGCCGCTTCAAACTGGCGCTCCCAGACGCTGCGCACATTGGCCCAGTCAGATTTTCGCGTATAAAGCGCCGCCAGAACATCCAGCGCACCACGATGATGCGGTTCCACTTCAAGCACACCGCTCAAAATCGCAATCGCACTCTCGTCATCGCCAAGCTCCGCCTGACAAACATCCGCCATCTGCACCAAAAGCGGCACACGACGCGCATAATCCGTTTCACTCACCAGGCTGAGCTGATGATTCAACAGCGCAAGCAAATCGTCGCTGCGCCCTTCCGCGCGATACAATTTATCAAGCGCGTTGACGATCAGCGGATGATCATTTTTGTACTCAAACGCCCGCTGATAATCCTCGATTGCACTCTGCGCATCGCCAAACTGCTCGTACTTAAGCCCGGCCTGCTTCACCAGCAATCGCACGATTTCTTCCGTACTCGTCGCCGTTTCAAGCTGCTTGGCCACGATACTCGACAAGCGCTCCCACTGCTCGCTCGTCTCGTACAATTCTTCGAGCGCCAGCAAGACATCCTGATTATCCGGCTCGATATCCTGCGCGCGCTGATAAGCCGCCAGCGCCCGATCATACTGCTTTAAGAAAACTGCACTGAATCGACCAATCCGCATCAGCAGACCAAACTGCGTCTCCGGCTCATACAGATGATTCGTAAGCTGTTCCAGTACATCGACCAGATCTTCGTAAAGCTCCGTGATTTCATACAAGCCAACCAGCGCCTGCAGGACTTCCACGTTGCCCTCATCCAACACCAGCGCCTGCTTGTACCAGCCAATCGCCTCTTCAAACCGCTCCATTTCACTGCAAATCACCGCCGCCTCAAGCTGCACAGGCAACAACATATCCGGATCGAACAAAACCTCCGATTTCCTGGTCAGCACAGCCAGCAAATCATCGTAATTGCCCTCATGTCGTGCGATTTGCTCAAGCGAATTGAGCGCAAGCTCGTTGTCGTCCTCAAGCTCAAGCACTCTGCGGAAAAGCAGCGCACCACGCGACAAATCACCCAGCTCATTCACTGACCAACGCGCCGCACCAAGCGCAAGCTCAATCACACGCATCGGATCAGGAAGCGCCTCGATAATCTCCTCGTACAGCGCCACCAGGTCTTCATAAAAATCATGAGACTGTGCAATCGCTTCCAGACGCTCCTGCACTTCGCCGTCATTCGGATCTTCACGGAACGCACGCCCGAGATAAGCATACCCGATATCAACGCGCTCAAGATGATCCAGCTCAATCGTCGCGATTTTCTTATACAGCTCAGCGCGCTCCATCGAGTCGCTGACCAATTCCAGCCGCAGTCGATACAACTGCGCCAGCTTGGCATGCGCACCCGTATCCACATAAATCGGCTCCAGCAACGCGCTGATCTCCTCACGGAAATCAGCCTCGCCGATCAGACGCTCAAGCGCCTCCAACACACCGCCATGACTCGGATCGTCGAGAATCACGCGCCGGTACAACTCCAACGCATCCAGCGACTGCTCAAAAACCACTTCGCGCAAATAACCGAGCTGGAAGCAAACATTGTTCTGCTCCGCCGTATCCACCAGCGCGAGTTTCTTCTCCAGCACTTCCGCCAGTTTTTCCCACTCCCGCTCGCCCTGATACAGCAAATCCAGCGCGTTGAGACACTCCAGATTGAACGCATCCAACTCGTGGACACGCTCCAGATGGCGAATCGCCTCCGTCGGCTCTTCCAGAACTTCCGTGTACATCACACCAAGCTGCCAGTGCAGCTCACGCACCAGCTCCGGATCATCCAACCCGGCATCAAGCACGTCTTCGTAGACCGCGGCGAGTTCTTCATGATTGTCGAGAAAACGCGAAACGCGCTCGATTTCACGACGAATTGCCACGTCACCTGGCAGCTCACGAACGGCACGTCCAAGCGTCATAAACGCACGTTCAGGCTGCGTAAACTGCTCCTCATAAAGCTGCGAAAGCCCTAAAAACAGCTCACCGCGCCGAATCTCATCTTGCTCCACAGCAATCTGATGCTCGAACAGCTCTTCAAGCGATTCCCATTCGCTGCTCTCACGATACGCTTCTTCCAGCGCATTTGCTGCCAGCTCACGCGTTTCGTCATGTTCCAGTAGATGCTGCAATCCAGCACGTGCACGGATTTCATTTGCACTTCGCTCTACGACCCGCGTGAAATACGGAAGCGCTTCCGACGCAGAATGAAGCTGATTCAACAGCACAAATCCCATTCTGCACTCAACTTCATTCAACTCAGCCGCACTTCCGGCAAAATCACGCTCAAGCTGCAACATATCCAGCAGTTCCGGCCAGCGTTCCGACGCCTCATAAAGCCGCGCAAGCGCACGAATCGCATCGAGATCGTCGGCATCTTCTGCCAACAGCATCGAATACGTTTCAATCGCCCGTTCACTGTCTTGCAACGTCTCTTCCTGCACCGTCGCCAGCCGCTGAAGCGCACGCTTACGAATCGCAGGATCATCTACCATATCGAGTTTATCGCGCAGCAGCTCTTCCAGTGCCTCGTAATCACGCGTCTGCTCATACAAACGCTCCAGCACAACGATATAACTGAGCTGCGTCGGATCCAGTTCACGCAACTCGCGATACGCACGCGCTGCCTGTTCCGGTTGCTGCAACGTTTCCGCATAAAGCGTAGCGACGCGCGTCAACAAACGCTGACGACTCTGCCCGTCCACCACAACATCCAGACGACGCTCCAGAACCTCGACAAGCGCTGCCCACAGACCAAGCTCACCGTACAACGTCTGCAGCTTCGTAAGCGCCTCATCATTCTCCGGCGACAGCTCAATGACCTGCTGATACGCCGTGATAGCACTTTCCTGATCTTCCAGCGGGCCTTCATAAATCCCGGCGATAGCCAGCAAAATTCGCGTCTGAATCTCAACATCACTGCTAGATTCGACATTCTTCAAATAAATCGGAATCAGGCGCTCCCACGCATCCAGCTGATTCGCAAGTTCGGCAACCCGTTCGGCCAGATCCGCGCTGGACGGCTCCAGACAAAACGCACGCGCCACATACGTCAACGCCTGCGCCCGCTCCAGCGAATCATCGCTCACGCGCCGCAGCAATTCCGAAAGTTCAAGCAATACAATAACTTTTTCACCGGCGTCTTCCAGCAACGCAAGCCTGGCTTCCATCAAATCGACCATTCGCTGCCAGTGACGTCCCTCATCATACTGCGCAAGCAACAAATCGATCACTTCCAGACGCAAATGCTGCCAGTCGCCTTCGCGCAACGCCAGATCACGACGCAAACCTTCCAACGCCCGCATCGCATTGAAATATCCAGGCTCCGACGCCAGAATATCACGATAAATCTCAAGCGATTCTTCCAACTGCTCGAGCTCATCGTGCAAAAGCCGCGCAAGCTCAAAACGCAATTGCAGCACACGCGCCGGATCTGTCGTATAATCCGCCTGCTGACGATACAAATCCGCCAGATCATGCCAGCGCTTCACATACGAGAACAGTCGCACGAGCGTTTGCTGCGTTCCCACATCGCTCGGTGAAACTTCCAGAATCTGCGTATGCACATCGATCGCAGCGTCGATATCGCCCAGGACATCTTCATACAAAACAGCCAGCCGGCTCAGCCAGCCTTGCACCAGCTCCGGATCATTCTCGTTATCCACACGCTGACGATAAAAATCAGCCAGTCCCGCCCAATCCTGCTGACGCGTTAAAATCCGCTCCAACGAATTCAACGCATCCACATGCTCCGGATCGAGCAACAGAACTTCTTCATAACCGCGACGCGCTCCCTCCAGATCGCTCAAACGCTCTTCCGCAATGCGTGCCTGAGCGGCAAGCAATTCCGCACGGAAATCATCGCCAATACTGAAGTTTTCTCGCAAAACCTCGCCATACAACGCACTGAGCGCCGACCAGGTCCGCAATGCTCCCGTAATGCGCAGCAACGCCGCACCGGATGTCTCCTCTTCCGGCTCAATACGAAACGCCTGCGCCCAGCTCTCAAACGCTCGCGGCATATCATCGAGCGCATCTTCATAAATCTGCGCAATTTCCTGGAAAACAGGCCGCTGCTGCAACGGATCTTGCAGATCCGCAGCACGAACTTCAAGAACCTCAACGATTTTCGCCCAGTTGCCCTGACGACGATAAATCGGCTCCAGCAGTTCACTGATTTCAACCCGAAGATCCGGCTCTGCCTCGAAAATCTCCTCCAGTGCACGAACCGCAGCCTCGTGATCGCCCTCGATCTCAATCACTTCACGATACAGATCAAGCGCGCGCCCAAACTCCAGAAGCTCAACCCGCAAGACTTCCGCAAGCTCGAGTTTCAGCCCGACGATATCATCAGGATGCGAAGCCCAGGGCACACAGCTTTCGATGTGCTCTGCCAGATCATGCCAGCGCTCCTGCTCACGCAGTAAACGATTAAGCGACGCACTGACCGTCGTATCTTCCGGATCAAGCTGACGCGCACGCTCCAGCGTTTCAACCGCCGTAAATCCATCCGCGAGCTTTTCTTCATGAACTTTTGCCAGACTTAGCAAAATCTCAAGTGACTCACCGTCGTCGGCAAACGCCACAAAACGACGCTCCAGCAACTCAACAACATCATGCCAGCGCTCACCCTCAACCAGAATCGTCTCAAGTTCCGAGTAAGCCAGCTCATGACGCTCATCAAGCTGCAACGCCTCGCGCAAATTCGCCTCGGTTTCCACCAGATCATCCAACTGATCACGATACAAACCGGCCAACTGCATCCGCAGAGCAAGCATCCGTTCCGGATCATTAACTACCGTTAAAACATCCGCAAAAACATCCGCCAGATCCGCCCATGCGTGCGCATCAGCTGCCACAGCGATCACCGCATCTTGATACGCCGTCTGCTCCCAATCCAACTTCCACGCATGCGCAAAAGCCTCGAGTGCGCCAGCCGCATCCTGCAAGCCATCCCGATGCACACGACCGATTTCTGCATAAAGCGCTGCCTGCGCAAGCGGCTCATGATTTTGTTCAATCTGCTTTGCATACACCGTATTCAAAGCATCCCAATTCTCAGTTTCACGGTAGTAAGGCACAAGATCTTGCGCCACTTCATCACACCAGGCCGGATCTTCCATCATGCTTTCCAGCGCTGTCACAGCCTCGGGATGCCCCGGCGTTCTACCCAGCACCGCACGATAAAGCACCAGTGCCTCATCCGGCAAAAACAACTCACGAAGCTGCACATTCGCCAGGCGCAATTCCAACACATCACGCGTTGCATCGGACATTTCCGGCACAACCTCGAGTTTCGTACGCAGAATATCTGCCAGATCCTGGAAGCGCCCTTCCGCCTCAAACAACCGATCCTGTGCATCCAACGCAACCAGGTTCTGCGGATCCAGCGCAAGAATCTGACCATACACGCCGATCGCGTCCTCAACGTTGTGCAGATGATTTTCCTGCACATCGGCCAACTTCAACAACGCCGCGATCTGCGCCTCAGCATCGTGCAAAATGCTGACTTTTTGACCGAGCAACTCAGCCAGATCGAAATAACGCTCCTGCCCCAGATACAAACGCTCAAGCGCCTCGATCGCGCCCAGATCTTCGGGCTCCATCTCAAGCAATTCGATGTAGGCATCGGTCGCTTCCACGACGCGCTCCAGCACATCTTCTTCCAACGCACCAACACGGCGAAGCAATTCTGTTCGCTGCCCTGGCTCACAATAAATCGCCTGCTGTCGCAGATTTTCCGACAGCTTCAGATACTGCTCGCCAGCCTCAAACAAGCCTTCCAGCGAAACCAGCGCGTCGAGATCCGCCTCCACACAATCCAGCGCCGCTTCAAACGCAGCGATCGCCTGTTCCGGCTGACCAAGCACGTCGCGCTCCAGCGCACCAACACTCTTCCAGATTTCACCGGCAACCATCGGATCAGCATCCAGCGTCGCACGCGTAAACGCCTCGATTACTTCCGCCACTCGATCCGTTTCTCGTCCGAGTGCCTCAACACGCTCGCGACGCTCCAGATTCTCCGGCTCCAACACAACCGCTTCGCTCAGCACCTCAAGCGCACGATACGCATCATCACCCTGCGTCAGATAAAGCTCGGCCAGACCTTCCAGCAGCTCAATCCGCTCGTAAGGAAGATCCACAAAATCCAGACGAACATTCAAAACACCGATCAATGCTGCATGCTGACCGCGCTCACGATAAATCGGCTCCAGAATCTGGCCGATTTCCAGTCGCATCTCCGCCGACTGACCGCCCTCTGCCAGACGTGCGTCCACGCGTTCCAACAGCCCAATAGCCTCATCGTTGCCCGGATCATTTTCCAGAAGCCCCTGCGCCAGGCTGGCTGCCCCTGCAAAGTCTTCCAGCTCCGTCAGACGAATTTCCGCAACTTTCAACAAGCATTCACGACGCTTTTCCGGCTCCAGCGTAATTTCCGCCTGCGATGTCAACAATTCATCCAGGTCAATCCACGCTTCTTTCACACGCAAAAGCCGCTCAAGCGATGCAACACTTTCCGCCTGCTCAACCTCGAGCAGCAAAACACTGCGGTACGTCTCAATCGCCTTATCGACATCGTCTAAAATCGCGTCCTGAATCTGCGCCGCTTCCAGCAACAGACGCACCCGATCCTCGTCCGCATCAACCAGATTGCCACGTGCCTGCAGCACTTCGCTCAAATCCTCATAACGCTCCATTTTGCGGTACAACCGCTCAAGAGCCTCAAGCGTCGCCAGATCGAGCGGATCATATTCATGCAGCCGCTGCCAGGCCATCAGCGCTTCATCCTTTTTATTCAGACGATGCTCACGAATCGACGCCAGATGACGCAGCAAATCATACCGCACCGGACTCTCAAACCCGGCCAGCGGCGAGTGCTGGCTGAAGAGTTCTTCGATTCGCTCCCAGCGGTTCAACGAAGCGCCAAGCTGTTCCACACGCAGCCAGATATCGTCGCGCTCCACATCGATTTCAAACTGACGACACGCACGCTCAAACGCCGTCGCCCGATCTTCTAATCGCTCGCTATACAGCGGAATCAACTCGTCGAGGATTTCCTGTTCTTCGAACGGATCTTCACAAACCTCCAGACGCGCTTCAAGCGCATTCACAAGCTGCTGCGGACGATCAAACTCACGGAAAATCGGCTCCAACAACAGCGCTGCATCACGCGCAAGCCCCGGTTCACGCAAAAACTGTTCTACTGCCTCAAGCGCACCTTCATGCTCCGGCGTCTCCGCCAGAACCTGGCCGTAATAACGCAGCGCCTCATTCACATCGTCCAGTTCATCGCGATGAACAGACGCCAGCTCCATCTCTACTACCTGGCGCGCTTCCAACGACTCCATCGCGCTCAAACTCAACTCACGCAGCAGGCAATCGACGACTTCCGGCCAGCGGCCGTCCGCCCGATACAATTCCTTAATTCCTCGCACGGACGGCAAGTGATCCGGCTCCAGATCAAGAATCTGCGCATATGTCTCACGCGCCGCATCACTTTCGCCAAGCTCAGCGCGCTGCACATCTGCCACGCATGCCAACAAATCTACCAGATCGCCAGGCGATGCTCCCCGCTCCGTCAGAACGTCGATCTGCGTGCGCAAAACCTCAATCCGACGCTCCGGTTCTCCCGCCAGCGCATACAGTCTATCCAGACTCTCCAGAAATTCTAAATCATTAGGATGCCGCGCCCGCAACTGCTCAAAATGCGCAATCGCACCCTGGTAATCCTGCAAATCCTGCCACTGAACACGCCCCACACGCTCCCAGAGCCGCTCCTGCGTCGCTTCGTCATCCAGCATTTCCGCCAGATCATCGAGTTCACTGACATAATCAGCAAGCGCACCGGCCTCCCGCGCCAGAGTTTCCGCACTCTGAATCGCAGAATCCACTTCCGGCCGCAGCCCAACAGCTTTCAACTGCCAGGACAACGCCGCACGCACCTCCCCACGCTCCACCTCGAGCTCCGCCAGACGCACCAGCACCTCAAAGCGCGCATCGGCTTCTTCCGCAAGTTCCAACAACACGAGATTCATCTCAATCTCGCGATCCAACTCACCGATTTTCCGATACCAGCCGATCAATTCACGTGCCACAGGCGCCGGATCTGCACTCGCTTCGCGCAACGTCTCCAGGCTGATAATCACCCGCTCGCTATCGTTGATATCCTTCTCGGCAATCGTAGCCATACGCCGATACAGCGCGCAGCGAACCTCGACGTCTTCCGCCATCGATGCTGCAATATCCAGCATGTCATACAACGGCTCAAAAAGTTCCTGGCGCCGATAAATCTGATCCAGATCGTCATAACGCTGCGAACGCACATAGATCGAACTGAGATGCTCCAGCCCAACCTGATTCGTCGGCTCAAGCTCCAGAACGTCCTGCCACAACACCGTGGCGCGCTCCACGTTCTCAAGCTCGCGCTCATACAGCGTCGCAGCCTCGCTCAACAGCGCGACTTTTGCTGATGCATCACTTTCAAGCGCAGCCTTTTTCTCCAGCACATTCACCAGCGCCGCCCAGTTATCCTGGCGACGATGCACGACTTCCAACTGAGCGATTACATCACGATCTTCCGGCGCATGTTCCAAAAGCAACGTCAGTGCAACCACACTGCGCTCTGGATCTCGCAAACGATCTTGCGCAAGCTCCACCAGTCCACGCAGATGCTTCTCAAGCGCATCGCCCTGTAAAAACTGCGCATCGCCAACTTGCAGATCAAAGAGTGAACGATAATCTCGCCGACTCTCATAAATCCCACGCAAACGCTCACGCGTTGCCTGGTGATCCGCATCCAAAACCAGAATCTGCTCCAGAAACGGCAGTGCCTGCGTGACATTATTCATCCGCTGCTGCCAGATATCCGCAACAGCCGTCAACAACTCGATTGCACTGCCCAGATCTCCACGCTCCGCCGCTTTGTCCGCTTCCGCGCTCAGCAAACTCGCCAGATCATTGAAACGCCGATTCTTCTCCAGCAACTCGCGCAACTCATGAAACGCCGTGGCATGCCCCGGATCGAGCTCGAGAATTTGCTGCAAAACATTGATCACCATCGTATCGAGATTCATCTGATCGCGATAAATCGTGACCATCTCTTCCAGAACCGCGACGCGCTCAAGCTGCGTAGCCTCCCCTTCATTCTCCAGATGGCGCAGTTCGTCCTTATAAAAATCAACCAGACTGTTCCACTTCTGACCGGATTCATACAGACGACGCAAATTCTGACGCGCCTGCAAATCCCCATCAAAAGTCCTCAAAAAACTCTTCCAGACGTCGATTGCCTTGTCCGGACTTTCCAGCTCCACTTCAGCGATCTGCGCCAGGCGAATCACCTGGTCCCGCTGCTCATCCACGCTGGCATCTGTATTTTGCCGACTGCTCAAAAGCGCAAACAACTTGCGCCAGTCCCCCTGCCGCTCATAAAAATCTTCATAAAACGCATACACGCCCGCATCTTCGCTATCGAGCAATTTCACGCGCTTGAAATAATACTCCGCACGCTCCATATCCCCGAGCTCTTGCCAGAGAAGATGCGCCAGCTCACTCATCACCTCGTATTCGCCATCTTTTTTACGCAGATAGCGAACCGACTCTTCAAGCTGCGCGGCCAACTCCACCAGCTTGCCTTCCTCGCGGTAATGCGCACGCACCACCGCCAGCGCCGCCAGATCCGCAGCATTTTTACTCAGCTTCCGACGCGCCGCGTCCAAGTCTCCCGCCTGTACGTCAACTTCAGGCTCAGAAACTTCAGAAACTTCCGACGGTTCAGAAACCTCAGAAACTTCAGAAACCTCCGACGGCTCAGAAACTTCCGAAACTGGCGACGCTTCAACTTCCGCTGCATGAGCAGCCAGCTGCTCATCCTCAACCTGCTGTTTTTCCAATACAATCGCCGGCAAAACCAGCGTCTGATTGGCCACGTATCCGGCATCTCCGACGTCTGCACTTTCTGCCGCCAGAGTCCCCTGTGCAACCGGCTCTTCTAAACGCTCTGCATCTGCCTCCACCTCGGGCTGCACAGCTTCGGCGTCTACAGATTCTTCCGAAATATCTACCGGTGCGATAACCGAAACACTGTGCCCGAGCCGCTCCTGCTCAAACTTCTCCAGCTCATCGTCGCGCCCCATCTCACGATACAATTCGCCCAGAATCGTCGCGACATCCTCGTCTTGCGGACACTGCTCAAACGCACGACGCGCATACGCAAGCGCAAGCTCTCGGTCGCCCTCTTCACGATCATATTCTAACTGCGAAGCACGCACGAACTGTTCAGCGGCCTGACGAGCATCACCCGTCTCGATCAACCGCTCCGCCCGATGAACCGCCTCAGATATTCTCTGGCGAACCGTCTCATTCGCTGAATAAATCTCCTTCAATTGCTCCGCAAAAGCATCGTTCGGTACAAGCTCCAGAACTTCCTGCAACGAAGCCAACGCACCTTCAAAATCCTGACGATAATCGCCCTTGATCTGAGCCATGCGCACCAGAACCCCCGCGCGCTCGGCCGGCTCTCGTTTTCGATTGAGCTCCAGCCCAAAAACAACCAGAACATACTCGTAATCACCGCTGCGCAGATAAACCCGCCGTGCGCGCTCCAACGAAGTATTATCATCCGGATAAATCCGAAACGCCGTCTGGTAGGCCTTCATCCCATTGTCGCGCTGCGCCACAATATCAATATAGATATCGCCGAGAGTCACCCAGATCTGCGACTTTTCCTGACCATCAGGCAACGTCTCCGCAAACGCAATGAGCTTGTCGATCAACTCCGTAAAATCGACTTCGGCACCACCAGCCCCCTGCCGCTCGACATACAGACGATGCATAGAACGCCAGTCCCCTCCGCTCTCATAGCGTTCTTGTAATGCATGAAACGCCTCGTCATCATGGGGATTGGCTGCGAACTGATCTTGCAAACTACGGATCTCGTCTGTCATCGACTAACCTGTCAGGCGTTCGTATAAAAACACGTGAATGAATATTTCGTCATCGATTGCTTTGTCTCGCGGACGGTAAATTATCGAGCAACATATCAGCACCCATCCCATTCCGACAAGGCGTTCGCTCCACCCATCTTCCTTGTTGAATCAACACGCAATCAGCATTTCAGACCCCTCCTGGCCCGAAACGTTGCGACTCCTTCTCGCTGCTCATGCGGTTGCCTCGACAAACAACTGGTAACCGCGTCCGTGCACGGTTTTGATCCAGTTCGAGCAGCCACCCTGTTCGACCAGCTTTCGTCGTAACTTCGAAATATGAACGTCGATTGTCCGATCCAGACCGTCATATTCCCGGTTCAACAAATCACGATACAAACTATCGCGATCGACCGGCTGGCCGGCCTGCTGCACCAATAACCAGAGCAAATCGAACTCGATCGTCGTCAACTCAACCATCTTTGAGCCGATATACGCCTCACGCGCACTCTGATTAAGCAGCAAACAACCAATCTGAGTCAGTGATACCTCACTGCCCATTTCAATAATCTCTCCGACCGGTATCGCTGGAAAACCACGACTTTCAACCCGGCGCAACAACGCACGAATCCGCGCAAGCAGCAGCGATGGACGCACAGGCTTGAGCACGTAATCATCAGCTCCTGCTTCCAGCCCCCGGATCTGATCACCTTCATCAATCCGGCCGGTCAGCATTAAAATGGCACCGGAATAAAATGGACGCACACGGCGGCAGACTTCCAGACCGTCAACGATCGGAAGCATGACGTCGAGAATCACGACATCCGGATCTTCTTCTCGAATACGTTCGACAGCCGTAACACCGTCGGTTTCTATCGATACATCGAATCCCTCCAATGTAAGATAGTCTCCCAGGGCTTTGGCCAAATGCGCGTCGTCCTCGATTATCAAGACGCTTGCAGCACTCATCGACATAGATTTTCAACTCAAAATTGGGATTGATGCGAATGACTGACTGAAACCTTCTGTCAGCACGGCTGAATCGTACCCCGTCTCAATGGTTCTGGCACGTCAAATTATTGGCATATCCTCACAAATACACCGCTCGTGCCCTACTCTTACCCATCATAATCCGGTCTTTTACGATTTTTCTTTATCTCGCCACGCGCTTTCTTCTTCTCCAACCGTCGTTCCTGCGCCCGCTTACCCGGACGCGTTGCAATACGACGCTTTTCCACTTTCAATGCCTCGACAACCAGAGCCGCCAACCGCAGCCGCGCCAGGACTCGATTCTGATATTGACTTCGCGTCTCATCAACGTCGAGCTGCAAAACACCCTCGGCGCTCATTCTGCCAGCCAAACGCTTCAACAAACGCTCTCGCTGCCAGTCATTCAAAACCACGGAATGAAGCACATCCCAGACAATCGTCACACGCGAACTCGTTTTATTCGCATGCTGACCACCCGGGCCACCCGAACGGCTCGCCGTAAAACCCAGCTCCGACTCGGGTATCACCAGGCCCTTCTGTATAAAAAGATCACCATCCATTCTGTTTGCCACGATGCCATAATTGATTGCGAGGACGTTTTTACGATTGCAACAACAGTCCATCTTCCCACTTTCATCCCGCACTATTTACCACGAATTTCCTTCGGATACGTCCCCGAACCCCAAAAATCCGTTTGGTAACATCTATTTACTTCCTACCTTATCTCAGAGAAGACGACCGCCATGACCAGGCATACGCATTTCACGAGATTCTCACGATGCACGATCCTCAAACACACATTCCCAACCCGGAGCACGGTCAAGACTCCACCACGGTAGACGTTGCCATCATCGGTGGCGGCCCCGCCGGCCTTTCCGCCGCCCTCTGGCTGGGCCGATTCCTATACAAAGTCATCGTGATCGATGCCGGCGACCCACGTAACTGGCAAACACGAGGTATCCACGGTTTTTTAGGCCACAAAAGCATTCAACCCGCCGAGCTACGCCAACTTGCACGCCAGCAATGCCAGGAATACGACATCCACTTCATCGATGATCACGTCGAGTTCGCCCGACACTGTCCCGACAACAACAGCTTCCAACTTACAAGCCGCGCCCATCCCGACATTTCTGCCCGGCGTCTCCTGATCACAACCGGCGTACGCGATAACTGGCCTCACATTCCAGGCCTCGAACGCTGCTACGGAACCTCCATACATACCTGTCCGTTTTGCGATGGCTACGAAGCCCGAAACTCGCGTATTGCCGTGCTAGGTACCGGCTCCAGAGCCGCTTCCGTTGCCACAACCCTTCGCTCCTGGACACGCACCGTCACAATCTGCACCAATGGACAGCCCGCCGAAATCCCCCGGGACCAACTCGAAAACCTATCGCGACTCGATGTCACCATCCTTACCGCCCCTATCCTGTTTCTTCAGGCGCGCTTTCGCGATCTACACCACATCGTTTTCGAACACGGCAAAGAAATCCCCTGCGACCATATTTTCATCGCTCTGGGCCAAAAAGCCGCCAACAACCCCGGCCAGACCCTCGGCTGTGAATGCGATGACTCCGGCCGCATCCTCGTTGATGCTACCTTTCAAACCTCCGTTCCTGGCGTCTTCGCCGCCGGCGATATCACGCCCGGCCTCCAACTCGCTGTACGCGCAGCCAGTCAGGGACTCGATGCCGCCGTCGCAATTCATCGCTCCCTCAGACAACCTCTCTAATTCTTTCCCATCCTGCCCAACCTGGCACAAAACGCCTCCGATCTTGCCTATTTCTCCTTCTTCAAGGCACTATCACCACCAGATTGCGGCATTTTCACGCCTGCACCACATCTCACACGACTTTTATACAGGTAACAAACACCATGCCTCGCGTCCTTTTACTTCATACGGGCGGCACTCTCGGTATGCGCGGAACGCCACTCGAACCCGATACCTACGCAGCCGCACTGACCGATACTGTCCCCGAACTATTACAAATCGCCGAACTCGACATCGAAATCATTTGCAACCTCGACTCTAGCGACCTCGGCCCCCTGCACTGGACAGAACTCGCAACCAGAATTGCCGCAGCCCGCGCAAACTACGACGGCTTTGTCATCGTTCACGGAACCGACACAATGGCCTACACCGCCGGCGCTCTCAGCTTCGCACTCCAGCACCTGGACCGCCCCGTCGTCCTCACCGGAGCACAACGTCCCCTCATTGCCCACCGCACCGACGCGCGCCGAAACCTCGTCGACGCCGTCGAACTCGCCACAAGACCTATCCCCGAAGTTGGCATTTGCTTCGACGGCCTCTTCCTGCGTGGCTGCCGAACCACCAAAAGCAACGCCCACGACTACCGTGCCTTCGAAAGCTTTGGCTGCGAACCACTCGCACGCCTCGGCGTCGACATCGAGCTCGGCGCACATATCCGCCACCCTACCCTACCCTTTATTTGCAAACCCGACTTTGAACCGGCCGTCATCGTCGTCCACATTACACCCGGCCTGCGCCCCGAAATGCTCGAAGCCATGCTCCGCAGCTACCCCGGCCTGAAAGGCGTTGTTTTCTCGGCATTCGGCGCCGGCACCGTCCCCGGCGGCACCGCCTCCATTGCCCCACTCGTCCGCTCTCTGGTCGACTCCGGCATCGACGCTCTCATCGCCACCCAGTCCGCCGGTCTCATCAACCTCAGCCTCTACCAGAATAGCCGCCAACTACTCGAAGCCGGCGCCATCTCCGCAGGCCGCATGCGCATCGAGGCCGCAGTCACCAAACTCATGCACGCCCTCGCGTCGTTCAGCGACCCGAACCATCGCCGCAACTACCTCGAATCCAACGTTGCCGGCGAACTTGACTAGCGCATAGTCCTACAAATTATCCAACCAGCCGCGCATTCGCTCTCCCCACATAGTCCCCAACGGACGCCCCAGCAGCGACGCCGCAGAAACCGCCCCGACCCCGGCCGATACCAGCACAATTTCTTGCGCTGCCGCCAGCTCTTCCACCCGAATAGCACGCTCTTCAATCAGCCAACCGCGCTGCGCTCCAATCTCCAACAAACCCGCCCGCGTCACACCCGCCACAATCCCACACAACGGCGGCGTCACTGCCTTTCCATCCAGAACCACAACGATATTGGCCGCACTCGCTTCCCCCACAAGCCCACTGCCCGACACCAGAATCGCATCATCAAATCCCTGCAAGCGCGCCTGCCGCCTTGCCTCCACATACCGCAAAAAACTCGTCGATTTATGCACCCGGAGCACATCGTCCGGCAAATAATACCCCGCCGCCAATCCCAGTCTCGGTCGTTCTGGTTCGTGAAACGCCCGATGCCGCACCCCGACACCGCCCGTCCCACCCCAATCTACCTTTCCTCCTTCCTCAGAAATCCCCGGCCGACTCACCGTCACACGCCAGATCCCCGGCACATCCCCGGCCGCGCACGCCTCCAGCGCCGCGCAACCTTCCTCAATCACAGCCGACGGAAATCCCAACGCCTGCCCACTTGCCCGCAACCGCGCCAGATGACGCTCCAACCAGCGCACACCCCGAGCACCAGCACCCGGCTCCGGCACACAAATCGTCTCAAACAGACCATCCCCATACAGATAACTTCGGTCTTCACTCAGAGCCCGGCCCTCCGCCCAGAACGTTCAAAAACGGCCGCGCCTTCAACACTGCCTCCACATACTCACCATGCGGATCAGAACCCAACACAACCGCGCCCCCCGCTCCATATCGCGCCGTTTCCCCGGCAAGAACTGCCGTCCGTATCAACACATTACTATCCAGCCGCCCATCCGTAGACCAATAAAACATCGACCCCGTATACGGCCCGCGCGCACTACTTTCCATGCCAGCAATCCATTCCATCGCCCGCCCACGCGGCGATCCAATACAACTCGCCGCCGGAAAACACCCCAGAAACGCATCCAGCGCACTCCGCTGCTCAGCCAGTCGACCTTCCACCGTCGAAACCAGATGATGCACGCCCTCAAAACTCTCGAGCCCGCAAAAAGTACTCGTTTTCACGCTCCCCGCTTCACAGACCGAATCCAGATCCTCGTGCATCAACTCCACGATCATCCGATTTTCCCCGCGATCCTTTTCACTCGCCAAAAGCTCCGCCCCCAACGCAGCATCTTCTTCTGCTGTCACCCCGCGCCGTCGCGTTCCTTTGATCGGACGCGTCACAACCCGCCCGTTCTCCACCACCAGAAACTGCTCCGGACTCACCGATGCAATCGTAAACTCCCTCCCTGCCACATCAGCTTGCAGAAAACCGCCATAGGCCCCGTTTTCATACGTACGCAATGCTTCAAAAAGTGCAAACCCATCGCCCTCCGCCGCACTTTCCTGCGCCCATTTCCCCGCAAAACGCTCCGTATAATTCACCTGCAGCAATGCACCGGCACGAATCGCATCAATACACGCCGCCACCTTCGCCGCATATTTCACCCCCGAAACACCATGCAATTCTGCAGGCTGCGCACCAGCCCCCCAAGCAGCCATTCCCTTACTCGCAGGTGCGGACGCTTCTTCAGCCCTCTCAATCGCCTCTCGCAGCAAAGCTCCAGCCGCCCCCTCACCATCGCCACACAAACACCACCGCCCTGTTTTGTGCTCATAACAGGCCGCCGCCTCAAAGACCCCGACCCACAACAGCGGCACTTCCGAAACTTTTCGCTCCGCTTTGATTTCACGCAAAAACCAGGCCAGCTCAAACCCCAGAAAGCCCGCCAGCCCCCCCTGAAACGGCGCTTCACTGGCCAGAACACTGCCGGACGCTGCGTTTTTCTCAGCCATCCAGCCATGAATGTCAGCAACTTTTTGACCCGAAGGATACTCGACGAATTGGCCTGCCACCTCCGTCAATACAACCTTAGGCCTGCACGTCACAATCGACCACGCTGCCTCTCCTTCCGCCGATTTCCCGGAATCAAAAAACACAATTCCTTCAGCAGCACGACGATTCAAATATCGAACCACCCCAACCGGAGACGCACCCGACATCCATGTACATCCCATCAGCGGCTGTGCCTCAAAATTACCTCAACCCGATCATTATTTTCAGCATTATCCGTATAGCGAATCCGATCCTGACCAAATCCTTCGGTCGTGATCTGAGTCTCAGACACACCCTTGCCAATCAGATAATCCCGCACCTTGTGCGCCCGGAGCTGACTCGTCGCCAGATTCTCGGTCGTGCCGCCCTTTCTCTGCGTATACCCTTCAATCGCCACACTGAATTCAGTGTATTCCTTCAAAAGATTCGCCAGCGCATCCAGCAATGTTTCCGTATTAAAACGCAATTCAGCACTCTGCGGCTCAAACAACCGCGCCATGACAATTCGCACGCCGTTGTATTCCGTGATCGTATAAGGCGCGCCAAAATTGTTCTGACTCTCTACCCGAATCGCCGCTATGCGGTTCTCCGGCTGCATCTTCCGTTCCATATCCCGGAACAACGGCTCCGCCGTCGCACTGGCCTCCCGATACATACTCAACGCATGCTCAACCTGCTGCATCGCAATCCCGGTAGCACCAGGCTGCGTCCGCAGCATATTGCGCGCCGACTCTAGCTGCACTTCAGCACGATCAAACAACGCTTTCGCAAACTGATCTGCCTTAAACGCAAGCGCCTCCTCCCGCACCTTCTCAACCTCACCAATGCGGTCTTGAACCTGAACCAGCGTCAGTTGATTATCCACCGGCGCCGCTTGAAACTGACTCTGCCCCGCAGAATTTCCCGCCAGATTCAAACGCTCACGCTCCGACCGCTCCCGAACCGCAGCCGCAACCTGCTGCTCAAGCTGATTGACCTCATTCACCAGCTTATTTCGCTCGCCGTTAGTCGCACGCAAAATCGGATTCACATCCTCCAACTTCGCATTGGCCGCATCCAACCGCTCCTTCGCCTCAAACTGCGAAGCTACCGCGACCGCGGTCCGATAACGCAACGTCCCCAGCACAGCATATTCACGCGACAGACTATCATTCCGCTCACTGTGAGACTCGCGCGCCAGCCGACGAAATTGCCGCGATTCCTGAAAAAATCGACTCGCACCCGGTGTGTTGCTGATTTCCTGAGCTTTCGGATCCTGAAGCATCCGCTCAAGCTCCAGAAGCTCCTCCGATTCCGGCCCCGGCTGACACGCCATCGCTCCGGCAACCATCAGCATCATCAACAAAGGTACAAAAGCTCTATAAATTCGTTTCATCGGTCATCCCCGACTGCATATTTCAATGGATTCACTGGTGTAGACGACAACTTACTGACGCGCTCTCTGCAATTCCTGCTCAAGCTCTGATTTCCGGCCCTGCATCTGGCTAATTTCCTTCTCAAGAGCATCGATTTGCTCTTGAACACCATGAAAATTAACCTCCTGCTGCTCTGCCAGAGTATCGATATTCGCAGCAGCAACCATCGCCCGAATCATATCCAACGCATATTCCACACGCCGAAGCCGACGACCTGTCGCATCCGCATTACCATTGGCCAGAAGAACCTCAGCCTCCTGAATCCACTTATCCGTCAGCGCACGATCCTTCTGAGTTACCCCACTGGTATCAGCCTGACCCTGCTCCTCAAGCATCGTCTTAAACTGCTCGATCTGCTGACGATAACGGGCGGTAGGATTTGCATAGGCCGGCTCACTTACCATCACCAGCCCGGCAAATATCACCATCACGATCATCAAAACTCTTGTTCTTACTCCAACGTACATCGCAGCTCTCTCTAACTTTGGCCCAACCACGGCCAGAAAATTCCTATCAGGCTGGAACATGCGGGTCAGCCGCTATACCGGCTCGATAACAAGAATGCCACAGCTTCCCGTGCACTTGCATCACAATAACCATAACGCTGCTTCAAATTCTCAAGCGTCACTTTCACAGCTTCCAGTTCAGTCTTACTCAACTGCTTTTTATCGTCTTCAAAATAAACGAGCAGATTCTCAACGATCTTCTGTATCTGCCGCTGACGCTCACTGAAAAATGCCTCCTGCAATTTCTCGAACAAATTCGGAAAAATCATCAGGTAATCAACTTTCGCGCCTGGATTATCGATCGAATAAGCACCGATCGATGTCATCAAGCTCTGACGAAACTCATCGGTATCTTCTTCAGTATTAATTGTAGCCTCGATTTCGCGCATAAACGCTTCATCCGGCTTTTCATACGAGCTCGTCACCTTATTGTAAACCTTCTCTCCCTTCAGTGACTGACTCACATTGTCGATATAGCGCGCAAAAAGATCGTAATACTGCTCTTCTTCTACAAGCCCCATCGCACTACGAATCTCCAGATCGATCATGTCCAGATAACGCTCCCGAACAATCGTGATGAAATAATCATGACGATGATAGTCGCCGTCCGGCTTCATCTGCAGAAACGGAAACACACTCAGATCCCGTACCAACGCCTCCAGCTCATCAAAAACCGCCAGCGGCGAAAGCGTCGGATACGCATCATTTTGGCTCGCGTTCAACAAAATCATCTTCATCTCACGCGGACTCGCCCCACGACGCCCTTCGTACTCTGACGAACTCCCGCCCTCATCCATCAAGGCCGCGATCAGCGACTTCAACTCACGCGCGCGCTCCGGCCCGATATTGTCAGGCACCTTGCCGCGTGCATACAAATCCGCCTTCTCCAGCGGCGTCATCTTCGCGATCACATCACGAATCGTATTCGGATAGTCATCCGCATGAGGACGGTTCAAACGCGTCAACACAGCCCACAAAGCCGCAACAAATGTCGTATGCGGCGCCACCCGCTTCACAATGCTCAAGCTGCCCAACTGCTCACGATAAATCAGCTCTTCCACCATATAATCGAGCAAATACGGCACACGCACCAACTCGACACGCCCCTTAAACGACGAATAATCCGCAGTCTGCTTATACGCATCCAGATAATCCTCATTACCCGTCGCCATCAGCACCATATCCAGATGCAAGATCTGGTTCTCAAGCGAAACCGCCGCCTTTTCACTCGTCGCCAGCAAATACTTATTCAAATCCGGATGCCGCTTAAACAAATCGTCGTACTCGATCATCCCGCGATTCGCATCGACCAGATCTCCAAATGGCTCATACAAAGTCTGATTCTGAAGACTCGTCGGAAGTGCCGCCAGACTACGATCCACCGTCAACTGCCGTATCCCCGCATCCACCCGCATCTGCGGCTCCACGGTCACGACGCCTGTGCGATAGCGACGACTGATGAAAAACCGCTCGACCTGCACATGCTTCAAAACTTTCTCAAAATCCCCCTGATACGCTGTCAACAACGCATCAAAAATCTGCCGGCTGGTATGACTCAAATCACCTCGCAATAGATAATCGCTCAGCGCAAAAACATCCTCCTCCCTCTCCTCAGCAGAATTGCCACCATCTGACCTTGTCCGCCGCTCCTCACGAGCTTTGATAGCCCCCTCACTTTTCAGTCCAAATGCATCCCGCAAAATCACTTCACGCTGCACCCTGGGTATCAACAACAGCGGATGATCCTTCAGATCACTGGGAACCTTCGCATTGATCTCTTGATCTTCCAGAAACGCAAACG
This sequence comes from Lujinxingia vulgaris, assembly GCA_040393065.1. Classification (GTDB taxonomy): domain Bacteria; phylum Myxococcota_A; class Bradymonadia; order Bradymonadales; family Bradymonadaceae; genus JACCWM01. The sequence continues at coordinate 18,021 of JBEBUW010000007.1, read as the reverse complement.
ACTCCAACGTCGAACGCTCCGCCGTCCGTGCACTCCGCCCGCCAAAACCAATCGCTCCACCTGAAGCAATTTTTTCATCCGGAAAGATCCAGCTAAACCGATACAGCGCCCCCTCATCCGTATGCGAATAATGCTCCAGCGCACGCTGAATCATGTCCACAAACGTACTCTTCGCGCTGCCATTGGGCCCGTGCAACAAAATCAGTTTGTTAACACTGCCCTCACGCACAAAATTATCCAGCAGCTTAAACACACGCTCCTGCGCGCGCTCCTGACCAACCAGCCGCCCCCGGCCACCGTCAAATGCCGCATCAAATAACTTATAGTGCGTCACCTCGCCCCAGACCTGGGGCTTGGTTTCCGTCCCAAAATACAAAAAACAATCCCGGATATACTGCGCCGCATTACGCGCATACCGATGCGGCTGCTCCAGAAATACATCCAAAAACTCCTGGAAGCTCATAATCCGACGATTCGTTTGAAAGCTGCTCTCGACTTCGGACGTCACACGGGACAATAAGTCCTGACTGTTCTTCATCATGATTCACTCCACTCTTCATCAAGATTAGTAAAGCCTCCGGCCGCATCACATACACGCCCGACCTATCCGCACCTCACCCTGTTACTCGTTGCTCTCCTCTATACCCCGAATCTTAAAGACCAAGTTTTCTCCGCGTAAAATCTCGCAGCGATCATCATTGCAAACGCTAAAATCCGCGACCGCTTCCACTTCGTGCTCGCCCACCTTCGCAACATTCATCACCACAGGAATCGTCGCACGCTCTTCCTGCAACGAAAAATCACTCTTACCGAACGCAGAAGACGTAAACACCACACCTTCCTTCTCCTGCATTTCTATTTTCCAGGGAAAATCCAAATTGATCTTCAGATCATTACCCGGCTCAATCGCCAACACAACCTCCGACGGCTGACCAACGGCCACCGAATCCTGCTCAACCTTTGCAGAATACATCGCGCTCTTGGCACGACGCGTCGCCCCCTCCGATGCCTCGACCTCAGACGGCGCCTCCGCAACCGCAACCCGGTCGCCACGCTCGCACCCCGCCAGTCCAAGCACTCCCAAAAGCACCAGCCCCACAAAACCTCCCCGAACGACCCGATTCACTCCACATAAATTCTGCATATTCATCCTGATTCCTATAAGTTCGCCAGCGCAGCCCAACTTTCTCAAGCTCTCAGTCTGCTCTTCTCGTACCTTCGTACAATACGATTCAACGCCTCACTGTTCCCTCTCCAGGCCTTCCAAACCAAACCTTCTGCCAAGAACGCAATTGAGGAACGGTATATAAACACCGTTCCTCAATAAAAACTTCAAATTCCATATTTCAAGAAAATTTCCAGATACAGCCAGTTGTCCGCAGTCCGCTTACTTCGCAACACCCTGCTCTTCAGGCGCCAGCAAGCTAATGCCAACAAACGTTCCGATCGCAAGAATGCTCACGCCGGAAATCGTTGCAACCGTCTTCCAGGTGCTGAACTGCTTTACTTCTGCGCCCGAAACTTCTTCCATCGGCAACAACAAATCATATTCCGGCGACACAAGCTGCGAATCGCTCATCACGAAGTTAAATGGCGTGACACGATGCAAGCTGCCACTCGTCGTACGCACATTCAACGCGTTCGCAGTCGACACAGGAATATCCGTGCAACCATCCGCGCGCGGCACATCCGAGGTGCTCGTCGCATCCGAAGCCACACCCTCAGCCGCCGGATCAGCCGCCTCGGCCCACTGGCTGCCATGCAGGTTTACCGAACGATAAGCACTGGCCGCCCCACTCGGACAATCTCCAAGGACGTTCACTACCTCGCGCGGCTCTACAGAGCTTTCCAGTTTCGCCAGTTCTGTGGCGCTAATGAAATAAGTATTGTAGCAAGCAAACTGAGTGAATGAGATGGTCATCACCAGTGCGATCAACTTCTTGTTTCTGAGCAACATTTACTCCCTCGTACTCATATGCAAAACTTCGCAAGGTCAATTACGCCCTTTAGCGTGCCGCATCCTAAAAGATTCTTTCAATTCTGTACAACCCAAAATTGAAGTTCCCTGCTCATGCATACATCCAGATTTGTTTCCCTGCAAATTACAGCGCTCGCCTTTTCACTTTTCTCCATCCTGCCCGCTGCCTTCGCACAAGAACCCTCTCAAACTCCCGAATCTCCCATCCCGACGCTCTTCCAGAGCCCCGCTCCCTCCTCTGGCCAGCAACGATTCAACGGCGCCTTCGTTGAATACAGCCTCCGCACCGGACTCAGCTTTCTCAACCAGGACGAACTCGACCAGAACTGGAGCCTCGACGCCGGCATCCGCCACAGCTTCCCGATGTACCTCGGCGATACCCGCCTGGCTTACCACTACGACGACATCGCCGGCGACAACACCGACATCGCCCTACACGGCATCGGCCTCACCTTCGGCCTGCACCCCTTTTACCTGGCCCTGCTCTCCAACAGCCTCCTCGGCCACGCCCTGGCCGCCTTTCACCTCGAACTCGGCGTCACTGCCCGATACGCGCTGGTCGACGTTGCACGCGCCACCGACCAGTCCACCACCTCCCACTCCGATTTCGGCATCGCCTGGAGCCTGGGCACAGGCTTCGACATCCCCCTCTGGAGCCCCAACCACGGCCACGCCCCCTGGCTCAACTTCAACTACCGCTACCAGACCGGCCGCCTCGACCTTCCCGACAACGAAACCCTCTCCCTGGCCGGCCACAACCTCTTCATCGGCCTCGGCTGGCGCGTCAACGGACTACTTTTCTAGTCCCACAAGGTTCCCCTTCTGTAAAATCCACCAGAACACCGCCCCAAAACCTGCCCTCTCCAAGCTATCGGACACGACATGAAGTCACCCCACCGCGCAAAATCCCTGGCGATTCTCCTTCTCACCGGCACAACCTTCAGCCTCCTCGTCGGCGCAGCGCCCCGGGCCACAGCAAAAGAAAAGGCCGCCTCCCCCTCCACCTCACCCGCAATCCAGACCTCCCTTCAGCTCCCCGCCATCGCCCCCGGCCCCTGCACCGAACCCGTCTGCACTGCCGCCCGGGCCGCCTTCGCCCTCGAAAAATCCGGCAACTTCGATCAGGCCGCCGCCCAATTCCTCAAGGCCGCCGCCCTCCCCTCCGACCTTTCCGACATCCTGCACGTCCACGCCGCAGCCAACGCCCTGAAAGGCAGCCCCCAACCCGACGTCCTCCAAAAAATCATCGACAGCAAAGCCCTTGAAAAAGGCTACGAAGGCTCCGAATTTCTACTCGCCAAAATCGAAGTCGCCCAACAAAGCATCGACAAACAAGAAAACGCGCTCCCAAATCCCAAAACCATCGAAAACGCCCTCAAATCCTCCCAGAACCAGGAAGTCTGCGACTGGTTCGTCCCCCTGCTCTCAACCGCCAAAACGACCCCCGAAAACTCCAAAAGCCTCAATACACTCGCCGACCACGCCTTCGCCTACTGTGTCGACGACTTCCTCGCCAAAGCCGTCCAAAAACTTGCCAAAAAACCTTCCGACCTTGCACGCCTGCGCCGCGCCGAAGGCTTCTTCTCCCGCGTCCGATTTCGCGACGCGAACCAACAAATCGAAGCCCTCAATGCCTCGAAACTCTCCAGAGCCGACCGCTGCACTCTTCATTTCCTGAGTGCCCGCACACTCATGCGCCTGCGCCGCATCGAAAACTCCAACAAAAACTACCAGCAGGTCATCGACACCTGCACCGAACCAGCACACGAAGGCGACCGCGTCCGCAGCATGTACGCACTCGGCCGCTACCATCACGACAAAAACCAGCTCGATCAGAGCCAGAAAATGTTCGAGGCCATCCTCGCCGAGTACCCCAAACTCAGCCACGCCGATGACGCCCTCTTTTACCTGGCACGCGTCGAACGCAAACGCGGCAACACCCAGAAAGAACGCGAACTCCTCACCCGCGCCCTGCGCGAATATCCCGACGGCGACATGACCCACGAAATGGCCTGGGAAGTCTACGAATCCCTGCTCCGCACCAAGAAATACAAGGAATTCATCGACGCCGTCAGCAAACTCGAACTCCCCGCGCGCGACGACCAATATTTCAGCCAGGGACGCCTCTCCTACTTCCTCGCGCTCGCCAATTTTCGCCTCGACAACAAACAACAGGCCTACGATTTCTGGCAAAAAACCTGGACCCAATACCCGTTCAGCTTCTACGGCTACATCTCCAGCCTGCGCCTGCGCGAGAACAACATCCAACCCACTCCGCTCAAACCCGGCGCACGCGCCAACCAGGTCACCTGGTTCAACGACGCCAACTGGAAAGCAACCGGCGCCTACAAACTCGCGAGCCTCGGCCAGTACCACGCCGCCTGCGACTTCGAATCCGTCCGCCTCCGCGCCACCCAGACCAACACAAAAGCCGACGACGAAACCAACAAATGGCGCCTGGCCTACCTCTGCCACGCCGCCGAACGCTACCCGCTCAGCCACAACATCGTCCGCCGCCAGATCCCCGGCAGCCCCTGGGCTCAGCCCGACGACGGCATCCTCGTGCGTTGGCAACTCGCCTGGCCCAACCCCTTCGCCGCCAAAATCCAGGCCGCACACACCGCCGAAGCCGCGCAATGGGACGGCCCCACCGTCCACCGCGCCTTCTCCACCTCCATCATGCGCGAAGAATCCAGCTTCATCGAAGACGTTACCTCCTGGGCCGGCGCCCTGGGCCTCATGCAGCTCATGCCCAAGACCGCCCTCGACCACGACAAAGACATCGAAGGCCGCGCCACACCCGAGCGCCTGAAAACCGCCGACGTCAACATCCGCGTCGGCGTCGACCACATCTATTCACTCGCCAGACGCTTCGACTCCCACCCCGTCCTCATGGCCGCCGCCTACAACGCCGGCGGCGGACGCATCAGCGGCTGGCTGCGCAACCAACCCAACGACGACATCGCCCTCTGGGTCGAAGACATCCCCTATCTCGAAACCCGCGACTACACCAAACGCGTCATCGGCAGCTATGCCGCCTACCAGTGGCTCCTCGGCCAGACCGAACTCGATACCCGCCCCGCCAACCCCGCACGCCTCTAAAACACCCCACAACACAGACCCGGCCGTCATCCCAGACACCGGAGCCGGGTCTGTGTTTTCATGCAAAAACACGTTTTTTCGCCGCCGCGCTCCCGCAATCCGCCGGAAACTCGTTTTTGCACAAATATCCGCGGCGATGCCCCATCACCCCATCAAAAATTCTCTTTTGCGCACCGACGCAAGTCGATGCCTCATCGACTCGTTTCACCCAACGGCCCGTGCAAGTCGATGCCCGGTCGACTCGTTTCGCTTAACCAGTGAATTCCCTTGATGCCGCATCAAAAAACCTCACCCAATGACCCATTTTTCTTGACAAGCCATCCATAAACTTCACGCGCTGGCACATTTTTTTCGACGACTCATCCGATAACCCCACACATGGACCCATTTTTTTAGACAAACCATCAAAAAACTTCGTTGAACGGCTCATTTTTCCTAAAAAACCATCAAAACATTTCACGCGTTAAGCCATTTCCCTCGATGCCCGGTCAAAATCCCTGTTGTGCGCATTTACGCAAAAACAGCGGGTGACCGGGCATCATCACGCAAAAATATGTTTTTTGCACAAAAACGCCGAAAACGAACGCTTCCCCCAGGAAACCTCTAATTCGTGGTTTCATCAGTCCCGGCCGTGGCAACCAGAATCACCTCGATCAGATCGCGGAATGAAAACGGCTTTTCCAGATAGTGCGAAAATCCTGCATCCAATATCTGCTCTCGATCGCCCGGCATCGCATGCCCGGTCAGCGCAACGATCGCCCGCGTTTCGTATTCCGGAATCTGGCGCAACAGCCCGACCGCATCCAGCCCGCTCATTCCCGGCAGCCCGATATCCATGAGCACAATATCAAACACCTGCGCGCGCGCCTGGCGCAGCGCCGATTCCGCGTCCATGCACACCGTTACCTGACAGATCGCATCCAACTGCTGATGCACCAGCGTACGAATCGCCTCGTTATCCTCTACCACCAGCACTTGAAGCGACGGATCGATCGCCGCGGTTCTCTGCCGCAACAAGGCTTCATTCTTTGCTGCCAGCTCACGATTCTCGCTTTCCTGCTCCGGCACATCCTGCTCATCACAGCGTTTGACGCGTACGGTAAACACCGAGCCCTCGCCCGGACGACTGCGCACCTCGATCGTCCCGCCCAGCGCTTCAACCAGTCGACGCGTGATGGCAAGACCCAGACCGCTGCCCTGACTGGCGCCGCTGAGGCTAGAATTTTCCTGACTAAACTCGTCAAAAATCTTCGGCAAAAACTCCGGCTTGATCCCGATACCGGTGTCGCACACACTGATTTTAATCCAGGAATCTTCCGGCTGCAGTTCCACCGTCACGCCGCCCTCTTTGGTAAATTTCAGGGCATTTCCGATCAGATTGTTCAAAATCCGCGCAAAAAACGTCCGATCGACACAACCATACACCTTCGATTCCCCGGCAAGTGTCGATAGATACAAATTCCGCTCATTGGCCAGCGGACGCAGCGCGCTCACCACCTCTTCGGTTTCCTCGACCAGATCTACGCTTTCAAGCTCCATCGCCACCGCGTGGCTTTCAAACTGTGCCAGCAACAACACGGAATTCAGGGTTTCGGCCAGCCGGGCGCCGCCGCGCTCGATCATGTGCAAAGAATCACGAAATTCCTCCGGGACTTTCTCCGCCACCAGACTCGCGATACCCAGAATACTGGTCAGCGGCGTACGAATCTCGTGACTCATATTCGCCAGCAGGCTGGATTTCAGCCGCATGATTTCCTCGGCATGTTCCTTGGCCTTGCGAAGTTGCGTTTCAATGCCCTTGCTCTCGGTCACATCCCGGATGTTGAGCAAAACCCCTTCAATCGCCACGTCTTCCAGCAGACTTTTGGCCCGGATCGCCAGATAACACGCCCCGGTATTTTTATGCTCAAACGAAAACGACAGGGTCGCCACGCTTCCCGGTTGATGCACAAGCTGCGTAAATTCATTGCGCAGATGATGCACTTCCGAAGCCGGCACAAAATCAAAGAGCGGACGCCCCAGAAGCTCCTCCTCCTCGTAGCCCAGCACCTCACGCGCCGAAAACGAAACATACTTAAAACGGCCCCGTGCATCCGTAATCGCAATCGTATCGACGGAGTTCTCCGTCACCGCCCGAAATCGCTCCTCACTGAGCAACAAAGCCTGACTTCGCAGCAAGCGATCGCGCAAATCCGCTTCGCACGCCATCCACTGCTCGCGCAGATCCAACATCTTGCCCACATCGACAGTCCACGTGCACAGCACGCCGCCCACCCTGCCGCCTTCCCCCAGCAAAGGAGTCACCGCCCAGATCGCCGGAAACTCATCGGCCAGCAGCAAATCCTCGCCCTCAAACGGCTCGCCGCTCTGAAACACCTCGCGCACCCGCGTGCTCATCCATTCCCACAGCTTGGGAATCGCCGTCTCGGCCATCTGCCCCAGCACATGACCCGCATTGAGCTCACCCATCTGGCTATCAAACGCGTCGTTATAGAACACGCGATGCCCCCGGCCCCAGAAAACCAAACTCGGATACGGCGCGCTCAAACAGATATTCAGCGCATTGATCAGCGCACCCGGCCAGGAATCCTCCGCGCCCAGCTCCGTGTCCGACCAGTTCACCGTCTGTATTTCCTTTGCCACCCTTCCTTGTATCGTCAAACCCATCGGCATAAGGCGATCCAACGTCATGACTACTCCGGCAAAGAACGCAGCTCCCGAGCAGTTTGGTCACACTGAAAAGCTAATCACCCTCCCAAAATCCGCACAGAACTTCCGGCCTGCCCCCGAGAAGCCATCGCACACCGCATTTTGAAATTTTCTTAAGGCACATTTTCAAGTTATCCGCTAAACATCTCCTGCAAGCGTCACTGCACGGCAAACATCTCTAGCCAGAGCACTGAAGCCATTTACCAATTTGATTTTATAAAGGATTTATCATGTCTACTGGCCTGCTTCATCTGCACAACTTTCTTCGCTGGATCATCCTCGCGGCCGCCCTGTACGCGATCCTTACCTCCGTGCTGGGACTGCTCAAAAAATCCGAGTACACCAAAGCAAACCGCATCGGAGGCGTCGTCTACGTCGCAAGCCTCGATCTCCAGCTCCTGCTCGGCCTGGTACTCTTTGGCATCAGCCCCTTCATGAAAGCCGCCATGTCCAACATGGGTGAGTCCATGAAAAACAGTGACATTCGCTTCTTTATCGCGGAGCATCCTTTTTTAATGCTAACCGCCATCATCGTCGCCCACGTCGGCTCCGCACTTGCCAAACGCGCACCCGATTCGCAGGCAAAATTCAAAAAATCCGCCATCTTCTTCACCATCTCGCTGGTTCTGATTCTGGCCGGCATCCCCTGGGGCCGCCCTCTGTTCCCGGGCATGTAATCCTCTGAACACGCGACACAAAAAACGGCCGGCGCATCTGCACCGGCCGTTTTTTCATGCCCTGCATCCAACCGGAAAACCAGTATCAACCGGTATTACGCATGCCTGCCGCAACGCCGTTGATCGTAATCAACAAAGCATCACGCAAACGCTCATGATCCGGCGCCTCCTCACGCACACGCCGCAAAAGCTCCACCTGCAACATATTGATCGGATCGACATAGGGATTGCGCACCGCAATCGAGCGCTTCAACACCTGGTTGCGCTCCAGCAAATCCTTGCGCGCCACCAGCTCTAAAACCAGCGCCACCGTCTGCTCATAGCGCGCGCGAAGCTCCTGACCCAGCGGCTTCAATTCATCCGACACCAGCACTTCATCATACAAAGCCGCAATCCGCATATCGGCCTTGGCCAAAACCATCTCGATCAAATCGATCGTCGACTGAAAAAACGGCCACGCCTTGTACATCGCTTGCAGCTCTTCAAAACGGCTACGTTCCGCCATTTCCCGCAGCGCAACGCCCGCTCCCAGCCACGACGGCAGCAAATGCCGCGTCTGCGTCCAGGCAAAAATCCACGGAATCGCACGCAACGACTCCACCCCGCCCGTAGCCTTGCGACGCGCCGGACGACTTCCGATATTCAAATCCCCGAGCTCCACTTCCGGCGTGGCCATGCGAAAATACTTCACGAAACGCGGATCTTCACGAACCACCGCGCGATACGCATCACACGACGCATCCGCCAGCTCCTGCATCAGTTCACGCCACTGCGGCTCCGGACTGGCCGGCGGCGTCAACGTCGCCTGCAACGTCGCCGTCGTATACAGCTCCAGCGTCCGCAGCGCGATGCCAGGCATGCCGAACTTGGCCTGAATCATCTCGCCCTGCTCCGTGACCCGAAGCGTGCCATCCACCGAACCGGGCGGCTGCGACAAAATCGCCAGGTACGTCGGCCCACCACCGCGCCCCACCGAACCGCCGCGTCCGTGAAACAGCGTCACCTTCACGCCCACTTCGTTGCACGCCGCCACGATCTCTTCTTGCCCCCGATAAAGCTCCCAGCTCGCGGCAATCCGACCGGCATCCTTCGAAGAGTCCGAATACCCGATCATCACCTCCTGATGATCACCGATCTTCTTGCGATACCAGTCGATGCTCAACAGCTTGCGCAACACGCCCCCGGCATTTTTCAGATCCTGCGCCGTTTCAAACAACGGCACCACCCGAAGCTCTGCCGTAACGCCCGCATCTTTCTTGAGCAGCTCCACCGCCAGCACATCCGACACATGAGCCGCCATCGAAATCACATACGCCCCCAGCGATTCCTCCCCGATTTCCGCCGCCATCTTGAACGTCTCGAGCACATCGGCAACCTCCGCGCTCACCTCCAGATCGCGCGGAATCAACGGACGCCGACTCTCCAGCTCACGCACCAGAAACGCCACCCGCTCCTCTTCCGACCAGGCCGCATACGAACCCAGCCCCAGCGCACGCGTCACCGCATCCAGCGCAGCCGTATGCCGCGGCGCTTCCTGCCTGAGATCCAGCCGCATAAACCCGAGCCCGAAACACGCCAGCCGCCGCACAATGTCGAGCAACTGACCATCCGCCACCCGCGCCATCCCGGTCGCCCTGAGCGAGCGATCGATCAACTCCAGCGGCTCACGAAGCTCACTGCTACTCACATAAATCGGCCGCTCATCCGGCTGATGTCCGCTCAACCGCATCTCAATATGCTCGCGCGTCGCCGCCAACGTGGCACGAACGCCCCGCAACAGCTCACGATACGGCTCGCGCACATCGCCCACCACCGCACGCAGCTCATCGCTGCACACTTCCATACTCAATTCGCGCCGCAAGCTGTCGATCTCGCGATGAAACAAATCCGCAGCCATCCAGCGCGACAACAACACCACTTCACGCGTCACATCCGGCGTCACATTCGGATTCCCATCGCGGTCCCCGCCCATCCACGAACCAAACCGAATTGGCGCCGCATCACGCTGCAATGCCCGCCCCGTATGACGCTTCAACGCACGATCCACGTCGCGCAAAAACCGTGGCACAGCATCCCAGACCACGTCCTCCAGCACGACCAGCCCCGCCCTGGCCTCGTCCACCGGCGTCGGCCGCGTCCGATGCAGCTCATCCGTCTGCCACACCACCGCAATCTCACCGCGAAGCTCATCCAACAACAGTTCGCGCTCCATCGGCGTCAGATCCGTCCGATCCTGCTCGCTCAACAGCGCACCGATCCGATTGTACTTTTGCTGCAACGTACGCCGCATCACCTCCGTTGGATGCGCCGTTAACACCAGCTCCACCTGCTGCGAGCTAACCGCTTCGTACAACGCATCCGCCGAAATTCCCTCGCGCAACAGCCGCCCAAACGTCTCCTCGCACGATCCACGCTGTGCACTCGCGTCCGGCGCCCGCTGATACTCACGCCGACGCCGCACCCGATGATGCTGCTCCGCAATATTCGCCAGCGTCAAAAACTGCGCAAACGCACGCGATACCCGCAGCGCCTCCTCATCCGGCAAACGCCCCAACACACGCTTCAGCTCTTCAAAATCCTCATTATTCTTCTGATGCGCGCTCTTACTCAAAACCCGAACCTGCTCCACCACCGCAAACAGATCTTCGCCGACCTGCTCCTTCAGCGTCTCCCCAAGCAGCGCACCCAACAACCGCACATCATCACGCAGCGGCGCATGCGGATCACTCGTACCTTTTATGCTCATAATTTCGTCCTAAAACAGATTTCCATTCACGAACCAGTCGTTCCTCAAAGCATCTTTACGCATGTAACATCGCCTCTTACCCGATTTTCAACAACTTCTTTCTATCTACTCATCAGGGATCGCAGCCCATCAAAAACAAAAAATCCGCCAGACACTTTCCCGGGTGCCTGGCGGACTCTGCAAAATCAATCCAATCAACAATCCTTTATTCGGCCATCTCCAGCTCTGGCTCGACAGCATTCTTTCGCACCGACTCAATGCCATTCAGACAACTGGCCTTCGATTTATAGCCCTGACTCACGGCAATGATCTCACCATTTCTGGCCTTCAACCGAAAACGAGTTTCCTGAGATTTATCCTCGTACAGCTCAAATTTCGGATTCGTCACCTGCTCGAAACCCTCTACGGTCTGGTCCTCAAGATTCGCAATCGGAGCATTTTTTGCCACACTCGCAATGCCCTTTTTGCAACTATCAAGCGAATTATAAATCTCACTCGATGCAATCACCTGACCGTTCGTCGCCATCAGATTAAAATGAAATCCATCGTTCTTTGATTTTTTAATAATATACTTTCCCACAACAACCTCTCTTCAAGTTATTACTGCCAGTACATACAACCCCGTAACGGTACGTTGCTGAACACGAAAAAGCTACACGCGCAACGATTTTTTCTGCCCACACTTTGTAAAGATCACTTCCTCATTCCACCTATCTTGAAATCACAAAAAATCCGCGGCATGCCTGGCACACCGCGGATTCTCTAAAACTACATCACATCAATGGCTTAAAAATTCACTTCAGCGCGAACGCCCTGCAACGCTTCGCCGAATTACCAGCGCAGCCATTCCCAGCAGCAACAACATTCCGCTGGCTTTGCCACTGTCCGTATCAGCCGCCGTAGCAACCATACTGCACGAACCCGAGCTCGTCACCTGCGTACCCGATGCGCCCTGAGAACCACCATTCTGTGATCCACCACCCGAGCCACCACCGCCCGGATTCACAGCCGGTTCCTGCGCCTCAGCGCCCGGAGCCGGCCCCAGGTCCTCGCTCGAATCCTGCTGCGCACTCTCCTCCGTAATCGGAGCACTCGCCGCAGCAGCCACATTCGGCCGCACCGAGCACGCATTGATATTCTCCAGATTGAACGCACGCGCAATAAACACCGCCGCCTGCCCGCGCGTCAGTTCCGAAGCCGGACAGAACGAATCCGCACCGCAACCACCCGTTACGCAACGATCGGCAATCGTCTCAATATCACGGAAATGCGCAGCACTGGTCGGCACGTCCTTAAAGCGCGCCTTCGTCGGCGAAACCTGCGGCCATTTCATCGCGCGACGTACCATCGCAGCCGCCTGAGCACGCGTAATCGTGTTGTCCGGGCAGAACTTTCCAGTCGAACACCCCGTCGTTATCCCTGCCCTATAAGCAGCCTCGACCTCTGCAAAACCTGACGCACCCACCGGAACGTCCGAGAACGTGGCCTTCGTCGGAGGATTTGAAGTGTTCAGCTTGGCTGCCCGCGCCAGGAAAACAATCATCTGACGACGCGTCGTCTTGCAGTTCGGACAAAACATCAACGGCGACGACTGACATCCCGTTGTAATATTGGCCCGATACAAAATCTCTGCTTCCTTGTAGCCCGTCTGCCCCGGCGGAAAATCCTTAAACAAGGAGTTCACAGCGCCACCGGCTGCCGTCGGCACACATCCACCCGGAGTCGGCGGGGGCGGCGGAGGCGGCGGCGGAGGTTGAGGCGGCGTATTGGTGCCCATCAACGCCTCATACGCACGCACAAGCGACATATACGGCGGGATAAACTGACCATTTCTCTGAATATCGTAATGCAAGTGAATCGTCGTCGGCGTCGTTCCCATGTAGTTCGAAACGTACCCCATCAGCTGGCCTTTTTTGACCTTCTGACCCGTTTTCACCGCCACTTTGGACATGTGCATATAACGATGATTCGTGCCATCGGCAGCGCGCAAATATACGACATAGCCCGAAATGCTCGAAATCGTGCCATCCACCGACGCCACGGCCTTATGCACATCCTTCTTACACGTCGCCGGCCGGATATCCTGCCCCTGATGACCTTTACCACCCGGACACATCGGCACCGACCAGCTTCTGGTCTCGCAATAGTTATCGCGCCACGGATACGAATAGTTCTGACTATCGCACTGCCCGCCGCCACCGCCGTGCATACCGCCGCGGCCGTAAACCTGCGAGTTCGCAAATGCCGGCCCCTTCTCAAGCGGAAACCGCATGCCCGGCACATACACCGTATGATCTACGCGGCCCCGCCCACTACCCGGCACCAGCTCACCCGCCGGCCGATACGTAAACGTCTGCGCCGAGACCGAAGCCGCATCCATCGCAGCCATGCCCAGCACCAGCATCACAAAAGTTGCTACAACAGAAAGATGTCTCATGGTGCACCTCCTGCAATGCGCATCGCGTTCGCCAGCGAAAGGACATAGTCATCCTCGGTACAACGCGGATCGACGTCAGGAGCCTCACAAATGACCTCGATCGTGTACACCAGCCCAAACGCCGGGAACGTCACCGACGCGATCAGCGAAGCGCGAGAAACCTGAAAGTCATTCTCGACCAACCGCTCTTCAACCTCGCGACCATTCGGCCCGTCATACGCAAACCCGATGCGAGAAGACTGCACCACCACGCCATGATAATCGTAATTCGACGTCACCGTGTACCAGTTCTCATCGGTCACCGCGACCGCATGCTTCAGAAAGCCCTCCGTCCCGGGCAGCAGCACCGGCAGAGGAAGCTCGGCGAGTTGCGACGCAGCCTCGGAAGAAAGGAGGCTGGAATCGATCCGATCGTAGGAATTCGCCTCCTCCCAGTCGATCTTCATCACAAAAGGTGTGGGAGCCTCGCGCGTTTCCACCAGCAAAGGCTCATCCGTCTCCAGTATCGGCCCGCGGCGCTCGTACATCTCCTTTTCGGACTGACTCGTGCCCGACGACAGAAAGGCAGCCTGCGCCACATGCAAAGGCTCGGTGCTTTCCACACTCTTTTCTTCGGAACAACCTGCCGTTCCAGACAGAACAGCCAGCAAGCAACAGATGCCAACACGCATCTGCCCGCGTCCCTCATCCAATCTCATTTTCATCCCTCGTCAGGTATAAAGCTCCACACAATCCATCCAATACATTCCAACCATTCACGACACGATTTGCCGAAAGCTTCCAAAAGCTGTGCGCCGCTAACCTACCCGGAAAAGCCGCGATAACAACCAGATTCTTTCGCCCTCCGCACTTCCGAAAGCACCCTGCACACGGGCATTTTCCACACGTGTTTATATTTCAAGCAGTTACCCGACCGGCGCATATTTCGAAGCCCTACGCACCGGTCACAAAGCACTCACGACGCAATGCGTTTCGCTGCAGGAGAAATGACCATGCCGTTGCCGTTTGATATCGCAAAAAATTTCTTCCGCGCTCTTCAGACCAATCAACTGGAATGGGCCGAAAGCTTCCTGGCCGACGACTTCCAGGCCACCGGATGGACGAGCGAACCCCTGGACAAATACGAATTCCTCGAAGTCATCCAATCGCTCTACGAAGCTTTCTCCGACTTCTCCCTCGATCCCCACGATATCGAATTACTCCACCAGGGCGCCTGGCTCACCATCCAGATGTCCGGAACACACGATGGCCCCCTCACGCTGGCCTCGGGAGTCCCCGTCGAGCCCACCCACAAACATTTCAAACTCGACAGAGAATACCCCACCCTGACCATCATCAACGAGCAGATCACCGCGTTCGACGTCGAACCCCAACCCAACACCGGCCTGCGAGGAATCTACGACCAACTCCAGATCCCATCGCCCTACGTGCCCGAACTTCCCCTGCAACCCGGCGTCTGAGCACGACGCACCCCCTCATTACACAACCCGGGCACCGCGCAGTTCTGCGATTTCGGAAGTACCCAGACCAAGCTCCTGCAACACCTCGTCCGTATGTTCCCCCAACTCCGGCGGCGCCCTGTGCTCCAGCCCCTCTGGCGTCAGCGGCAGGCGCGTCTGCCGGATTCCGTTCAACTCAAAAAACATCGCACGTGCCCGGAACAACTCCGACTCAAACGCTTCCTGCGGCGTCAAAACAGGCTCCACACACAGATCCAGCCCCGAAAACACCGCCGC
Source organism: Lujinxingia vulgaris (assembly GCA_040393065.1). Lineage (GTDB taxonomy): Bacteria > Myxococcota_A > Bradymonadia > Bradymonadales > Bradymonadaceae > JACCWM01. Next base: position 2,636 of record JBEBUW010000007.1, on the reverse strand, counting down.
CCAGGCATCCCGTGTGCGCGTCTTCAAAATCGCCGCGATCTGCGCCCGCACCTTGTCGCCCTCCTCCCCCGTCACAAGCCCGCTCTGCGCAAGCTCCGGCGCACCGATCGCCGCCACAAACCCGTGCCAGAACTTTGGCTCCAGCGCCGCCACCGCCAGATACTTCCCATCCTGCGTTTCATACACGCCATACGACGGCACCCCGCCCGTCAGCATTTCCTCCCCGCGCCGCGCCTGCACCCCGCCGCTCTGCCCGGCCTGCACCGGCAGATGAAACGACAACGCACCTTCCGCCATACTGATATCCAGATGACACCCCTCCACCGCCGCACCACCCGCAGTCCGTGCACGCTCCATCCGATACAACTGCGCCACAATCCCGAACGCCGCATACATCGCCCCGCCCGCAATGTCCGCAAGCTGAAACCCCGGCACCACCGGCGCTTCACCCGCCAGCCCCGTCTGCTCCAGCACCCCGGAAAGTGCCATAAAATTCAAATCATGCCCGGCCCGCGTCCGCAGCGCCCCGCTCTGCCCGTAGCCCGAAATCGAGCAATAAATCAGCTCTGGATTTTTCGCCCGCAACGCCTCATACCCCACACCCAGCCGCTCCATCACCCCCGGCCGAAACGATTCGATCAATACGTCCGCGCGCTCCACCAGCTGCAAAAGCAACGCCATACCGCGCTCCTCCTTCAAATTCAGCGTCATCGAGCGCTTGTTACGATTCAACGACGCAAAAAACGTCCCCACATTATCCACCATCGGCGGGTAATAACGCGCATAATCTCCGCCGCCCGGCTCCTCGATCTTCAACACATCCGCGCCCAGATCCGCCAGCAACAGACTGCAAAACGGCCCCGGCAACAACCGCGTCAAATCCAGCACTCGAATCCCGCCCAGCGGCTGCTCCCACGCCTTTTGATCATGCATCGCTCTACCCTCCACAAACGTTTTCCACGCCACGATCAAAAAACGCGTTCGGAATCACTTCCAAACGCGCCTTCGATCCTGCATTTCACATAAATACACGGCCCACAGGCCGCATCCTTACCGAAATTATCCGATGAAATCCTGCAACTTCATCGCCAGCGCCATGTTGCCGGCAATTTTGATCTTGTTCATCATGAAAGCCTGCACGCCCGAAAGACGGCCTTCCCACATGTCCACAAAATCGCTGTCCGTCATCGTTACCGTGCAATCCGCGGCATCGCTCTCACCGGCCGATACAAAATCCGAATCTTTGGTGAAATCCAGCGTCCAGCTGCCACCGTTATCGCCGGTGATATTGAACTGATACACCGAATTGGTAGCCTTGCCTGCCGAAGCATCCTGGCTCAACTTTGCGGGAAGAACTTCCTCAAAAATCGTTTTTGCATTCAATTCAGACATAATCGCTCCTTACGCAGTTTATGTACTTCTTACCAGTCAATCATTCATTGCACGAATTCTACAGGCTTTTCAGCGCCCGATTAGGTAGCATGCACCCAATCTCGACGCAAGGTCTGTGATTGCTACCCGCAAGCACACCATCTATAAGCAACCTTCTGCATACCCGGCCTCTTTTCACTTCTCCCATCCGGCTTCCGCAATGAAAACCTCTCCCAAAATCCTGGTTACCTACAAAAAAAGCCGCTACGAGCAATACGTCGTCGACGAAGCCGACCCCGACGTCATCCGCCTGCTCGCCGAAAACCACGTCAGCGTCCGCTCCCTGCTCGACTCACACCGCATCCACAACCAGAGCCTTGAAAAAATCTGCCAGGACCTCGACGCCCGCAACCTCCACTACGAGCGCATCTTCCGCGGCGATGTCCAGCACATCGCAGACTACGACCTGATCATCTCCGTTGGCGGCGACGGCACCGTGCTCGACCTCTCCCACCGCATCGAGCACACCCCCATGCTCGCCATCAACTCCGATCCCGAAGGCAGCGTCGGCTTTTTCTCCGCCGGCACCGCCCGGGATTTCCCGGCCCTGATCGACGACATCCTCGCCAACCAGATCCAGCCCGTTCAACTGCGCCGGTTCTCCATCCAGATCAACGGCCAACGCTGCGGATTCCCCGTCCTCAACGACGTACTGGTCACCAACGCCAACCCCGCCGCCGTCTCCAACTACCTCCTCAAAGTCGGTGAACACCCCTTCGAACAACAAACCTCCAGCGGCATCTGGATCTCCACCCCGGCCGGCTCCACCGGCGCCATCCGCTCCGCCGGCGGCTACGTCCTGCCCTTCGACAGCGAAAACCTCCAGTACCTGGTCCGCGAACCCTACCCGCCAAAAAAAGGCGGCTACCGCTTCCTCAAAGGCATTCAACCCCTCACCGAACCCATGGAAGTCATCTCCCGCATGCGCGACGGCCGCGTCTTTCTCGACGGCCCCCACACCTCCTTTCCCTTCACCATCGGCGATCTCGTCTCCGTCGACCCCAACGCCCCCTCCCTCCCGATCTACGGCCTCCAGGAAATCCGCCGCACCGCCTGAAACACAGTCCCCCCGCCCCCAAAAACTCATTTCCACGCTTGCACGCAAGTCGATACCCGGTCCACTTGCACCGCTTAACCACCCACGCAAGTCGATACCCGGTCCACTTGCACAGCTTAACCACCCACGCAAGTCGATGCCCGGTCCA
>JBEBUW010000006.1:0-83861 GCA_040393065.1 Lujinxingia vulgaris | reverse complement strand
ACCCGCCCTCAATCGGCTCGATCTCTTCCAGATCGACGATCTCTTCCTTGCCATCCTCGAGATGACGAACCACCACCGCCTCATTGTCAGCCTTGGCGACGATCACAACCTCTTTGGCCGGTACATTCTCAAAGTTTACCCGACCACGCTTGTCCTCATCGGCCGCCAGCAAATAAATCCGGTGCGGAGCCATCCCACGCGAATCCAGCAAGCGCAATAGACGATCATTTTCCTCGATCAGCGACAAATAATGCTGAGCATCCCGCAAATTCGTCGTCCGAAACACCGTCTCGCCCGACTCGTCCAGGATTCGGCAGTGACGCGCACCACGCTCGATCGTCAAATTCTTATAAGAAAGCTTATTCTCTGTACTATTCTCACTCACCGTCGATTCCTTAATTTATCCTGTTTACGTTCAGACGTCTTAAAAACGGACATCAAAACCGCCCGCCAGATCGGCGAACACCTTTAACATAGCGTGCATTGAAGTAAAGCCCCGCCCCATAAAATTCCCGTCCCAATCCTCCCCTTCTACTCCCCTTCGCGCTTGCGCACCACCTGCAGCCACAATAGGCTGCGTATTTCAAATGTCTCGCACGTTTGAAATCATTTCTGCCCTCCACGCGGTTGTTCTGATTTGTTTGCCCGATTAACCCTTATTTTACGACGTCAGGCCTGAAAGATGCGAAGATTCGGAGTTTTATGCACGCGCGTGATCGCCATCGCCATCATTGCCACCCTTTCCACTGGCTGCATGCATGCCTACGAACGGGGACAAAACGCGCTTTTACAAAACGACTATAACTCCGCACAACAATTTGCTCGTCAGGGACTCGACGAAAACAAAAACCATCCCGAATCCAACCTGCTCATGGCCCAGGTCTTGAGCGCTCAAAAACGATTCGGCGACGCCCTTCCCTACGCGCAAAAAGCCATCCAGGCCAAACACCTCCAGGCCGATGCCGGCCGCACCCTGGGCAAAATCTACTGGGAACTAGGCCGCGCACTCGAAGCCGTGGAAACCTGGAAAATCGCCCGCGCAGCCGACAGCAATAGCGTGCGCGACGACGACTTCCAGCGCGCGCTCGAAGCCGCCCTGGCCCTGGCCGTCTCACGCCGCGACGCCGAAGCCACGCTACAGATCCGCACAGATCTACACACACTGAATCAAAATCACCCCGAAGCCACCCACGAACTCCTACACGCCAGCCGCGAAGATTTAGCCCGCACCCGCATCCAACAAGGACGCCTCGAAGACGCCATCGCACTCTACACAGACCTACTCACCGAACAATCCGAGCCCGAAAAGAACGCCACCTACAATCTCGAGCTCGGAACCCTGCTCGTGCGCATGGAACGCCACGAAGAAGCCAGCAAAGCCTGGCAACAAGCTGTCGCCCAGGCACCCGCCGCCAAAAAAGAAGAAACACTCTTCGAAATCGCACGCCGCGCCGAATCCCTGGGCGAAGCCCCGCTCGCTGCACAATTTCTGCAAGTGGCCCTGGCCGACATGCAAAAAGACGTCAGCACCTACCGCCGCGCCACCCTGCAACTCCAGATTGCACGCCTGGCCATGCGCACCAACGATCAACCCGGCGCCCAAAAACACCTTCGCGCCTATCTCGACGACATGCGCGAAATCCGGGGCACACCACTCGACGGCGAAGTCTACCGCACCGCCGCCAACGTAGCCCTCGAAAACGAATACCCCGAACTCGCCATCGAACTCCTCGAAGAAGCCAGCGAACAAGCCCAGCCCACCTGGAACGTCGCCATGACCCTGGCCGAACTCTACGCGCGCCGGGGCCGCACCCAGGACGTCGAACGCATCCTGACGCGCTTCAGCGAACGCGCCCCCAACCCCGCCGAAGCCGAAGCCAATGCCGCCCGCTGGGCCATGGGACGCCGTAACTTCGAACTCGCCAAATTCTTCATGGAACGCGCCGCCGCACGCCCTGAAAGCGCCAGCGGCTCCGCCGAAGTATTCCTCGAACTCGCCCGCATCTACGCCGAACTCAACGACGAAGAACAACTCGAAAGCGCACTCGACACCTACACCCGCGCCAACGCCAAGAACATCGAAGCACTCCTGCGCGCCGCCGAACTCTACCAGAGCAAAAACCTCGCACGCCGCGCCGAAACCACACTCAAAGCTGCCCTGCGTCTCGACCCAAAAAGCAACCGCGTCGTCAACCTCTTGGCCCAGACCTACATCGACACCGACCGCACCTCAGAACTCCGCCCCCTTTATGACGCCTGGATCCGCGCCAACGACAACAACCCAAAGGACATGATCCTCGTCGGCAACGCATTTGAACAACAAAACGACCTCGAAAACGCCCTGCATTACTACAACCGCGCCGCACGCGCCGGAAACAACCAGGCATGGCTCTTCACTGCCGATATCTACCGCGCCCAACAACGCAGCACCGAACTAAAAAACGCCCTCGATCAATACCTCAAAACCGCCCCCATCCGTCGCATCGCCCTCCAGGACGCTCTCCAACGCTATCTCAACTTTTCCACCGAAGACGCCATCGCCACCCTCCTGGAACTCATCGCCCTATCTCCCCAGGAATGGCCTCACCACAACACCCTGGCCAGCCTCTACATCCGCAACAATCGCCACCAGGAAGCATTCGCGCTGCTCGAAAAATACATCGAAGCCTCTCCCAACAAAGCCGAAGCACTCAACAACATCGCCCGAAACTTCCAGAGCCCCGACACCGTTTCCTGGCTCCTGACCTTCTACCACCAACTCCTGGAAGCAACGCCCGATGACCCCGGCCTGCTGCGCCTCCTCGGTGACACCTATCTCCAGGTAGCCTACGCCAACCAGCTCTCACACGACCCCAGATCTCAGCCCATGCAACAGGCCGAGAAATACTACCTGCTCTATCTCGAAAACCTCTCCGCAAACGCCACGTTCAACGCCGGAGAGCTGCGCGATTTTGCCGCTGGCATGCGCACCAACAACCTCTGGCCCATGGCCGCACGCGCCTACCAGCTCCTGCTCTCCAAATTCCCACCGTCCGGCTCCGTGCTCCTCCACTACGGCGAAGCCCTTCTCAAACTGGGAGAGATCCAACAAGCCGAAGAAACCTTCACCACACATTTCGAAGTGCGCGGCAAAAACCTGGCCGACGCACAGACCATCTCCCGACACCTGCTCGAGTTCAAACGCTACCGTTCCGCCGAACCCTACCTCCACGCCCTCCTGAACTCCGACCAGCAAGACCACATCCAGAGCGCATTCTCCGCCCTGGTAGAAATGTACCGCGACACCGATCGCACCCGCGAAATCCCCGCGCTCATCAACCAATTCCTCGAAAAATCCCAGAACCCCGCCCGCGCGCGACGACTCGTCCTCACCCTGCTCGAAAACAGCGGCATGTGGTCCGAAAGCATCGAACAACTCAAACGCATGCGCGATCTGCGCGACGATTCCGTCAACTTCGAACTCGGCATCAACGCCTACCGCACCGGCGATTCCAACGACGCGCTCGATTTCTTCGAACGATTCGCCGCCGCCAGCCCCGAACCCGCCGACGCCTGGCTCGCAATCGCACAATTTTACACCGAACATGCCGAAACCGAGCACGCACGCTCCGCCTTCGACCAGGCCGTCTCCCTCGATTCGCGCAACACCGAAGCCCTCATCCAACGCGGCCGCTTCCACATCCTCCAGAACAACATTGACGACGGCATCCGCGACTTTCAGACCGCAGCCAACACCAGCACCAACCCCGACCAACAGGCATACATCCTCACCCAGCTTGTCGAACTCCTCGAAGACACCGGCCACTTCCCCCACGCACTCCAGATCTCACGCGAAGCACTCGCCAAAAACCCCACCCAGCGCGACGTCTTCCTCCAGCACATCGCCTACCACGACCTCGCCACCAACGATCCGGCCCGCGTCGACGCCGCCATCACCTACTTGCGCTCCGAAAGCATCGATCTTCCACTCCTCGTCAGCCTGCTCCGACAGCACGGACACGTCGAACAAGCCATCCAACTTCTCCAGCACGAAATCGAAGTCGGTGACCAGGACATCGCAGCCAACACCATCCTCAGCAACGCCTACATATTCATCGAAACCGGCGGAATCGAGCGCCTCCTGAGCGCAATCCGCCCACTCCTCACCCCCTCACGCGCCCCCGACGCAAACCTGCTCGCTAGCCTGGGCCAAAATCTTCTCTACTACGAAGATACCGAACGCGGCGCCGGCTACCTCCAGGCCGCCATCGATCTCGGCGATACCCAGTACCTTCCCATGCTTGCCCACACCCACCTGCTGCTCGGAAACCACCAGGAAGCCCTGGCCCTGTTCCAAAAAAGCCTCCAGTCCGATCTCAGCGCCCGCAACAACTCCTTTACCATCCTCCAGAACTCGCTCGACCAGATCGCCCTGCGCTACGAACTCGCCCAGAAACCCGCCCAGTTCACCGATCTGCTCCACGTCCTGTTCCTGCAAAAAGACTACGCCCTGGCAGTCGCCCCGGCCCTCGTCCGCGAAACCCTCCACCAAGAAAACTCCCCGCAAGCCGTCTTTGCACTGCTTCGCAACAGCCCCTGGATGCCCGCCGACAACGCAGACGCAATCGCCATCCAGATCACCCTCAAAACCCTGCAAACCGTCGCCAGCCACGGCTTCCTCCGCGAAGCCCAATCCTTCCTGGCCGAGCTCCCCGCAGAAGTCCGCAACCAGTCCGCGCTCACCGAACTCGCCACAAACCTCCAGGCACTCCAGAACGGCGACGCACTGGCCGCCCCCACAACATCTCCTACATCCGACGAAAACACCCTCGGCAACACACGCCGCCAGGCCCTCGACACCAACACCCACGCACGCCTGCTCATGCTTCACGGCCACTACGAACAGGCCCAGAAAACCGCACGCCCTCAGCTCACCGCCGCCGATCCGCTGGTCGCCCGCGACGCCCTCGAAGTCCTGCTGTCCATCGCCCGCGCAAGTGCCCAGGATCCCTCCATCGACGACATCCTCAAGCAGTACATCGACCACGCCCAGGACAAACAAGACGCACGCGCCTACGCCGCCGAACAACTCACACGCCTCGGCTACGACCAGGAAGCAACCGACCTGAAAGTCCTCAACGCCAGACAAGTCCCCACCGAAACCAACATCCTGTCCGCCATCATCGCCGCCCACAACACCGGCGATTCCAAAACCATCGACCAACTCGCCAAATCCTACTGGCGCACCGCCGAGAACCCGACCAGCACCGCCCAACGACTCGCAACCGAACTGCGCGGACACACCGAAACCACGCACCTCGCCTCGCTCTTCGACCCCGCCGCCGATACCATCCGCGCCTACCCCCTTGCCTACCTCGGCCTCATCAACCGCGAATTCAGCCTCGGAAACATCGACGCTGCCCGCGAAATGCTCCTCGAAACCCTCCAGTCCTACGACTTCGAACCACGCCTCACCGAACTCGTCCTCGGCGAACTCATCCAGTACCGACTCTTCGTCGAAGCCGCCCGATTCCTCGGCCCCCACCTCGAAGACGTCGCCCTCACACGCCTCTCACACCGCCACCTCGGCACCGCAAACCTGGCACTCAACCTCGAAGACGACGCCAGAAAACACTTCGATCTCTACATCCAAAAAAGCTCCGACCCGTCCTACGCCGCAGCCGAAATCTCCTCACACCTGCTCGACCAAATCCACCAACCGCACTACGCGCTTGCCCAACACTACGCCGAGCAGGCCATCGCCACCCGCGCCCCCGAACAACCCGAGCTCCCCACAGCCCTCATTTCCCGCGACATCGCACGACTCGCCCAGACCAGCCCCACCCACAACCCCGAGCAACCCCGACCCGATCTCACCGAAACACTCCCCCAAACACTCACCAGCGGCCATCCCTCCAGCGTCACCTACACGCGCCTCGCACGCGCTGCATTCGCCGCCAACAACCCCGACCTGGCCCTGACCTACATCCAGAAAATCATCACCGCGCCCACCCACAACGTCTACGCACACTACCCCCTCCAGCGCGCCATCGACCTCTTTACCTCCACCGACCAGGCCCAACTCGGCGCTCAATTCCTACAACAAAACTACCCCCGCATCGCCAGCGGTAACTTCGACGGCCTCTACCTCAACATCACCTCCCTGGCCTCGCTCTACGACAACGCCGGACTCCACCAACAAGCCGACGACCTCTACCAGTCCGCCATCCACACCGAACTCGTCCGCAGCCCCCTCTCCAGCGACACCGCCACCTTCCTCAACAACCTCGCCTACATGTACTCCACCACCAACACCAACATCGACCGCGGCCTCGACATGGCCCGCCGCGCCATCGCCACCTCCACCAACCGCAGCCCCTACCTCCTCGACACCCTCGGCTGGCTCCTCTACCGCGACGGCCAATTCAACCAGGCCGAATCCCTCATCCGCAGCGCCCTCCGCTCCTCCAACGCCGCCCCCTACCAACTCGCCGAGTACTACCTACACCTCGCCGAACTCCTCCACCTCCAGAGCCACCCCCAACAAGCCATCTGGCTCCAGATCCTCCACGACCGCACCAAATAACCCACCCACCCCCGCGCAGCGCGTTGGCGCCGTGCCAGCCCAGGGGCTCTGCCCCTGGGACACGTGTCCACCCACCCCCGCGCAGCGAGGGCTCTGCCCTCCGCGGAGCGCGTTGGCGCCGTGCCAGCCCAGGGGCTCTGCCCCTGGGACACGTATCCAACCACCCAACATATCTACCCACCCCACAAACGCACGCACCGTGAAGCCGGGTGAAACCCGTGCGGAGCGCGCTGGCCGTGCTAGCCCCACGTGAAACGTGGGGTCGCGACGTTTCGCGCCGCCCAATACCTCTGTCCACCACGTTTCAAACCACCCAATACCTCTATCCTCGTCGATTAATTACTGCTTCATCGACAACCCAATCCTCCCCTTCTGCCGATCAATCGAAGTAATCGTCACCGACACCTTATCCCCCACACTCACCACACTATACGGATCCTTCACAAACCGATCCGCCATCTGACTCACATGCACCAACCCGTCGTGCTTCACGCCGATGTCCACAAACGCCCCGAAATCCACCACGTTCCGCACCGTCCCCTGAACCCGCATCCCCTCCTTCAACTCGTCCAGCGTCAACACTTCATTGCGCAAAATCGGCTTATCCAGATCCTCGCGCGGATCACGCCCCGGGCGCACCAGCGCGTCGAGTACATCCCGAAGCGTCAGCTCTCCCACCCCGTATTCAGCCGCGAGCTTCGCCACCGTCCCCTTCTCCTGCAAAGTCTTTAGCTTCAGCGCCAGCCCCGCATCACCCACCTGCGCCCCGGCCGCCTTCAAAATCGCACGCGCAATCTCATAGTTCTCCGGATGAATCCCCGTCATATCGAGCGGCTCCTTCCCATCCCGAATCCGCAAGAAACCCGCGCACTGCTCAAACGTCTTCGCCCCCAGCCCGCGCACCTTCTTCACATCCTCGCGCGACTCAAAACGCTTCAACGCATTACGCTGCTCCACAATCCGCCGCGCCAGCGTCGGCCCGATCCCCGCCACACGCGCAAGCAACGGCTGCGACGCCGAATTCAAATCCACACCCACCGCGTTCACCACGTCCTCAACCACGGCATCCAGCGAACTCATCAGCTCCACCTGGTTGACGTCGTGCTGATACATCCCCACGCCGATGCTCTTTGGATCGATCTTCACAAGCTCCGCCAGCGGATCTTGCACACGCCGCGCAATCGAAACCGCACCCCGCACGCTCACATCCAGATCCGGAAACTCCTCCCGCGCGATATCCGACGCGCTATAAACACTCGCCCCGGCCTCATCGACCACCAGGTACTGAATCCCCTTCTTGCCCCGAATCGCCTCCGCGACGACCTCTTCCGTCTCGCGACTCCCCGTACCATTGCCAACCGCAATCAGCTCCACGCCGTGCTTCTCAGCAAGCGCCCCGATCTGTGCCGGCGCATACGCTTTACGATTGTCATGCACATAAAAATGATCCGTCGCCACAAGCTGCCCCGTCTCATCCACAACCGCGATCTTGCACCCTGTCCGAAGTCCCGGATCGATCCCCATCACACGCTTACCCCCGAGCGGCGGCTGCAAAAGCAGATTCTTCAAGTTCAGCGAAAACACCCCGATCGCATGTTTATCCGCCTGCTCCTCAAGCTCACCCCGCACATCACGCTCGATCGACGGATGCAAAAGCCGCGCATACCCGTCCGCAATCGCCTCATCGATCATCCCCTTCGCCACACCCGACTTCACCGGATTACGCTGCTTCTGAATCCAGCCGATCAACGCCTCCGCATCCGCCGAAACCCCCGCACTCAACACCTTTTCCGACTCCCCGCGCCGAATCGCCAACACCTGATGCGGCTTCATCCGCGCCAGCGGCTGCGTAAACTCGTAATACAACTCATACTTCGGGTCTTCCTCCGCCCCACGACGCTTCCTGCACCCCAGCGCGCCTTCCTTCCGCGTCCGCGTCCGCACAAAATCGCGCACATACGCATCATCCGCCACTTCCTCCGCGATGATATCCTTCGCCCCGCCGAGCACATCCTCGACCGTCGGAAAATCCTCACACACCAGCTTTGCCGCCATCCCACGCGGATCGTCCCCACGCTTCAACGCCTCCGCCAACGGCTGCAACCCCGCCTCTATCGCCTTCACCGCCCGCGTCCGCCGCTTCTGCTTATAAGGCGCATACAAGTCCTCAAGCCGCGCCATATCCTCCGCCGCCTTCACATCCTTCTCAAGCTGCGGCGTCAACTTCCCCTGCTCTGCAATCGACTTCAAAACCGCCTCGCGACGCTCCTCCAACGCCCGCAACTGCTGCGCCACCCGCGCCACATCCCGGATCTGCACCTCATCCAGATCTCCCGTAGCCTCCTTCCGATACCGCGCCACAAACGGCACCGTATTCCCCTCATCCAACAGCGCCAGCGTCCCCCGAACCTGCCCCACCTTCAGCCCCAACTGCTCCGCAATCTTCCGTTCCATGCTTTCTTCACTCCATTGATTCATCAAATTTCCACAAAAACTTCACCCCTCCTTACTAATCCACCCCGCCCCCCGCTTCCAACCCCAAAAACAAAAAAGCTGGGAGCACACCCGCTCCCGCTCCCGGCTTTCCACCCGTCCTTCAACACATCTTCGCAAACGCACTCCCCCCTCTCCACCAGCCACGTTCACCCGGGGAAAAATCCCCCGGGCTCGTGCAACAGCCCTTGTTCTGCCATCAGGGCAAGCCCTGGCAGCCCCACCCAACCACGATTTCACATTATGCGCAGCGGGGCCCTCGGCCCCAGCGGAGCAAGGCTCCGGCACGAGACCGGGCGGCTCGCCCCCGGTCGGATCCCGAACGCTCCCGGCTTTTCCACCCGCCCTTCATCCCCCTTCATTTCCCAATCTCCCTCGTATACGGAAACAAATCTTCCACCCCTACCTCACAAAACTCCTCACTACCCTCAACTTCAACCCTCCGCCAGAACTCATACCTTCTCGACAAACGAACGATCTCCGACCTCACCATAAAAATCCCCATACAAACCGCATGAAAATTGCCTTCCCCAAATATCCTCATGTACTCCTGAACCACCCCATTCTCGATACGCGAAAAGCCGACATAATTATAATTCCCATCCTCTACAGGTTTTGGACGACCTATCTCCAACGCAAACGGAATCTTCTCTTCACCACCTTTCGACATCATCAATTCAAGACACAGCACTACTTCCCCATCCCCCATCATTTCCCAATCTCCCTCGTATACGGAAACAAATCATCCAAACTCACCTCCACATACGCATCTCCCGCCCCCACGCGCCGATACAACACATAGCCTTTCCTGCAATAAGTATGTTCCAATTCAATCCTAGCCATCGCAATCCCCATACCAATAACATGAATCCCGCCTCCCCCATACGCATGCATCTTGCGATGAACCACCCCATTCAAAACACACACCACCCAGATCTTCTCCCCAAGTTTTTCACCTTCTTGCTTTTCCGGACGGTGCAACTCCACCACCAACGGCACCCGCTCCCCACCATCTTTCGACGCCAACAACTCCATCCTGAACATTACATCTTCAGGTTTATCATTCACCATCGCCCATCTATCTATCGTATTCGGAAACAAATCATCCAGACTTACCTCCACATACGCATCGCCCGTCCCCACGCGCCGGTACAGCACATAGCCACTTCTATAATAAAACAACTCCAGCCCCGTCCTGATCGAACTAATCACATGACAAACCGCGTCAAAATCATCCCCGCTTAACTTTCTTTCCTTCCGAACAACCCCATCCAACCTGTACACAAAATGAAGACAAATACCCTTCTCATCATCCAGCAAGCGCCCCAACTCCACCACCAACGGCACCCGCTCCCCACCATCCTTCGACGCCAACAACTCCATCCTAAAAATCACATCTTCCCGATTCAACATATCCCCTCCCCTTACTTATAAAATCCAAACGAAACATCTAAATCCCGCTCCTGCCCGAGCTCTTTCTCACCACTACCCTCATAATAATACCGATACCCACGCTCCTCCCCCCACGCCCGCAACGCCTGCTTCGCATGCCAGATCGCCAGGTACACCGCCCCGAACGAATCCACGCCCTCCCCCTCAACTTCCCCCACAACCTCACCCCCCAGAAACATCTCACCCCTACAACGATACATCTCCCCCTCGCCGCCCCGCTCCGCCCGATAAAACCTCATCTCAAACTTCTCCGGCTCCCCATCACCCACCACCACCAACATCTCCTCACCAAAGATCACATCGTTTTCCATCCCACACCTCCCGTTGATTCCCTTCAATCATTTCATCGCCCAATATATCCCAACACCGCACCCTACCACACACCACCCAACCCGCGCAGCGAGGCCTCTGGCCTCCGCGGAGCGCATCGGTCGTGCTAGCCCAGGGGCTCTGCCCCTGGGACACGTGTCCAACCACCCACCATCTCTACCCACCACGCACACCACCCACCACGCACACCACCCAACCCTATCCCGACCACCCGCGAAACCGGACAACGCCCGCGCGCAGCGCTGCGTATGCCCACCCTTTACACCCCCGCCTATCTATGCAAACCATATCCCCATCAAGACGTACACAATCCACCGTGAGCCCTGAGGGACTGACAAATAACCGGGCACAACCACGCCCCACCTGCTCAACACGGAGAAACCACCATGACCGAAGAAGATCAGATCCGTTTGCTTGAATCCCGCCACGACATCCAGGCCGTCACCGATCCCGCCAGCCTCACTCCCGTGCCTGCCTACCAGGCAGCCGTCGCCACATCACGCGACAACCTCCAAGCCGCCCGCGACGCCCTCGTCCTCCAAGTCGCCCACAACACCACCGAACAAAGCGAAACCGACACCGAGCGCGCCAACGTCCAAAAACAACTTGGCAACGCTCGTGAACATTATCGCTTCTACCGCAGCCGCACCCGCGACGCCCTCCTCAACCCTGCCCCCGGCGTCAAGCTTAGCCCCGAAGAATCCGCCCGCCGCCAGCGCCTCTACGACCGCTACTACAAGCTCAACAACACCGCACTCTCCTTCCTGGCCCTGGACAAACAGGTCGAAATCCTCGACGCCCTCCTCACTGCCTACCAGACCGAAGAAGAACTCAAAGACCTCGGTCACGGCCCAATACTCGAAGCCGCCATCCGCCCCGCCATCGCAGCCATCCAAGAATTCCACCGCGAAGTCCGCGAAGACCTCCTCGCCACCCGAACTCTCGTCGAAGCCCGCACCACCTTTGATCGCGCCCACCGCTTCCACATCCAGCTCGTCGATTCTCTGCTCCAGCTCCATGAACGCGCCCACGACGCCGGCCACTTCCTCAAACGCCGCGACCCCGCCTACGCCGCCCGCCGAAAATCCCGCAAACCCATCGCCGAGGAACCCGAATCACACACCATCGAAACCGAGATCCTCGCGCCCCAACCCACCCCTGCGTAACCCACCAGCAACAACGCGCCAACATCGCGCACCCGAGCTCTCAGGAAGCACTTGTTCACCCGAATCTACCGCTCCAACACACGCAGGTAGAACCTTTCCCCACAAAGATCTCCTACCTGAGCTCTTAGGTAGCTCTTCTCCACGCAAAGATTCCTTACCTGAGCGCTCAGGTTCACCCTCACCTACGCCGCTAACCCCACCCGACCCCCACACCATTCATCTACCCCCAACCATTTTATCTTTCCTTCGCGAAATTCGCGCCTTCGCGCCTTCGCGTGCGCCTTTTACCTTCCCTCACATTCTCACCCCCTGACCGAATTTCTTTTCCCCTCCTGCTGTTCATAAACAGGCATAGAGATAAGACGTTCCAGAAAAACTCATACCTACCACCTACAAACCAGGGAGACACAACATGGCAAAAATGATCGAAGGAAAATGGGAAAACGAATGGCGCCCCACCGACGAAGACGCCGACGGCGCCTTTGTCCGCAAAGCCAGTGTCTTTCGCGACCAGATCCCGGCCGAGCGCCCCGAAAAAGGCCGCTACCACCTCTTCGTTGCCTGGACCTGCCCCTGGGCTCACCGCACGCTACTCGCCCGCTCCCTCAAAGGCCTGACCGACCTGATCCCCGTCCACTTCGCCAACGAACTCACCGAGCAAAGCTGGCGCTTCGAAGACCGATTCATGTCGCCCCACGGCCACCAACACCTCTACGAACTCTACCTGCGCGCCGATCCTACCTACACCGGCCGCGTCACTGTTCCCGTCCTCTGGGACGAGCACGAGCAGCGCATCGTCAACAACGAGTCCTCCGAAATACTCGCCATGCTCGACCGCATCCCGAGCGATGCCCCACCGCTGCGTCCCGAAGCCCTCCTGCCCGAAATCGAAGCCTGGTCTGATCGCATCTACGACACCCTCAACAACGGCGTCTACAAAGCCGGCTTCGCAACCGCGCAAGAACCCTACGACACCGCCGTCAAAGGCGTTTTCGAAATCCTCGACCAGATCGAAGAACACCTCCAGGGCCGCACCTGGATGGTCGGCGACCAGCTCACCGAAGCCGACATCCGCCTCTTCGTCACCACCTTCCGCTTCGACGGCGCCTACTACTCCCTGTTCCGCTGCAACGTAAAAAAACTCGCCGACTACCCCAACATCCAGGCGCACCTCGAACGCATGTACAACCTCCCCGGCGTAGCCCCCACCTGCAACCTCCACGCCATGCGCCAGGGCTACGCCTCAATCCGCGCCATCAACCCATCCGGCATCGTCCCCATCGGCCCTCCCGACCTCGTCGGCGCCTGATCCCGAACCTTCCGGGGAATCTTCCCCGGAAAACCCTCCCTCCAGCAAACCCAAGAAACAAAAAACCCAGACTCTGATGTCTGGGTTTCTCTGAAAGCTCCGGCGGCAAGATTCGAACTTGCGACCAATCGGTTAACAGCCGATCGCTCTACCACTGAGCTACGCCGGATTATTTTAGCCTGCACGTGCCCTGCACCATCTCTAAGACAGGGCACGGCCCACACAATCCATCAGCAAGACCACGACGGCACATCCTGCAGCGCTAGTCAAAATACCCCGCGCCTGGCCAATGAAGTTCGTCGCCGACGACCAGAACAGCGAGAGCGTCAGCTAGTCCGTGACGCTGACCTACGACTTCTTCGAGCTTATCCAATAGGTCTATGCGATAGACAGCAAGTCTGTCTTGATATTATCGAAGCTCTCCCACCCGAGCAGGCGGACGACTTCGAAGGCAAGACTGCGGTTGTGATAGTCGCCGAAACCCGCATCGACGTTATCGCGTAGATCGTCGAAGCATACTCGGACCATTGCCCGGAGATCGCCTTCCTCCCAATGGATAGCTTGATTCCGCGCTTGCCAGATGACGGTCTTCAAATGTTGCTGGGAAGCGACAATTCTCCCGTCCGGGCAGGAACTCAAACCTCCGTAAACAATAGAGATCCCCTGCCTAACATGTTGCAAAAGACTGCCCGCCAGAGATGAAACGGAGAACTCATGCAAATCGATAAGCTGTATGAGTTCATCGGCATTCCGAGCAACGTGATGCCGCTCCTTGTCAACGTCGAAGTAGGTTTCCCAATACATCCCTGCCCCCATCATGACGTCATCCGGATCTTCTGCGTTTGCCCAGATGGCCTGTGCCCGCTCATAGCCAACCTTGGTGGCTCGCTCTAAGAATGAGAGCCTTTCCTGCAATTCGAAGAGCGTCGAATGCTCCTGCCAGATCCCCTCGAGCAAGTGCGTAACCGCGTACTCAACCCCATCCAGGTATCTGCTCATGTCCATGGCACTTCCTCTGTCTCATTCTCGATAAACTGCTAAAGACACTACTCTGATACGCTGGTTCACACGAAGCTCCTCGGTCCGTACCAGCTTCCCACCATAACCAGCTCTAATCCGATAGCAGCTGTCCGTGCAAGTGCGCATCCTCCGACGACTCATCTCATCGAAGGAAAGCCCATTTTCCACACCATCACCTGCCTACCGGAGCTCACAGGCCACATCCGCTACAAAAGCCCACGAGGAGCACGTATTAGTCAACCTGAAGCTTGCCACGAGCAATTGATAAGTCGACCTGTCCAACCGCTCTGAGACAAAGCCCGACCCACACAATCCATTATTTTGTAGTTTTTAGAAATTACGCAAGAAACAAAAAACCCAGACTCTGATGTCTGGGTTTCTCTGAAAGCTCCGGCGGCAAGATTCGAACTTGCGACCAATCGGTTAACAGCCGATCGCTCTACCACTGAGCTACGCCGGATTATGTTTGCCGCCTGACTTTCTGTGCCTTTTCAGGCCGCCCCGTCAAGCGGAATGATTAAGTCTCACATGGGCACATCCTTGTCAACACTTATTTTTAAACTTTTTGCATTTTATGGTTTCAAGGCCATCAACACCCCGGCCGTAACCGTGCAATGCATCATTCGGTCACGCCAGTACGTATCGATTGCATGCACCAGGTAACGCAAAATCGTATCGCGCTCACTCGAGCGAATCGCCCCGATCCAGTGCGGGAAGAACGTCTCCTGGATCAACGGAGACTCCAGAAACTCGCGCCCACTGCGAAAGCCCACCGTCCAGCTCAATTCCCGAACTTCAACACTACCAAGCCCCAGCCGACGCGCGATCTCAGCCATCCGCCCCACACGCAACAACGACTTGTGCCGAAGCTCCAAAATCCGCGCTACCTCACTACCCTGCCCGTTTGCACGCAAGGCTTCGTCCAGCAGATCATAAAACGCCCCAAAACTACTCGCCAGCGGCACCGCCACCAGCACCTGTCCGCCAGAGCTGGTCACACGCTGCAACTCACCAAGCCCCTCCTGAAGCTGCCGTGCCGTCACGATCCCGTTACAGCACACCGCCACCGGAAACGCCCCCTCGGTATACGAAAGCTTATTGACGCGCTGCTGCACAAAAAATATCCGCCGCTGCAACCCGTCACCCATCCGCTCACGCGCAGCATCCAGCATCGCACTGGAACCATCCAACGCGATCACACGCGTCGTAGCAGGCAGCGTCTCAATCCAACGCGTCGGCACAAGCCCGCACCGCGCTTCCGCAACCAGCACGTTCACACCCGCCGGATTCCCCAGCAGCTGCGCACACGCTTCCAGAATCGGCTCCGTCCACAGACGCTCCACAATCTTTTTGTGCCCCCTTACAGCCTGCTGTTCCACCGTTACATCACTCATGACGCCTCAAAATGTTGATACCCGGCCGATTGCAGATCTCTTACAACACCCTGCCCATCCACAAACTGCAATCCCTGCACTTCATCCAGCACTTCACCGATCTCATACACGGTCCAGCCCTGCGCACCTGCCAGCGTCAACAGCTCCACCATGTTCTCCGGCGCCACCGTCATCAGCAGTTCGTAATCATCACCGCCCGCCAGCATATATTGCAAGACATCCGCACCGGTTTCAGCCTCCAAACGCGCAAGTTCCTCATGTTTTGGCAATTTCTCAAGCTCGACCCGCGCCCCGACCGCACTCCGCGCCAGTATATGCATCAGATCCCGCGCCAGCCCATCGCTCACATCGATCATCGCCGAAGGAATCGCCCGCTCTCCCAGCAAAGCCCCCGCCAGCGCGCGCGGCCGCGGCCGACGATGCGCCCCCACAAGCGCCGGATAACGCTCCGCCTCGCCAGCAACGCCTGCTGCCGCAAACCGCCCTGACAACAAATCGACCGCCGCACCACTCAAACCCGTTGGCCCGAGCAGAACGATCTTATCTCCAGGCAAAGCACCGCTTCGCAATACCGGACCCGACGCCGGCGAACTCCCCAGCAACATCATCGCGATCACCGTCGGCCCACGCGTCGCAGACACATCTCCGCCTGCCGTCGACACCCGCACTCCCTGCCCCACCCCGTCCGACGCCCCGCCCAGCTCCACACTCGCCGCCTTCATCCCGGCCAGCAATCCATCCACAAACGCGCGATCATCGCCCGGCCCCAGCACCAGATTCAAAAAGAATACGCCAGGCTTCCCTCCCATCGCCGCAATATCACTGATGCAACGCGCCAGAATCTTCCAGCCAATATCCTCCGGTTCACTCCAGTCGCGCCGAAAATGCACGCCTTCCACCAGAGAATCTGTCGTCACCAGATCAAACCGCTCACGATCGAGCACAGCACAATCATCACCGATGCCAAGCCGCACACCATCCGGCGTTGGAAACAGCTCCATGATTTTCCGAATCAGTTCCTGCTCCCGATACATCACTTCAGTACTTCCCCCAGAATCACCACACCCAGCAAAATAAAAATCACACCCCAGAACACCAGCGAATACCTCAGCAACCGCTGCCGCAACTGCGATATCTCCGAGCGATATGTTTCCGCACTCACCTGCGCCTCGGTCGTCGCAATCAGCACCCTCTGCTGCAACTTCTCCGCCAGAACCGTCAACGCCTCCAGCAGCTTTGGCTCGTCCGGATGCCGGATCAGCCCGAGCTGCAACTTCCGGATTCCATAATCGATCAGCTCCTGCTCTTTTACATACACGCACCAGGCATCGACTTTCGCCTCATACGCCGCACGCGCAGCGTCGCCTTTACGCACAAACTCCGGCCACAACCGATCCGCCTCCGCCACCGCTTCACTTTTTCCAGCCGGCGCAAGCTCCCACGGCGCGCTCCCCGGCGCAAACCGCTCCGCATCCGCAATCTTTAAGCCACAACGCACACAATGCGCCCCCTCCAGCTCACCAGATTCTCCCAGCAGCGTCAGGCACTTCGGACAACGCTTGCCCTCACCCGCCGTCGGGATCAAATACTTCACCGCATGTTTCCCCACCCAGTCGACCATCTCATGGGGCGCCTCCGGCGCAGAGGCCTTGTCGACTTTTGCAGCAGACGAAGGCGCTGCAACGCCGGGACTACCACTGGCCTCCTTGTCGCCCGCCAGATTCAACGCATTGACGTGCGAACATGCCGCACAGACAAGCCCCACACCATGCGGAAGCGCACGCACTTCAGCCGCTTCCCCCACGTGCTCACAATTTTTACAACGAATTTCCATGACTTCTACCACAACCCGAGCATCGTCGGCAGTGAATCCACCAGGATCGGCCGAGGCGTAAACGTGAGCGCAAACATCACCAGTCCGGCCACCGCCAGCCAGAGCGAACGCCCCCGAACCGGCTCTCCCTCCATAATTTTTGGATGCACCGGCCCCATAAACCCGACCAGCACGCCGAACATCAACCAACCCGGAAAAACCAACAACCCCATCCCCAGAAACCCTACATAAACAATCCAGGCCACCGGCCGATACGCATCGCCAAACACGCTGTACGCAATATGACCGCCATCAAGCTGCCCAATCGGCAACAGATTCAGCGCCGTCAGCAAACAGCCCACCCAGCCGGCCATCGCCAGCGGATGCAAAAACACATCCGTTCCCGGCTCAAGGTTCGGGAAAAACATCCATTCCGCCAGCAGCAACAACAGCGAATTGCCAAGCATCATAAACTCCCCCTCGCTCGGCAGCGGCTGCACTTCGGAAATAGCCATCCCCACAAACAACACCGGAACCGTCACAAGAAACCCGGCAAGCGGTCCCCACGCACTGAGCTTCAGCAACGGCCTGGCCTCAATCCACCCCAGCCGCATCTTGATAAACGCTCCGAACGTCCCAAAAAACGGCAATATCCCGAGCCCCGGAATCGGCCCCACGCCCGGCAGAAAGTACGGCAGACTCACATCCACCCCGTGCCGCCGCGCCGGTATATAGTGGCCAAACTCATGCGCGATCAGAATCAGCATCAACCCGAGCGAAAAGCTGGCCCCCTGCAACACAGTAGTAGCGCTTTGCCAGCTCTCCCACTGCAACGGATCACCGCCAGCCAGATACAGGCCTGCAACCAGAGTCGTAAAAAACGACGCGATCAACAGTGCGCCGTGCACCAGCACATCACGCCGGCTGATCTGCTTGTTTTTCATGACATCCAGCCTTCATAAGGGCGAACACTGAGGCAATGTTCAACTAAATATTTTCTTCATCCGTTTGAAAAAGCCGCCTTCTTCCCGCTCCACCTGCTCGCCGGATTCAGCCGCAAACTCTTCAAGCAACTCCTTCTGCCGCTCCGTGAGCTGCACCGGAGTCTCGACGAAAATCGTCACCAGCTGATCACCACGCTCGCGCCCCTGCACCGCCGGGAAACCCTTGTTCCGAAGTCGCAAAACCCGCCCCGACTGCGTACCGGCCGGGATTTTCATCATGACTTTTCCTTCCAGCGTCGGCACTTCGATGCTCGCCCCGAGCGATGCCTGTGTAAAACTAATTGGCACCGTGCACCGCACATTCAGACCATCTCGCTCAAAGAATTTATCTTCCTCGACCCGGATCACGACAAACAAATCGCCGGGCTCACCGCCATGCGTGCCAATATCTCCCTTGCCCGCCCAGCGCAGCCTGTGCCCTGTATTTACACCGGGTGGAATATCGATCGTCAAAGTCTCCGAACGCACCACACGACCGCTTCCCGAACACGACGAGCACGGATGCTCAATAACTTCACCCTCGCCCTGGCAGGTCGGACACGTGCGAAACATCGAGAAAAATCCCTGCTGCACACGTACCTTGCCCTGACCACCACATTGCGAACAGGTTTTAGGCTTCGTACCGGGCTTTGCACCGCTGCCATGACACGTCTCGCATGCCTGCTTCGTCGCAACTTCAATGGTACGCGTTGCGCCATGCGCCGCCTCACCCATCGTAATGTCGAGATCAACTTTTACATCAACCCCTCGGCGGCTCCGCGTACGCCCACCGCCAGCCTGCCCACCAAAAGGACTCTGACCGCCAAAGACGGAGTTAAAAAGGTCGAAAAAATCATTCAGATTATCAAAGCCTGCGCCACCGAACGGTGACCCGGCACCACCACCGAACGGCGATCCTGCGCCGCCCCCAAACGGACTCTGACCGCTGGTCGAACCAAAACGATCATAGTGGCTACGCTTATCCGGATCGCTAAGGATCTGATACGCCGCGCTGATCTGCTTAAAACGCTCCTCAGCCTCGGCGTCGCCCTGGTTTTGGTCGGGGTGATACTTTAACGCCAGTTTTCGATAGGCCGACTTGAGTTCAGCCTGAGAGGCATCCCGCGAGACGCCTAAAATTTGGTAGAGATCTTGATCCATGAACTATCAACGAAAGAGTGATTGCCAGATATTGAGTCCCAAAACAAACCGCTCATCACTCTTATTTATTCACCACCAACGAGCAAGTCTCAACCACCGTTATCAACCGCCGCATACATAGCGTCTGCCAGACGATAAGCCGCCGACTCCAACGTCGCAATAATGGTGCCCAGCTCCTCCAGCGAAGCATCCGTAACCAATTCCTTGGCCATCGCGACATCCTGATTGATCTCTGCCAGCTCCTCTTCCCCCAGCATTTCCCCGTATTCCTGCAAGCTACGCTCGGTAGAATACAACATGCCAAGCGCCATATTGCGCTGTTCAATCAGCTCTTTATTCAAGCGATCGCTTTCCTCGTTCGCACTCGCTTCCTCGATCATGCGCTCGATGTCATCCTCGCTCAGACCACCAGCCGCAACTATCTCAATGCGTTGCTCACGTCCTGTGCCCAGATCCTTGGCTGCAACGCTTACAATACCGTTCTCATCGATCGAGAAGGAAACCTCGATCTTCGGCACCCCACGCGGTGCTGGTGGTATCCCCGTAAGCTCAAAAAACGCCAGACTTTTATTATCCGCAGCCATCGAACGTTCGCCCTGCAAAACATGGATGCGCACCATGTCCTGAAAGTCGCGCGCCGTACTAAACACTTCGGTATAACTATAAGGAATCGTCGTGTTCCTCGGGATCAGCGGCGTAAAGACACCCCCCATCGTCTCCACACCCAGCGTCAACGGCGTCACATCCAACAGCAACACATCCGTCAACTCGCCGCCAATGATTCCGCCCTGAATCGCAGCGCCCATCGCCACAACCTCATCAGGATTCACCGACGCATCGGGCTCTTTCCCAAAGAAGTTTGCCACAACCTCACGCACGCGCGGCATCCGGGTCATCCCGCCAACCAGCAAGACCGTATCGATCTCTTGGACCGAAACCATCGCGTCCGCCAGAGCGATCTTACACGGCTTCAAAGTCCGCTGAATTAGATCCTCAACCAACTCCTCAAGCACATCCCGCGTAAGTT
This sequence comes from Lujinxingia vulgaris, assembly GCA_040393065.1. GTDB lineage: Bacteria > Myxococcota_A > Bradymonadia > Bradymonadales > Bradymonadaceae > JACCWM01. The sequence goes on along the minus strand of JBEBUW010000006.1, from coordinate 63,148 downwards.
TTGCCTCAAGATGCACCGGCACCGAGCCGCTGACATGAATAAACGGCAGGCTAATATCCGTCGTCGCAATGCTCGACAACTCACACTTTGCACGCTCTGCTTCTTCCTTGAGACGCTGCAACGTCATCTTGTTTTCACGCAGATCGACGCCGTGTTCCTTCTGAAACCCATCCGCCAGCCAGTCAATGATCTGGTTGTCGAAATCTTCACCGCCCAGAAATGTATCGCCCGCAGTCGACAACACGCTAAATACGCCGTCGGACAACTCCAGGATCGAAATATCGAACGTGCCGCCGCCAAGGTCATACACGGCGAGCTTGATATTATCGCGCTCGAGATTCGCAAGACCGTACGCCAACGCCGCAGCAGTCGGCTCGTTGATAATCCGCAGTACATTCAACCCGGCGATCCGCCCGGCATCTTTGGTCGCCTGACGTTGCGCATCATCAAAGTATGCCGGAACCGTAACAATCGCGTCCTGGACATCTTCACCGAGATACCCTTCCGCGATATTCTTCATTTCCCGCAATAGAATCGATGAAATCTCAGCCGGTGAGTACTCACGACCACGAACGCTGACCCAGGCATCGCCATTCGGACCACTCACGATCTGATAAGACGAGGCAGCTAAGCTGTCTTGTACGTCTTTGGAATCGAAACGGCGGCCAATCAAACGTTTCACCGCCGAGATCGTATTCTCAGCATTCGTCTGCGCCTGGCGTCGAGCAATCGGCCCGACAAATCGCTGGCCATCCTCAGCAAAGCCAACAACCGAAGGCGTCGTACGACTGCCTTCAGCGTTTGGAATTACGATCCGTTGATCATCCAGAACCACACATACGCAGCTATTGGTGGTACCAAGGTCAATTCCAATAGTCTTTGCCATCTCACCTTGCCTCGCGAAGTCTTCAACAATCGGGCGACAACAGCTCCCCCCGGCCAGGTGTAGCTCAGGGGAATCTGTTCAAAATATATGCCGGGTTATAGGAGCAAGCATCACTCTTGAGCATCATCACTTGGATCGAAATCGTCATGCTGCCCGGAGGGTGCGGACGCATCTGCGCCATTGCTCTCATTTACAGAATTCACACTCTGCACGTTTTTAGCAACGGATACAAGCGCCGGACGCAACAAACGATCATGCAGGAAGTAACCTCGTTGATACTCATCCACGACCGTGCCTGTCGCAAGCTCCGTACTTTCTACCTGCTGCAGAGCCTCGTGACGTTGCGGATCAAAAGCCGTACCCTTCGAGTCAAAGCCTTCCACACCATGCTTCTCAAGTGCCGAGAGGAGCTGGCGATAAACCATGCGCACGCCCTCGGTCATGGAATTCTCACCGCTCTCACTGGTGGCATGCTGCAAAGCACGCTCCAGATTATCGATCGCCGGAAGCAGTTCCATGACCACGCGATCAATACCATACTTCCGTAGATCCTCTTTCTCACGCTGGCTGCGACGACGGAAGTTCTCCAGATCCGCAGCTACACGCAACACACGATTCTTTTGTTCCTCGCACTCCGTCGAGAGCTCCTCAACCTGCTTTTTAAGCGCTTCGTTCTCTGCAACCAGATCCTGCTGCAGTTCCGATACGCCACCGCCGCCATTCACGTCCATAACCTCGCCTTCAGAATCATCCGGACTTAAAAACAATGCGTCATCCACAGAGTCTGCTTCCTCTTGCAGCGCCTCGTCCTGTCCATTCACAGAAACCTCGGTTTCTTCACCGGATGCGTGTAAATCTTTTTCATTACTCAATGCACCTACCTCCAGACTTCAGCCACAACTTATGGAAAGCTAAGGACAGTTATAAAGTTCATCTACATTTATATAAGGATAGCGTTGTACGGGAAACCGCGCATGGAATGCTCCGAGATAAGGTGCGAAATTTCACACATTTCCCTCGGATTCCCTCGATAACATACGTGCTGCATGCTCGACCAGTGGAATGATGCGAGCATAATCCATCCGCAACGGCCCCAGAATCCCCAGCACTCCGAGCTGGTGATCACAGCGATAGTAACCACATGCAATCAAACTCAAGTCCTCGCCAAGATCCCAGCCCAATTCCCGACCAATCAATGCCTGTGGCCGCCGCGCACTGCAAATTCGATCCAGCAGCTCAATCACACGCTCTTTATCATGCAGACCGCGCAACAGCTCACGCACACGCTCCACATCATGCAATATCTCGGTAAATTCCAGTATGTTCAGCGTGCCTTCCACATACAACTGCGAGCGCGGCGCCGCCTCCAACGCAAGCTCACTGACCTTGAGAGCCTGCGTGATAAAGCTCTGGTAACGCGACGCCACCGCCTTCAATTCCTGACGAACCCGCGCCCGAACCTGCAGCAGCGTCAAGCCTCCGACAAGCTCACACAAATAATTCTGCATGCGGGTTAACATCATATCATCCAGGTCCTCGTCCACCCGAACAACACGATTGAAGATACGATTATCTTCAGTAATCAAAATCACAAGGACACGCCGATCCGTCAGCCCGGTCAGCCGAATCTCCTGCAGGCGAGACTGCGAAACGCCGGGTAAACTCACAATGCTTGCGAGCTGCGAAAGCTCACTGATCAGCACACCGGTCAGCCGTGCCTTCACCTCGAGATCATCATCGCGAAACGCCTCAAACTGCCGTGTCAGCTCGCGATCATCACCCTCTGCAAGCCCCGTCCCATGATAAAGATGATTGACGTAATACCGCATGCCAAATGCCGTCGGCAAACGACCCGCCGAGGTATGCGGCTGATTGAGCAAGCCCATATCTTCCAGCTCGCTCATCACACTGCGAACGGTGGCCGAACTCACCTGGACATCTTGATGGCGCGCAACCACCGCGCTGGCGACCGGCTCACCCGTTATATTGAATTGCTCTATCACACTGAGCAAAATTGTTTCCTGACGTTTCGATAAGGAAAGCACGGCGCGACCTCAAACCCTACGATCGTTCATGGCTACCGGCCGATTGATTTCGCCCTACAATCAAGACGCATTCTCAAACAACATCCCGGCAAATCTCAGCCGCGATACATAATCTGCCAGAGTAGCCCGATTACACGGCAAAGCCGACAAAATTTAACAAACCCCACACTCCAGTGTCAATCCGGCCCGGTGCTCCGCGCAGCCTCTTCTGCTTCCGCCGACAACCGGATCAAATTGCGCGACTCCGGGTCCACCCACATCAGTAAGATCCCCGGAACCACGATCACCAGAAACTGCAAAATATGAACAGTGCCCGCAAAGACCATCACCCGCGTGCCCATATCGCCTGCATCCAGCACCAGAAAGAGTGCCACACCCTGCAACACAAAAAACTCGAAGTTCCCGGCCATCGCAGGACCGGCTGGAATCATGATCCCGATTACCAGGATCGCCAGGACCGTCGCCATTTCCCAGATCCCAAGCTCAAGCCCGAAACCATACCGCGCAAGCAACCACATCGAGACAATATTCGTCCCCCAGTACAGGCTCGTCAGCAACATAAAACGCCCCATCGACCGCGCATGCACCAGCGCCCGGAATCCGTTGATGAACGCATCCAGCATCCCGGCTAGTTTGGCAGCCAATCCTGGAAGCACACGCCCGATCGTCATCTCGATCAACCGAAGCGCCCACGAGCGCCGCCAGTACGCCAGCATGCACATCCCCAGCGCCGGGATAAAAATCCCCGCACTGATATAGCCCGTGCTCATCACAAGCCCCGTCGCCCGCTCGCCCGAATAGGTCGACAACGTCAGAAACAAAAGCCCGGTAATCAACAACCCGTCGATTACCCGCTCTACCACCGCTGTCGCCAGAACACTGGCCATCGGCAAGTTCGTCTGCCGCGCCAGCAGATACGGCCGCACCAGTTCCCCAAGTCGCAGCGGCAACAACAAAATCGCTGTAAAACCAACCGCGCAAACCCGATGCACACGCCACGGATCTACCTCCCCCAGAGGCTGAATCAGATCATTCCAGCGCAACACACGCGAAAGATGGCACACCGAGTAGACGGCCAAAAAAACACCCGACCACACCGCCAGATGCCCGAAGTCAGCACCCTTCAAATACTCCGCGAGTTGATCAAACGGTAATGCCCGGGCGCTGAGCCACAAAAAGAAACCGCCAATGAGATTGGCGATTACAAAATAGATGAGGAACCGTGTCATACTGCCTTGATTGTGAACCACAAACCCGCAGGCTATTCGCCAAACTCGCGCTTGATCCGATCTTTCAACCCTTCCAGGTCACTATCGACTTCCATCCGCTCAAACCTGCGCTCGATCTCTGCCGCACGGCGCTCGGCTTCCGAGCCACCTGCTGCGGCGCTCCCGGATTGCCCCGGCGTACTGCTTCGACCACCCGGACTCTGCGCCGCCTGCTTGAGTTTATCCTTCTGGCGCAAGACATCCCGAAGCTCACGCTCCAGCGGCTCTGCCTCCGCAATAAACCCACGCAGCACCGATTCTGCTTCCGCCGCCAGCTCGGTTTCTTGCCATTCACGGGCAAGCTCAAGACGGTTGCGCCAGCGTTCCTGCTGACGCACAGCTTCCCCGAGACGTCGTTCCAGATCACGCTCCAGCAAAATCAACTGCGCAAGCTGTTCCTTGGCTTCAGCCTGTGAAATCCCGCTATAATCACGCACCGGCTCACGGACCGAGCCTGCGCCCGCTCCAGCACCAGTGCCACCTGCACCGGGATCGACCGAAGGCACAGCACCACCACGCGCGCCTGCGCTGCCTGCACCGGAAGCGGAACTTCCAATATCTTCAAACGGACTCGGCGCCGAAGGCTGCTGCGCCGGTTCCGCCACATGCGATGGTTCGGGCGATTCGGGAGCCTCAGTCTGCGGCGGCACGCGCCAGGTCTCTAGATTCGCAAGCGCAGTACTCAGCGCATCGGCAACTTTGCGATTCGCATCTGCCTCCACGAGCTTCTCAGCCGCCTTTGACATCGCCTCCAGCCGCTCATCCTGCGAAAACCGATCCAGCTCGCTTCCCAGCCGCACCACATTGCTGACCTGATGCGCTACTTCATGCTGCACCAAAAACTGTATCTGTGCTGCGAACTGCTCATCATCGCCCAGAATCAGCAGCGGCCTTTTGGCTGCCACAAGCTCTGCGATCGACGGCTCCTGCGGTGACACAATCACTGCATCTGCCGCCGCCACATACCGCTCCAGATCATCGACTCTACCAAACATCGATGCCCGCATCCGGTGCTGATCGGCCGCACGGCGAAGCGCCGCTGCCGTCGTATTGTCCCCGTTATGATGAAAGATAAAACGCGTAGGCCGATCCACCAGCGTACACTGAAACATCAGCTTCTCGAGCAGCGCTGCATCAAAGCCTTCCGCCCGCACGAGCACCACAAACTGCCCCTGCATACCAAGCTCTGACCGCACCGCATCACGGTCCACCGGCCGCGAAAACCCGGGCTGAATGGCCGGACCTGCAACCTGAATCCGATCCGCCAACACACCGCCCTGCACCAGGCGCTGTTTTTGCTCCTCGTGCGCAACCACAAACGCCTGCAAGCCGCTCTGAATCCACGATGCCGACAAATTATAGTCCGGCAACACGCCAAGCTGCAGAACCGGAATCCCGGTCAGATTCTCCAGCAACCCCAGCGCTCGGACATGCCGCGCATTCGTAATCACCAGCACATCCGGCCGCGCACGGCGAACCGCCCCGATCAAATCCTCATCCGCACCACGTCCCTGCACAGCGACGCGCAGGCCACGCAACAAACGCTCCGCACCACCCACAATCGCTTCACGTGCCATCGTCCCGATCACCTCGGTAATCGTTACGATCTGCGCTTCCACATTGCTTTCACCCAGATGAGCAGACACACCTGCAAACGCAGCTTCACGTGCCGAATGATCGACCAAGATCCAAATCCGACCACGCACATCCTGACCACCACTCTGTCTGGAAGACCCGCCCTGGAACGACCCGCCCTGATGCTCGACCATGAGTTCTCCTTCGCATTCTTCGTAGGAAAGCAGGCGCTAGGCCGCCCACCATGAATCTATCATTCAATCTATATTCGCACGGACCCGTACCTATCAGTACTCATAAAAGTTGTTGAGAAAGTCCGCAATCTGACCGACATCCATCGACTTACAAAAGTAGCCATTGATATCGTTATCCATACAAAACTGCTGCAACTTCTCCGCTTCCATGTCACTGAACGCTACAATCACAAGCTCATCGAGCTTGCCCGATGCGCGCAGAGTCTCCAGAAGATCAACCACATGCAAGCGCGACATCTGAATATCTAGCAACAATATCTCTGGATTCTCATAATCCAGCTTCGCCATGACTCCGTTGGGCGAGGATAGATGAACGACGTCGTAGCCTCCGCTTACTAGATGCTGCTCGACTTCCATTACATCGAGCAGATTCTCATCAACGATCATCACCTTACGACCAGTTGCCATCCTTCTCTCTCCACATCAATCGTTTGCATGTACTGCAAATACACCCTGCTCCGGCACATCTCCGTGCGCCAAAAACTAGAATAACAACCGCGCCGGCCAGATTAGTGCAATTCCTCAGAATTACGCAAGCACACTCTCGCTGACACCAGAGCGCTCCGTTCCGGACAGTACAACACAAACGAAAAAACCAGCTTCCAAACACCCTGTTCAACATCAGGATTTGTCTGGAGCTGGCTTCGTTGTCTTACGACGAAACATTACTTTTACAAAAAGGCGGCGACCGGATTTGAACCGGTGATCAAGGCTTTGCAGGCCCATGCCTTACCGCTTGGCTACGCCGCCGTAAGGAATTGCTTAGGTAGTACGCTTCCCCACACCTGTCAACCTTTTTATTGCTTCCTTCCCCATTTTCTTTTCCCCTCGCCAATCACGAGCACCAAGACAGCAAGCCTTCGATAGAAACCACCCCCGATTTAAGTCCGCCACTCTAGCCGCCTGACAGGATAAATGCTTATAAGATACCCGTCGGCTTCACGCCTCGCCGCATACCTAATAGAGAGTCTCCTGGCTCTAGATACCATGACTTACGCTATCGTTACCCGGTCTACTCCATGGAAATGATCCTTATCATCATCACCCTCTCCGCTCTCACCCTGGCGGCCCTGGTCACCGCACGCACCGTATTCGTTCGCATGCGCAGACGCCTTGAGCTCGCCGAAGCCACACACGCTCAGGCTATGAAAGCCCTGGAAACCGAACACGAAGAGCGCCTTGCTCGCCTGCAACGCGACGCGGAACAACAACGCCGATATGCCCATCACAAACTCGTGCTGGAGGTTCTTCCCGTCATCGATGCACTCAACGAAGCCAGCAAGTTCATAGCCCCTGCCGATGCCTCGCCACTCTCCGAACTTCAAACCACACCGGCTTCCCTTCCCAACGCCGAGCCCGCCATCCAACACGGCGTCCAGCTCGCCAGAAAACAACTCCTGCAAGCTCTTGAGCGCCATGGCATCGAATACATTGCCCCGGACCCCGGCGGTTCCTTTGATCCTATCTGCCACGAAGCCGTGCACATGGTCGAAGACGACACACTGCAGCCCGGACAAATCGCCCGCTGCCTGCGCGCTGGGTTTCGCCAGGATGACCGGGTCTTACGCTCTGCGATGGTCGAGGTCGTCGCACGCTCCCAGGTTCAATCTCCGGATGAACCCTTAGAATCCCCATCCGAGGAAGCTTCCGCCATTCCCCTTCCCGCGGCCGAGCCTGTAGAACCTGCCGAGCCTGCAGAACCTGAACCTGTAAACGATACTTCCGCGGCCGATGAAACCTCGGAGGGTCCCCCCACCCCGCGCAACGTCGACGACGCCGAGCGCTGAGGCACAGCCTCCCCAGCCTTTACAGACTTTCCTTCCACAGCCTCATCACTCGCTTCACTACCTTCATGGCTCGAGGCAACCACCGATGCCACCGTCATCCGAGATGTGTGGCGCGCCTCCTCTACCGCTTCCGGCCCGCCTTCCTCACTCACACGCCGCGACATTTCCGACTCAACCTGCCCGTACGAACTCATCAGGCTGCTCTTTTTACTCGGCCCCAGTGCCATAGCACGATGAAACACCTTACTCGCCACCGCCAGGGACTCCCGCAATAGGCTCTCGCACGCAGCACCTTCCGGCGAACCTTTCACAAAGACAAATAGATACTCATCCCCGAGCTGGAGGCGATCAACGCGCCCTGCCAATCGCTCCAGAGGCTGGCGCAGGTCTTCCTGCAAAAACTCCCGCAACTCGTCCAGGTCCTGCGTCGACTGCACCACCAGATCTCCCGACGCATCCTCCGACGCTTCCACTTCCTCACCTCTCATCATCCGGTGCATCAAACCACCTTGCGCATCACGTGAGATCCGAAGCCCACGTCGCAACGGTTTCGGAAACCCGATCGTCACCCGGTAAAAAGGATCATGCACCTGCTCCCACAGCTCGCAATTCACGCTAAACTCGTTCAACTCACCCCACGCCGTCATAATACTGGCCTGATACAAGCGTGACTCCCGCACCTCTTCAAGCCCCAGCACCTGCGCCGCATGCCGCAACACCTCACCGGCTCCGGACTCCTGACTCTCCAGCTTCCGACCGCGCGCCAGCCGCAAACTCCCCCAGATACTGACGACAACCACCAGGATCCCCAGGATCAGCGTTAAATAACTGAGCATAATTTCCTTATTGAGCTACCCGGGCCCTACACACCCGGCTTCTTACGCCACATTCCATTGAGCATTGTCATGTTCTGCGCTACCTTCTCGCCGTCAGAATTTCCACTGCCAAGATGCCCTACGGAGACCAGAGAATCAATGAAACCTACGCTCATGCCCGGAAGCAACCTGCTCCTGATCTGCCTATTTCTACTCACCACTGCCCTGGGTTGCAGCGATGACAATGATCTGGACTTCAGCGCACCCGGCTCGCTGCAATTCAGCTACGAAAAGCCCGACGACAACGGCCAGGCCACACCCGAAGCCATCGCTCGCAATACGGCAAGCTTTGGCCCTACCGAAAACCGCGAAGCACTGCTCGTCATCTTAAAAGGCTTCGCCTCCAACAACCGAGAAACACCCTACCGTGTAGAATTTATCCGCGCCGTACAAAGCGAAATCTACCAGCACATCGCCGAACCGGAGGACTCCAGCTTCTGGATCACCCGCGCTGAGGTTCACGACGAAGACGGCAACGTACTCTGGTCCGAACCCGTCAACAGCCTCTTCCAGTCCCTCGAACTTCTCAAACTTCTGCTGGACCAGTCGGCCGGCTTCAACTTCACGCTCCCTCAGGTCTATAATCTCGTAAACGCAGACTATCCCGAACTCGTAGAGTTTGCCGTGCGCGTTCCCCTGGGCATCGAAGGTGGACACGACTACGTCCTCACCATTCCGAACAACGACGGGGAAACCATCGAAATTGGCCGCTTCGCCATCGACGAGCTGGTCGCCGCCGCCGAGCCTGTCCGCTTCCCGGGCGAAGTCACCGCATTGTACGAAAGCGGCCCATCCGACGACCGCGTAGACGTCGTGATCCTGAGCGACGGTTACACCGCCGATCAGCGCGAGAAGTTCGAGCTCGATGCCCAGGCCACCGCCAACCGTATGCTCGAAACCACACCCCTGAGCGAACACCGCGACATGTTCAATATCTGGGCAATCTGGACACCCAGCAACGAGTCCGGCGCCGGATACGACTGCACCCGCGCCCAGCCTGACTGCGTACAGGGCTTTCGCGACACCTTCTACAACACCGTCTTCGTCATCCCGGCGGTTGGCGATAAATTCGGACTCGACGTCTCCAATATCTCCGACCGCGTAGCCATGCCCATCAGCATCGGCAAAGTCTTCGAAACCGCCGCGCATGTCCCCTTTGACGAGATCATCGTCCTGTCCAACTCCCAGAAACGCGCCGGCTTTGCCGGCCTCTACGTTTCCCTGGTCACCTCCTGGGATCGTTCCGAATTCCCCGATGTCGCCGTCCATGAATTCGGCCACACCTTCGGACTGCTCGGCGACGAATACATGGCTGCAGGCGATCCCTGCTTCTTCAATGAACCAAGAATCCCCCTGCCTCCCAACATCACCGCCGCCCCCACAAGCGACGCGCCTCTCAAATGGCGAGCATGGGTAAAAGATGGTACGCCCATTCCCACGCCGACCAATATGACGCACATGTATCCAGTCGGCGCCTACCAGCGCGCCTACAACTGCGAATTCCTCTACCGCCCCTCCTTTGACTGCAAGATGAACTCCTCCTCCGAAGAATTCTGTCCGGTCTGCGCCGAACAAATGGTCCGCCGTCTCTACAGTGTCTTCAATGTTACCCCCAACGAGCCCACATCCGTAGAAGCTCTCTCCACCGAAAGACTCCGCTTCACAGTCCCCGTCCACGAAGCCTCCCGGCGCCACAGGGTCGAATGGAAAATCGGCGGCGAAGTCATCGGACAATCGCCCACCCTCGATCTATCCACACGACCTATCGAAACCTACGCCGAACCCGGACAATGGCTTGAACTTACCGCCGATATCTACGAAACCAGCGGCTTCATCCGCCAGCAAGATCCCCGCACCCACCAACGCTTTTCCTGGTGGGTCCGCACCGCCCCCTGATCCCGCACAGCGGAGCGCATCGTGTCGTGCCAGCCCATGGGCTCTGCCCCGGGACTCATTCCACCCGCCCAACATCTCCCCGCGTAGCGGGGCCTCTGGCCCCTGCGGAGCGCATCGTGTCGTGCTAGCCCATGGGCTCTGCCCCGGAGCTCATTGCACCCCGCCCAATTCTCCGTTCACCAACGCCCCCGCCCAACATCTCCCATCTCCCCGCGTAGCGGGGCCTCTGGCCCCTGCGGAGCGCATCGTGTCGTGCTAGCCCATGGGCTCTGCCCATGGGACACGTGTCCAACCACCCGGCATCGCTACACGCCACACCAATTCGTGCACGCACAACAAAATGCCCCCAATAAAAGACCCCATCGTGCCAGCACGATGGGGTCTTTCGAGCATGGAATGAGAACCTTTCCCGATCAGAAATAGAAACGCGCCCCGATCGCAAAGTTCAAAATATCCAACCGCACCCTTACATCGGTATCGTAATAACGACCGTCATAATAGCCGTCCTCGTAGAACAAGAACGCCAGCGAGGGTGCCATCTCTAAATACACTTCAAAGGGCGCCTTATTGAACTGCAAGGCTGTACCGATCGGAAACCTGGCACCCAGTCCGAAGTCCGCACGGTAATAAGGTCGATTACCCCAGCGATAACCGCGATCCCCATAGCCCGCCAGAATCATAGCACCTGGCCCGGCATAAAACGGCATCTTCAAGGTGCCGTTATTAACGAATTGCCAGACCTCAAACAGGTAATCAGCACCGATAAACAGTGTGTTGCCGTAGTAGCGACGATTGTACACGCTGTAACTTCCTACGTGAAAATCAACCGCATCACCACCTGCCAGATAATACTTACCTGTCAGGCTGGTCGGGTTCCCAAGACTGAGTCCAATCCCGAAACCTCGGCCCATCGGACCCGAAGCCTCGGCCTCACTACTGCCAACAAACGACAACGATACAACCAGCGCAACCGCGCCAAGCAAACGCAAAAAAGCGGCCATAACATCTACTCCATTACTGATTTCTGTGGGCGCGGTTTATCTTTTCCCGCACCCGCACATTACAAGCCCTACATCAGATTGAAAAGCCCCAACCGCCATTCCTTTGACACCCCCAGCTGCACAACTCCATCCAACTACGAAACGCGCAGCCGGACGAAGTCCGAGCGGAGCGCAGCTTCTGTGCTAGCCCATAGTGAAACCATGGGTGTGACGCGGCGAATCACCCGATTCCCCGCCACCGCCATCCCGAGGAGTACGGCAAAGCTATCGTCGATGTAGGACCGCCGCCCACCGCCTAGCTCAACTCTTGCAGAATCCTCTCCGCCACCTTCAGCCCGTCTACTGCCGCGCTCGCAATCCCGCCCCCATATCCTGCCCCCTCACCGCACGGATACAACGCCCCCAACGACAACGACTGCAACGTCTCCGCATCACGCGTAATCTGCACCGGTGCACTCGTGCGCGTTTCCACGCCGATCAACAGAGCATCATCCGTCACAAAGCCACGCATCGAGCGATTAAACCCATCAAGCGCCTTACGCAACGCCTGCGTCACAAACTCCGGATAGCATCCGGCCAAATCCGCCGACAGCAATCCCGTTTTATAGGTGGACTTCCGTAACTCCCCCTCGCTCACAACCCCGGCCTTAAAATCAGTCACCCGCTGCGCCGGCGCCACAAACCCGCCCCCTCCCAGCGTATACGCTCGCCGCTCCGCCTCATGCTGAAACGCCATCCCGGCCAGCACGCCACCATAATCATCCAGCCCCTCAATCGCACCAAACGAACCAAAATCCGATGGCTTCACACTCACCACCAGCGCCGAATTGGCCCAGTGACCTTTACGGCTGGCATGACTCATACCATTGACACACACACCATCCGGCAACGTATGCGACGGCACCACCTGACCACCCGGACACATACAAAAACTATAGACCCCGCGATGCGACGCACCCGTCCCAAAGTTCTCTGCCAGCCGATAGTCCGCGGTCGGCAACCCCTCTTCGCCGGCAAACGATCCATACTGAATCTCGTTAATCAACTCCTGACGATGCTCCACTCGAAAGCCCACCGCAAATGGCTTGGGCTCCATCACGACTTTGCGCTCTGCCAGCCAGCGATACATCTCACGTGCCGAATGCCCCACGGCCAGAACCACCCGGTCCGCCTCAATCCGCTCCCCATCACGCAAGATCACAGCCCGCACCCTGTCACCACCGGTGCCGCGCTCGATCTCCAGATCTTTCACAAATGCCCCGAAGCGCACCGTACACCCGAGCTCCGTCAGCCGCGCTCGAAACGACTTACACAACGCCACCAACCTGTCCGTCCCCAGATGCGGTTTGGCTGCGACCAGGATTTCCGCCGGCCCACCCAGCGACACCATCGTCTCCAACACATGCCGCACCCGCACATCATTCACCCGCGTATACAGCTTGCCATCAGACCACGTCCCCGCCCCTCCTTCCCCGAAGCAAATATTACTATCCTCATCCAGCTCCCCTCGGTGCATCAGCGCCGAAACATGACGCCCCCGAACTTCCACAGGCTGACCACGGTCCAGCAAAATCGTCTCGACACCACTCTCAGCCAGTCTGTGCGCACAGAACAACCCGGCCGGTCCCGCCCCGATCACAATCACCCGCTCCTTTTTACGCGGCACATACTTCTTCGGCAAAAGCGACCCGGCATCCGGCGCCAGCCGTACCTCTCCTCCCTTCCCCGAAGCCGCCAGCGCCGACATCCCACGCCCGCTCTCAAGCTCCACCTCGACGTTATACATAAACGTTGGCCGCCGCCGCGCATCCAGGCTGCGCTTCAATACCTCAAGCTGCGCAATCTCCGAAACATCGACCCCCAGCCGCGCAGCAGCCCGCTCCTGCAACACGGTCTCGTCTTCCGCATAATCACGACGCAACCCACTGATCTGCAGACGAACAGACTTCTTCATAACCGTACCCATCTTCTCAAAATGTCTCTTGTATCAGGCCCAACCTGGCCCGTAATTTCCGGCGCCGCACACTACCCCCAAACCACATTCCACGCACGCCCCATCACACGTCCTTTCCCCACAGATCGCACGCCGGCCTCCCCTCCCCCCTTACTCCCCCAACCCTGCGCCGCCTCACCGGCACCTTATCGCCGCGTTCGTACTTCCGAAAACTCCACCAATAACGTCGCCCCCATGGCTTCCGCCAGTTTCACCCCCTCCTCCAACCAGTGTCTGCCAGTCGCAGCATGCATAACATCCAACGTGCCATCTTTCGTCTGCTTCACAACCTCTGCCCCCAGCGCAATCAACCCCTCGGCCTGATCCAGTACGAAATCACCCTGCTGCCGATAACGCCGAACCCCACGATCGATCTCCGCAATCACCGCGTCCTTATCTCCCCCCTCAAACAAGCGCATGCCAGTTAGAAACAAGAACGCCTTCTGCGCCAGCGCATGATGCTCCAGCCGCCGTGCGAACCACAACGCCTCGGTCACCCGCATATTCGAGTCCGACAGGTTCCCCAGCTCCAGCTCACAAATCGCAAGCTCCATCAAACACTGAATCCACTCCGGCGCACTACGCCCCCCCTGCAACAACTCCAGTGCCTCCACCAGCGCACGACGCGCCTCATGAATTTGCTCGCCGCGCCGCAAATCCCCGCCATAGCTCACCAGTACGACGCCTCGATGGGTACTATCCAACGCCCCCGCAAGCTCCAACGCCTGACGATACAGCGCATAGCCTTCGGCAAGCTGACCGCGCCGCACCTGCAAGTGCGCCTGACTACACAGCACAGCCAGCATCACCTCACTATTGCCGAAATGCTGAGCACGCTGCGCACATAACTCCAGGCGGCGCGACGCCCCCTCCAGATCGCCACGCAAAATCAACAAACGCGCTTCCACCTCCAGCGCGCCTCCATGCTGACTCATCGCCGGTAAACAATCGCGCAACCTATCCAGCCACTCACGTGCCCCGGCTGTATCCCCCATCGACAGAGCCATCCGAGCTCCGCTCAAAAACACATGATACATCAACCAGTCCAGCGCCGTCCGCTCCGCCAGATCACCGGCTCGCTCCAGATGCTCCCGCGCCAGTCTCGGCTCATACACATCAATCGCTGCCTGCGCCGCCTTCACATGCAAAACCGCGCGTGCCCGACCATCCGACTGTAACGCAATCGCCTTTTCATAACAGACAATCGCCTCACGACTCCCCCCCTGACACTCCGCGATCTCGTCACCGGCAAGCTCTAAAATCCCCTCACCTAACTCGAGCTTCCCGCCGAGCTCAAGATGGCGAGCGGCTTCGCTGGCTTCCACTTCCCCACGATGCCAGGCTCTCATTAGATACATGCCGATGCGTCGATGCAACGCCCGCATCCACTCTGCCCTCGGCATCTCCACCACAACGTCGGAAAGCCCGCTACGAATCAAACGCACCATCCGCCCACCGGGTTCCAGATTCACCTCGATCAAATGCCTCCAATGCAAGGTCTGCAACACCCTGTCAGCCGCCGCAGCCTCACATCCCCCTTCCATCAACAATTCCCGGATCCCCTCCCACAAAATAGGCCGCTCTAACAGCGCAAGCAGTTCCAGGCATTCGCGCCCATCCGCCCCCAGCCCCCTCATCCGACGCCGCAACGACTCCTCCATACTCATCGGCACCGGGATCGACATCAGCTCCCCGATATTCACATCCCAGCCACGCGCAGACCGACGCCGCAAAATCCCCTTATCGATCAGATTCCGGCACAGCTCCTCGATATACGTCGGTTGCCCCTGCGCATACTGCGCCACCTCCTGACGCCAGACCTGCGGCAACTGCCCGAGCTGCAGCCGTTCTCCAAAAAACGCGTCGACATCAGCCTGCGTAATCCCCTCAAGCTCAAGTGTTAGCGCCGTACTGACCCGATCCAGCGCACCTGCTGATTTTCCCAGACGCCTCGACGCGATGATATCCGGCCGCAACAGCCGCAATCCCGTGGGCTTAACGCCCGAAGGAGTCACCGAATAACTCTCGTACCAGCTTCGTAACAATTCCTGAGAATAAACATCAGCCAGATCGATATCATCGATCACAAACACCAGCCGCGTCGGAAGCAATAACTGCGCAGCTTCACCGATCACTTCTCGAATCCACATCTGCGCACGCTGCGCATCTACACGCTGCTCTCCGTCCTCAAACACCTCGTCGGCCGTCACACCGTCCAGTGCCGTCATCCGCTCACGCACCGCCACCATCACCCGGTACGCATCCAACGCACCCGATACATGACTGCGCGCAACCTCAATGGTCTGCCGAACCAGCTCACTGGCCAACGCAAACGCCTTCATCTCCGGCGTACAGGACACATGAATTACCTGATACCCGCCCAGCTTTGCCGCGCTCTCGACATCGCGCATCAGCCGCGTCTTACCCACTCCTTCAGGCCCCGCCACAAAATAGATCTGCCCTTGCCCGCCCTGGTCCCCGGCTTCAGCACCTCCGCCTACAGCGCCACGTCCCAGCCATTCGACCAACATATCCGCTTCGCGTTCACGACGCTCCAGAATCCCGCGCTCAAAATACCCCCGCAGTACCGGCGCAGCCGCAACATCCAACGCATTAGCAAGGCGTCCACCCGACAAGGTCTCAAATACCTCCGCATCAGACACCAACGCCTGGAGCGCCTCCCCCGCATCCACATACTCGACCGAGGGAAGCTGCCGCAAAAGTGCCATCGTAAAACGACTCAACGGAAGTGGCACCTCCGGGTTCAGACGATGAGGCTCCGGCGGCCGAAAGTCCTCATCCGTCGGCGGCGGATCCTCTTTCGTACGAGGACCAAACGGCAAAACACCGCACATCGCATAGTAAAGCGTCACCCCGAGACTATATAAATCCGAGCGCAACTCCCCCTTCTCACCCCGAATAATCTCCGGTGCCATGTACGATCGCGTCCCACCCCGCAACGTATCTCGTGTCGGATCCATACTCGACAGACCAAAGTCCACCAGCTTCGCAACCGGCAACGCCGAGGCATCATCCAGCCATAACAACATCACGTTGGCTGGCTTGATATCGCGATGAATCATCCCCATCGCATGCAAATAGCTCAGCCCCTGCAAGAGCTGAATCGTCAGATCAATCAGGGCAGCAGGCTCCAAAAGTGCACGCGCATCCTGCAGACTAAACCCGTCGATATACTCTTCTGCCAGATACACGCCCCCGTCGGGCAAACGCCCATAATCAAACACACGCACAAGATTCGGATGGTTGAGCTTCGACAAGATCTCAAACTCACGCCGCAACATCCGCCCCTGAACCGTCTGGTACGCTTCCGCTGTCAGAACCTTCAGCGCAACCTCGCGCCCACCATGACGCAAGTCCTCCGCCAGATAAACCGAACCGCCGGCTCCACGTCCCAGGGGTTTGCTATACACATATCGGCCCGCAAATACCTTGGTTCCCTTGCGTACCGTCCTATTTCTTGGCTTTGCCGTCATGACCGCTCACTGCTAATCTAAAAACGTACTCAACCTGGTTGGTCTTACCATCTTACGTTGCAACCCTCCATTACCGCCACTGGCATTCCACAACCCCACCGTAACAAAGGCAGTGCAAGCAGAAACTATGGCTGATTCCATCCTCCCAAACATACAGATCAAAGTCCTCGTCTCCTACTCACCCCAAGACTCCGCCCCACACAAAGGCCTCTGGTATTTTATCTACCAGGTTGAAATCAAAAACCACGGCCCCGAACCTGCCCGCCTCATCACACGACACTGGCAGATCGCAAATGCAGAAGGAACCGTCTCCGAGGTCCACGGCCCCGGTGTCGTTGGCAAACAACCACACATCCTTCCCGGCGAATCCTTCCAATATACCAGTGCATGCCCTCTGGATTCCCCCTTCGGAAGCATGAGCGGAAGCTACACCATGATCACCGACAGCGGCAAAATCTTCGAAGCCCCCATTCCCGCCTTCTCACTCGCCCAGCCACACGCCATCAATTAGCACTTTTCACACTTTGCCCTTGCACAACCCGCACCAAAACCGTTACAATACAAGCACTTGGCGCGCCCAACACTTTCTTACATGGATGCCTGCGCCCTGACTGCTCCTGCCTGTTTGTCTGTCTGCTCCCTACATCCCGATCACAATTCGCGCTCGATCCACGTCCGCACCCTTAAGCCGCGCTCGAACTTCGCACGCGCTTACGCGCTCTAACGCCCCGGTGCATTCGTGCTTTGCTGCCGTGGTTTCGCGCAAGACAGGTCTTTCGCCACCTCTTTACCGACGTCCTTCACCTACTTCGCCTGCCTATGAGACGACACCTGAAAGCACATACACGCCTCCTCACCATCCTGCGATTCCCCATCGCTACTCCCTTTCGTCAGCTCACTCTTGTCTTCAGCACCACCCTACTGCTGGCGTTGGCCTATGTCGTCCACTTCGAAGTCACCACCTCCCACTACCAATCCAGACTCTTCAGCAACATCGGCCAACAACTCTACTTCTGGACAGACGCCACACCCAACCCCGACCTGCAGTTTCCATCAACCGGACCCTATGACCTGCGCCTTGGCTACGCGCATATCCCCACCGCTACCGAACGCCTGACTCGTCGAGGCTATGAAATCGCCACCCAGACCTACCACTCCCCAACCCTGCAAGTCCTTCTCGACCACGGCCTCTACCCACCCTTCCCCGAAAAAAACCAGGCCGGACTCCACATCAGAGACCGCAACGACCGCACCCTCTACCAGACACGCTTCCCCGAACACGGTTTTGAATCCTTCGATGACATCCCCGAACTAATCGTCCGCACTCTCCTTTTCATCGAAGACCGCAATCTCCTCGATGACGCCAACCCCAATCACAATCCCGCTATCTCCTGGAAACGCTTCACCAGCGCAAGCATCGCCATGCTAAGCCGCTACCTGGGCCTGCCCACTATTGGCACCTCCAACCCTAACTCCAGCAGTGTCCACGGCGGCAGCACACTCGCCACACAACTCGAAAAATTCCGCCACTCCGATCAGGGTCTCACCCAAACAGGCTCCGACAAACTCATTCAGATGGCCTCCGCATCATTACGCGCCTACCATGATGGCCCCGATACCACCCGCGCACGCCAGCGCATCGTCCTCGACTACATCAACGGTGTCCCCCTGGCCGCCGTCCGTGGCCACGGCGAAGTCCACGGACTGCTCGACGGCCTGCGCGCCTGGTTCGACACCGATCCCCATCAGCTCGTCCAACTCTTCCACAACGACCGCCCGACCATCTCAAGCACCCACCTCGCCACCATCGATCCCGACCACCTCCAGCAACAGGCCGCCGCGTACCGCAAAGTCTTAAGCCTCATGCTGGCCCACCGCCGCCCTTCCTACTACCTTGTCCAGAACCCCGACGACCTCCACGACCTCACCGACCAGTACCTGCGCGTACTCGCCAACCACAACATTATCTCCGAACCTCTGCGCGATGCCGCACTCCTCACCCACATCGATGTCAAACGCAGCGTTCCCACTCCTACCACCACATCCTTCGTGGAACGCAAAGCAGTCGACCGCATCCGCACCCACATGCTCTCCGCACTCGACGTCCGCTCACTCTACGATCTCGACCGCTTCGACCTCACCGTCAAAACCACCATCGATGCCACCGCTCAAAAAGAAGTCTCCGACACCCTCGGCAACCTTCATGATCCCGTATTCGCAAGCTCGCTTGGCCTCATGCAACCCGGCCGTCTGCTCACCGAAGACAACGATCTAACCGCACTCGTCTACAGCTTCACCCTCTACGAAAGCACACCCCAGGGTAACGTCCTGCGCGTCCAGGCCGACAGCTACGACCAACCCCTCAATATCAACGAACAGGTCAAACTCGACTTAGGTTCTACCGCCAAACTCCGCACCCTGGTGACATATCTGGAAGTCTTCGCCGAACTCCACACACGCTTCCACAACCTCTCCACCCAAGAACTCACCCGGCATGCCGAATCCGCCCAGGACTCCCTCACCCGCTGGGCCGCCAACTACTTCGCGAAAGATCCCGAAGACAAAACCCTTCAGACCATGCTCGACGCCGCCATGAACCGCTACTACTCCGGCAGCCCTTCCGAGCGCTTCTTCACAGGCGGTGGCCTCCACAAGTTCTCCAACTTCAACAACCGCCGCAACTACGTCATGACCGTCCACGAAGCCTTCCAACACTCCGTCAACCTCCCCTTCATCCGCATGATGCGCGACATCGTCCTCTACTACACCTACCTCGATGCCGACCGCGTAAACCGCATCCTCAACGACCCCGACAACCTCGAACGTCGCCAACTCCTCGAACGCTTCGCCGACCAGGAAGGCCGCACATTCCAGAATCGTTTCATCCAGAAATACCAGGGCAAATCCCCTGACGAGATCCTCACCACCTTCCCCTTCAACACCAACAACACCCCGCGCAAATTCACCCCCCGGCAACTTGCTGTGGCCTACCGCGCCATCGCTCCAGAAGCCGACTTCGAAACCTTCACCACCTATATCCGCAAGCACACCGACTCCACCCTCTCCGATGCACGCCTGACCGAACTTTACACCGCCTATGCCCCCGAAGCCTTCAACCTCTCCGACCAGGCATACCTGGCCCGTATCCACCCGCTCGAAATCTGGACCGCCCACTTCCTGCGTCAAAACCCCGACGCCACCTACAACGAAATCATCAACAACAGCCGCGACACTCGCCAGGAAATCTACGGCTGGCTCTTCCGCACCAGCCGCAAACACCAGCAAGACCGACGCATCAAAACCTTGCTCGAAGAAGACGCCTTCGTTCACATCCATCGCGCCTGGCAACGCCTCGGCTACCCCTTCGACTCCCTGGTCCCTAGCTACGCCACCTCCATCGGCAGCAGCGCCGACCGACCCGACTCACTTGCCGAACTTGTCGGCATTCTCCAGAACGACGGCCTGCGCCTGCCCACGATCCGCGTCACCAGCTACGAATTTGCCAGCAATACACCCTACGAAACCACCCTGCGACGGACCACTCCCCAACCCGAGCGCGTCTTACCGCCCGAAGTAGCCCGCACCGCCCGCGCCGCACTGCGCGGAGTCGTCCAATTCGGCACCGCGAAGCGACTCAACAAATCCTTCGTCACCCACGACGGCACCATCCTCGAAGTAGGCGGAAAAACCGGCACCGGCGACCACCACATCAAACGCAATAACGAAATCCACTACATCAACCGCACCGCAACCTTCGTATTCTTCATCGACCAACACTTCTACGGCACCCTCACCGTCTTCGTGCCGGGCGAACAGGCCGCAAAATTCCGCTTCACCAGTGCACTCACCACCCAGCTCCTCTCCGCACTTGCTCCCGCACTTATGCCCGTTCTCGATCCCGTCACACCACCCACCATCATCAATCCCGAAGCCATCCCCCAACACGAAGCACTCCTGCTCGCTCGAAATCTCGTCAACCAGACCATCACGCAAACCGCTGCCAGTACGCAGCCAACCCACATCTCACCCGGCCTCCCCTCATGGCAACAGCTCTTCGCCGCACGCCTCAATAGCGCTCCTACAGACTACGCCCCCGATCAATACATCCTGGAGCCTCCTCCCCAGGCCCCTCCCTCCGCAACATCACCCCTGCCCTCTTGGTCCGAAGTCTTCGGAGCACAACCCGATGACACCGCAACACCTGCGCCTGTCCTGACCAATAGTCACATCTAACCACTGGATAAACGTATTTTAAAAATACTGGCAAAGCTCCCTTGACATTCGCAATAACTCCTTACAAACTCGATCGCAATCTGTACAAATAGTTGTCACTCTGGATGCCTGTGGGGCTGCGCGCGATCAGCACCCTGTTGTCGGGACTCTCGTCTTTTGTATCGCGACCTTACCAGACAGGGCTCTTAGGGCCCCTACTTTGGAGCTTGCCATGCATAATCGTCCCGGAGATATCTTCACCCAACGCCGCTTCTACAAAATGGGAAGTGCCAGCATCAAACTCTGCCTGATCGATATCTTGGCCAAGGCGGACCAACACAACCAGCCCCACATCAAAGAGCGCGCCGAAAAGGCACTCGAGCAATGCGCAACCGTGCAAAGCCTGGAATACGACTGGAACAAACGCAACAAAAGCAACCCTCTATCGAGAGCTGCAGCCGTCGATACCAATCACCAGATCACCAATGCCCTGACCCTCATCAACTCGGTAATCTCAGGCCATGCCGAAAGCAAACGTGACTCCGCCCAGCGCCAGTCTGCCAGACGCATCAAAAACGCCCTCCTCCCCGATGGCGTCCGCGCGCTTACTTCCCTCAAATACGAAGAGAAATCCGTCGCCGTCAGCGAATTCTGCCACCGCCTCGGAACCACGTTCAAAGACGATGTCCCCGTCGTGGGGCTCACCCCACACCTGGAAAACCTCCTGGAATTGAACGAAACCTTCTCCTCCCAGCTCTCTGCCAATGACGAGATTCTGACCTACAACACCGTCGAAAAAGCACGTGACCTGGCCGAAGACGCTTTCTTCGTCGTCCTCTCCCTCGTGCTTGCTGCTACCGTCGACAATATGGAAGACCGCAAGAACTTCCTCTCCTCTGTCACAGACCAGCAAGCCCGTCTTGCGCAGGAAAACAAAGCCCGCAATGCAAAGGCAGAAGCCGATGACACGTCCGATATCGACACCGTCAAAGCCATCCTTGATGATGCCGAACGCGGTGCTGATGTCGAATCCGAACAAGCCCCCAAAAACGCAACAAACCCCACCAATGCCCAACCCCAGGCCAATCGCCCGGACGACGCTACAACCCCCTCCTCAGAAGCAACCAAACCGGGCGCTCCGCCCACTCCCGATAACGACCCGACTTGCTCCGGTGACGACGCGCCTTCACCCGACGCCTGATCATCCCTGAGCTCTTCCCCGCTCAATTCTTCTACGATTCTTTGAGCGGGGCCCTCTCCCCAGACTCCACCTTCATCACGCCACCCTCGGACCAGACCAAACCTCCCGTCCGGCCCTCACCACCTTACCCCCGGACCAGACCAAACCTCCCGTCCGACCCCCATCGCCTTACCCTCGAACCGGACTCAACCTCCGTCCGACCCTCACTGCCTTACCCTCGGACCAGACTCAACCTCCCGTCCGGCCCTCACCACCTTACCCCCGGGCCGGACTCAACCTCCATCCGACCCTCACCACCTTACCCCCGGACCGGACTCAACCTCCATCCGACCCTCACAAGCCCCCCCTTTGGCATCACACAACCCCGCCTGCTCCGACCTCATACCGCCTCATCGGTGAACCATACTTTCTTCTCGATACGCAGTCGCAATCTCCTGATGAATCGGCCGATCCATAAACGACATCCGATCCCCCACATCCGCGATACTGTTACCTGTCTTCAACAAGGATGCATGCGACCGCATCAACGCCTGAATCCCCTCCTCTCGGTGCCCGGCTTCGCTCACAATCCGATAATGGAAATACAAAATCTCTTCCTTATCAAACTCCTCGCCGGCATCCAGCATCGCCACCGCCCTACGGCTATACGCTATCGCTCCCTCCACGCGCCCCAGCAAATGCAACGCCCGCGCCATCAAACTCAATGCCACCGCCTCGCCCCATGCCATCCTCGCAGCATCCGACCGCTCAAGCGCGTCTTCCGCCTGCATAAGCGCGATCTTGGCAGCATCCCGCGCGGCCTCACCTTCTCCGTGCGCACGCACAAGATTCACCCGTGCAAGCGCCAGCGTCGCATGAATACTCAAGTACGGATGCGGGATCGAATCCGCCAACCGCAACCCCTCATGCAATGCATTCTCTGCCGCCTCCAGCGCACCTGTCGCCAGAAAACACACCCCGAGAGATATCTGCCCGTCCGCCACAATCTGATTATACGCCAGCTTCTGCCCCAGCCCGATTCCCTTCTCAAGACTGGCGATCGCGCGATTGTTCTCCCCCTGCAAATAGTAAGCATGCCCCATATTTACCAGCAGGCCCGCCTGTCCGCGGATATGCCCCAGCCGTCGACACTGTTCCAGCGCTGCTTCATAACGCTCCAGCGCCTCACTAATTTTGTGCAAATACACCAGCGCCAGCCCCGAATTCAGCAGCAACATATGGATCTGACGTCTGTTATTACCCGCCCGCGCATACTCCAGCGCCCGCTCATACGCCAGCAGCGCCTCCTCATGACGACCGGACTGCCGGAAGATCACCCCGCGTATATTTTCTGCCGCACCCAGACGCTCCAGACGATCCCGGTCCAGACTACCCGGTGAGTTGTCAGCATAAATATCGATCACCCGCTCCAACAGCGCCAGTGCACGCTCACTCTGCCCCTCCGCGATCGCCAGCACCGCCTCCATCTGCCAGAGCTTTGCCTGACTCAAAACCTCATTGCACGCTCCCCCTATCTGCTGCGCCTGTTCCAGAAACTCTCGTGCTACCCGCAAGCTCGAACGCTCATAGTGATGCCGCGACAAACGTAGCAACACCTCAAGCTGCTCATCGGGTTGACCGGCCGGAAACACCCGCTCATACAATTCATCCAGCACCCGGACATTACGCTCCTGCTCGCCCGCTTCATGCAAAGCGCCCTGCAACAACAGCAACACCTTGATCCGCTGATCGTCCCCCGGATTCTTCTCCAGCAGCTGATCACATAGCCGTACACATTCCGCCGCCCCCAGATGCTCAAATGCCTCCTCGGCCGCTTCCCGATAATACTCCATCGCCAGCGCATGGTCCCCGGCACTCTCAAAATAGCGCGCGATCATCACGCTGCCCCGCAACCCCAACCGCTCACGCACACCCTGTAACAATCCCGCCAGCCTGCGGCACAGCATCGCCGACTCCTCCGGAATCAGCCCTCGCGCTGCAACATCCTGCGTTAACAGATTACAAAAGCGGTACGTTACCTCTTCACGGCTCTGATGATCCGGTTCGGATATCATCCGCGCATCCGACCGCACCAGAAAACCATCTTCCACCAGCTTATCGAATACCGCCGTCCCCTCCTCATCGCTCTTCAGCGCACCACCCGCCACCTGCTCATCCACGACCAGACGCGCATCCCCCAGCGTAAACGACGGCCACAACAGCGCAACACGCTGCAACACAACCTTCTGTACCAGCTCCAGCCGATCGATCCGCGAACCGATCAACCCCTCAACACTGACAGGCAACCATTCCGGATCAGCCTCAATCGCCTCCGCCGCTGTCACCCCTTTTCTGTCCGCAAGCCAGCCGCGATTCTTTAACCCGTCGATAACTTCCTTAATATACAGTGGATTACCGCCCGAATAACGCAGAATCGCCGTCACCAGACGATCCTCACTTACCCCGTGCACGCCCAACATCTCGCGCACCAGCATTTCCGCTTCCCCCTCATTCAATTCACGCAAGGGCTCCACACGAATGCTCTCCAGCCCCACCAGATCCTGCCATTCCTGCGTTTTCGTCAACGAATCCGTATCGCTGGCCGTACACACCAGAAACACCGGCGCCCTGGGATGACTGCGGAAAAACTCAACCGTCCCCCGCAACGTCATCGGATCCGTACAGTGCGCATCATCAAAAGCCAGCACCAGAGGCTTCTCCTCTGCCACGCGCAAGATCACGCGCCGCAACGCCACAAAGATCCGCTTCTTACGCTCATCCCCGCTGAGCCCATCAAACTCACTTCCCGCAAACGTCAGGTTAAACAGGCTCCCCAGAGCATGCAGCATGAGCAGGATCTCATGCTCTTCACGGTCTCCGAACAACGACCGAATCGTAGCTTCCAGCTTCTCATACAACAGCCGAAGATCGTCACGTCGCCCCAGCCGTAAGATCGCACTGACAAGCCCCGCCGCGCTACCCAGCGGAATATGCTGCTCGAACGGCATCACAACCCCGCGCACAATACGCACATCGCGCCGATCCAGCCCGGCCAGAAAGTCATCCACCAGAATCGACTTCCCGAGCCCCGTCGCCCCCACGATCACAACACCCGAAACCTTCTTATCTAGCAGCGTCTGCCGATACATCGTGCGCAAAACCTTGCGCGTTATCTCACGCCCGTACACCGACTGATAAGAACTACGCAGCTCCTCAATCTGTGCACGACTGCTCTTGGGCGACTCCAACCGAAACGACTGGACAAGATACGACGAACCATCCGCCTCCGAGACACGGACCTCATCAACCGCCGTGCAATGAAACTCGCGATGCACGCGCCGATACACATAACTCCCCAGCAAAACCTCGCGCGCAAATGCCGCCGCTGACAGTCCCTCCGCAATCTCGTTGCTCGCCCCGTAAAACGTCCAGCCATACCGACGCCGCGCACGCCCTGGCTCCTGCTCCAGCACAACCTCGCCCAGAGCAATCCCAATCCCCAGATGAATCGGACTCTCCAGCCCCACACTCATCCCCGCTACAGCCTCGTGCAAATCCATCGCCATATAAGCCGCACGCTCGGCATCGTTCTCGCTCGAAACCGGAATCCCGAGCAGCAACACAAAACCATCCGCCTCCAGACGATGCACCACCCCATCATTCTTATAGGCAATCGCATCCACGATACGCTTGTACTCCTGAAACACCTGACGCCAGCGCTCCGCTCCCACCTTCTCCCGCAATTCCATCAAACCATAAGAGCTTCCCGCCAGAATCACGACTTCCTTACGTCGACGCGTAACCCTGGGCTCGGCCGCACTGGTCTCGGTCGGAATATGAGTACGGCCACCTGAGCCGCTCATCAGATGCGTCGCATGCGTTGCCACGGTCCGCGCCTCACTTGCCTCGGACTCCAGGCTCAGCTCTGCGGTTTCCCCGCGATACAAAAAACTCTCAATACGTTTCAGGTGCGCTGCTGTTGTCACACCATCATACAGCTCCCCAAGACTGTACAACACCCGCGTCAGGTCCAACTGCAACTCACGAGCCGTCGAATAACGATCCGCAGGCAGCCGCGCCAACGCCTTATAAAGCAGATGCTCCAGCGGCCCCGGGATATTTCGATTCAGACTTGCGATATCCGGCACCACCGCTGACTTCACCAGACTCAACGTCTGTTCCGGTGTGCTCTGCCGAAACAGAGAACGACCGCACACCATCTCAAACAGTACCACCCCGAGACTGAACAGATCGCTGCGCTGATCGACCACGCCGCCCGAAGCCTGCTCCGGGCTCATGTAGCTGTACTTCCCCTTCATTTCACTTGGACCGTCGTCCGTGACACTCGTAGCCTTGGCGATTCCAAAGTCCACGATCTTTACCGTCCCATCGATCGAAATCAGAATATTCTGCGGACTGATATCTCGGTGGACCAACTCCAGACTTTGCCCGTAACGATCCTGACGACGGTGCGCATAATCCAGCCCCTTCGCAAGCTCGATACCGATATAAATCGCATCCCCGATGCTAAGTGGCTGGCCGCTTCGCTGACACGCACTCAGCAACTGCGCGACATTGACCCCGTCCACATACTCCATCGCCAGATAATAATCTTCGGCAACCTTCCCGAAGTCATAGATCTGTACAATGTTCGGGTGATTCAACCCCATCGCGATCTTGGCTTCCGCAATGAACATATCGACAAAACGACGATTCTGAGAAAACTCCGGCAGGATCTTCTTGATGACAAGCTGCTTTTCAATCCCCTCGGCTCCAAAACTTCTGGCCAGGAAGACTTCAGCCATGCCCCCCTTTCCTATCTTCTCTATGAGCTGGTAATTACCGAATCCCGTCGCCACGTCTGCTCTTCACCACACTTCAAGTGCCCTGTTTTGTGCCTTGTACACAAAATACAGGTTTACTGCGAAACATCTGGTTACAGGACTCTGCACGAAGAACAGATATTTAGCTACTCCGGCAGAATTCCATTCTACGACAATTTCTTAGCATCTTACGACTCCAGGGGACCCCAGTCCTGCTGACGAAGCGCTTCATACACCACGATAGCACACGCATTCGACATATTCAGGCTGCGCACCTTGTCCGTCGTTGGAATCCGAATCGTCCGATCCGCATAGCGCTCCAACAATTCCTCATCCAGACCCTTCGTCTCTCGCCCCAGTACCAGCACCGTTCCCGGCCCCATTTCCGCATCAGTATAGACCCGCGTCGCCTTTTTCGTAAGAAAATACATCTTCTCACGACGGAAGATCGCCTCCACCTCCTCAAAACTACCGTGCACACACAGCTTCACGTTCGGCCAATAATCCAACCCCGCACGTTTCAAATACCGATCATCCAGCGCAAACCCCAGCGGCTCCACCAGATGCAGCCAGATATTCGTACCAGCGCACAACCGACCTATATTACCTGTATTCCCCGGAATCTCCGGCGCATTCAACACGATGTGCAGGCTCGTATCCTCTGCCGTGCCCCACACTGTCTGCACCGGTTGAACTACAAACGCATAATCACTCATCAGACAACTCTCTCTTTACCTGCTGTTCACATTACAGATCACCTGCGCCATGGCCCTTATCATGCAACGCAAACTATCAACAATGATTTACACCGACACCTCATCCAGTTAAGCTGCGTTCCCCCTGGAAGCTACCTGATTGGGAAAAACTTGATTTACGTTGGAGTCCATACATGAAAGTTCTCGTTGTCGGTGCAGGCGCAGTCGGACAGGTTTTTGCCCACCATGCAGTGCAGGCTGGTGCAGATGTATCCTTCTTTGTCCGCGAACAGTACGTCGAACAAACCCGACAGGGCTTCAACCTTTACC
Organism: Lujinxingia vulgaris; assembly: GCA_040393065.1. Lineage (GTDB taxonomy): Bacteria > Myxococcota_A > Bradymonadia > Bradymonadales > Bradymonadaceae > JACCWM01. The sequence goes on along the minus strand of JBEBUW010000006.1, from coordinate 34,834 downwards.
CGCTCAACCGCTCCACGCCACGAGCTCGACCCGTCGCCCTGCGTGACTTCGAAGTCTTCTCCGAGATCGATCAAATCGCCCGGCGGCCCTGGGACCATGTCTACCTCTGCATCCCCTCCACCGGCCTGCGCGGCCAGTGGTTCGAAAACTTCGTTCAGGCCATCGCCGACGCAATCCTCATCAATCTCACGCCCGGATTCGACGACCGGCAATACATCCACGATCACTTCATACCCGATCACGTCGTAACTGGCATGATCTCCTTCATCAGCTACCCGGGCCCCCTGCCCGGCGAAGCTCTCCCCACACCCGGCACTGTCTACTGGTTTCCACCTCTGTCTTCCTCCCCTTTTGAAGGCCAACAAGCTGCTGTTGAAAGCGTCGTTCGCTTCCTCCAGCGTGGTAAACTACCCGCCAAGATCGATCAAAAACTCCCCACCAAAAGCGTCTACCCTTCCGCACTTCTCATGTGCTTCATCGCCACCCTGGAACTCGAAGGCTGGTCTTTCGATAGCCTCAAGAACAGCCCACGAATCCCCCGAATGGTCGCCGCCATCAACGAAGCCACAGCCGCCCTGGCAGCCTATACCAACAAACGCCCACCCCTCCCCTTCCGCGCCCTCACCCCCGCCACCATCAAACTCCTGCTCCCCCTCGCCACAAAATTCACACCCCTCGATCTCGAAGCATTCCTGCACCTCCACTTCCTCAAAGTCCGAGCCCAATCCCTGCTCCAGCTTACGAACCACATCCAGCTAGCCAGACAGCACCAGCTCCCCCACCAGAACCTCCAGGCATTGTTCGACGATCTCCAGGCGCACAACCCCTGATAGTTTCACTGACACCTTCCCCGCGTCACGAGCCTCACTCGTTGACAGCCACTCCCTACCCACTTTACGTTACATCCGAACGTTGCCATCCCATAAACCGCACACAACCGCCCCAGCCGTTCGGAGTATCCCATGAGCCAAGGCTTCAACCTCTGCCTTCTTTTCCTCATCACGACGACCACCGCTGCCTGCCAGATCAACAAACACACCACACATCACGACACGCACGCAGCCGCATCCACGACATCGTCCCCTACCCAATCCGCCCAACCAGGTGACGTCACCAGTGCCGCCACCACCACAGACGTCGCCAGCGAAAACACCACGGCCGACGCTCCCCAGGCAGCTGAATACCTTACACGTCCCCTGCGCCTTACGCCGACCACAGACCTCACCCAGAATCCGACACAGCTCGGCAAGTTCAAAGGCAACGCCACGCGCCACCTCGCACGCTTTTATGACCTCGATTACAGGCAGTGCCATGGATACATCGATCCCGCCCCGGCACTCATCCTCAACACTTCCAACGCCTCCGATCCCTACAGAATCACCGCCCACGGCGACATCGACGTCCTGTTCATCGAATTCCAGGACCGCGAAGTCCTCTGCCAGCGTCGTTCCGCCGACGGCAAAGATCCCGTCATCGAACTCCCCAACCCGCACGGCCGCACCTACCGTGTTTACGCCGGCCGCTTCAAAAAACTCGCCCCAGTCGACTACTCCCTCACCTTCGAAAACCTGGCCAAACCCGTTAACGTCGACTGGATCGACGCCAGCATCACACCCCTTCAAATCGACAACGACCTGACCGCACCCCAACTGATCACCACCCATCTCCCCGCCAGCTCCGAATTCACCGAGACCGACCGCAGTCCTGTCCACGGCGACACCTCCTGCCTCGCCAATCCAGGCAACCTGCACTACGCGCTTAAGCCCGATATTCGTCTCGACGTCCAACAATCCACCAACGTCACCCTCGGCATCCGCACCCCCGAACGGGCCCACATGACCCTGATCGGCCCCGTACCCGCCGACCGCCGCAACATTCCCACACACTGCCTGCCCACCCATACCGAAACACGCACCCTCGAAGCAGGCACTTACTTCATCCGCATCGGACACATTCCCGATGCCGCACCCACCGCCGTCCATTTCTTTGCCCACGGCGCCAATGCCGGACTCGATCCGCTCACCCATTTCACCCGCAGCGCCACGAACACGCCGAGCCTGTCCACCCACGCCCGCACCCTCTCCATGCACTATCCCTTCCTGAGCGCCGATCTTCTCCTAACCAACGACGCCATCCGCCAACAGCTCTTCGCCAGCGTCGCCCCCTCCCTCTACGTAGTCGCCACACAGGACATCACCCCCGATCTACCCGTCGCTATTTTCCACGGCCCCCGGCAAGACGACGACACACTATTGGAAGACGGCCGCAGCCCGGAATTTCCCCGCAAAGACGAACTCCTCCTGCTCCTCAACGAGCACAATATCGTCCTGGCCGCCGACGGCAGCCTCTTCACCATCCCCGCAGAATACCTGAAACCCGCCGAACAGGCCGACGTCATCACCCTGCCCGCAACTGTCCGCAACACCCGAACCTTCTTTCGTCACGCCCTGAAACTGGCCGACGACAGCGACCAGGGGCGACTCGAGCAGCACACCCAACGTCAGCAGCGATACCAGCAATGCGTCGACAAAAACGCCTCCGATAAAAACCCGCCTGAAAGCCCACATATCGCGCGCATCTGTGGCCTGGACCGCCTCACAACCGAGAACCAGCGCTTCTGGAGGCAACTCGAAGACAGCCGTACCAGCCGCCGCAACCAGGCTCTACAAAATATTCGTACACATCTTGCAGACCTCGTACTTGTGAAATAGATCATTCCCGCAACGTCTACGTTTGCATGGAAAGTTACTACACCCCGAACCGAAGAGATCGTTATGGCAGGACACAGTAAGTGGTCGAACATCAAGCGCAAAAAAGGTGCCGCCGATGCTCGCCGAGGCGCGGCCTTTAGCAAAATCATCAAAAAGCTCTCCTCCGCTGCACGCCGGGGCGGTGGCGACCCTGCGATGAACGCCGAACTGCGCATGTACATTCAGAAAGCGAAAGAAGTGAACATGCCCGCCGACACCATCAAGCGTGCCATCCAGAAAGCCACCGGACAGCTCGAAGGCTCCAACTTCGCCGCCTTCACTTACGAAGGCTACGGCCCCGGCGGCGTCGCCATCCTGGTCGAAGGTGCAACCGACAACAAAAACCGCACCGTCGGAAACGTCCGGTTCGCATTCTCCAAAAACGGCGGAAACCTCGGACAGGACGGCTGCGTCGCCTGGATGTTCCACGAACAGGGCATCATCTCCCTGGCCGACGAGACCGTCTCCGACGTCGAAGCACTCATGGAGCTTGCCCTGGAAAACGGCGCAGAGGACTTCGAGCATGAAGACGGCATCATCACCATCATCACCCCGCCCGACGAGTACATGAACATCCGCGACGTCCTGGTCGCCAACGGATACACGGAGTTCCTCGACGACGAACTCACCAAGTCCGCCGAAACCAAAGTCGCACCTGACATCGACGCAGTCCGCGCCAACATGAAGCTGCTCGAATTACTCGAAGACGACGACGACGTCGAAAACGTCTACCACAACCTCGACATCTCCGACGAAGTCGCAGCAATCCTCGAAAACGAATAAGGCCGCACCGCAATACCCGGCCTTAGTATTCGAGTTCCGCAACCTTCGTGATCAAATCGGTGCACGCCGCCGTCAGCCGGTCCATTCCCGGCTGCTCCTCACGAAACGTCCGCTCATTCATATACAGATCCCGGCGCACCTCGATCTGAATCGCATGAATCCGCCGCGACGGCTCCCCGTACTTCCGCGTAATCCAGCCGCCCTTATAGGGCTCGTTGGACCGCACGCTATAGCCGTGCTCGCGATAGTTCTCCTCCACCACAAAGCGCAGCGTCCGATCACACGACGCACCATCCACGTCACCCGGCACAATCTGTGCCCGCTGACTGCCCGGATCGGTGTGTCCGCGACGTCCCGTGGACGGCATCGAATGCCCGTCCAACAGCACACAAAAACCAAACTTCTTACGCACCCGCTCAATCTCAGCCGCCAACGCCTGATGATAAGGCGTATAGTACTTTGCAATCCGCCGCTGAAACTGCTCCGCCGTCATCGGACCCGCCATCACCGCCTTACCCGCCGTCGTCGTCTGCCACACCACCCCACGATCCTGATAATACCCGGGCGCTGCCACCCGCACGCCGCCCTGCACCGTCAACGGCGAAACATCATCCGGCGCACGATTCAAGTCCACCACATAACGCGACACATGCGACACCAACAACGTCGCCCCCAGCGCCGGCGCCTGTCGCCACAACTTGTCCACATACAGATCCAGATCTCGCCGCAACACCTGATCCCCGATGATCATCTCCGCCCGAACCTCGTCCGGAATCCAATCCCCCGCATGCGGAACACCCACCACCACCGGAATCGTCTGCTCCACCGGTCGCTCTATCCGAAATACCTCCATTGCCCTCTCTCCCAGACTCACAAACCTATAAGTTTTCTCGATAACCACATACCTGCTACCTGACCAAACTAATCCAGCCCCCCTTAAATGCCTAGCGTGCATTTCAAGAATTTTACCGACATCCCCCACCCGCCCTACCCTCAGCTATCCCAAATACCTGAACAGATAGAATCCACATCTAGACTCTGGTCCCCACATACTTTGTGCAACTTATTCTCATGTCAGCTTTGAATGAATCACGAGCTGCCCCATGCCGACATCTATTTTATCCAATTCCGATCAAAACTCGCCAAAATTACAAAAAACTACATATTGACACGCTGACTCCTATCTCCAATACTTCGATTCAACACTGGTTTCAAAATCACGACAGAGGGAACTTTCACGTTTCGGAAACCTTCACAGGTCGAAGAAATGCAAAACAACCGCATGAAAACTGCCGTTGTTTAGGAGCAAGACGGTTATGGATTATACTGCCTTTTTTGAGCTGGCGAGTGGTCATACACCCTATCCCTATCAGGATCGGCTGGCGCAGGATGAGTGGCCAGAAGTGCTGGATATTCCGACAGGACTCGGCAAAACAGCCGCCGTGGTGCTGAGCTGGCTGTTTCGCCACTACCAGCAAGATAGCAGTGCACCCAGACGCCTGGTCTACTGTTTGCCAATGCGCACACTCGTTGAGCAAACAGTAGACCAGGCAAGCAGTTGGTGTAGAAAGCTCCATGATGCTTTTAAAGATCGAGCCCTGCAAACACCCACCGTTCATCTCTTAATGGGAGGCGAATCCAACGACCATACCTGGGTCTTAAATCTGGAACAACCGGCCATTCTGATCGGCACACAAGATATGCTGATTTCGGCAGCCTTGATGCGTGCGTACGGTATGAGTCGATTCACCTGGCCGATGATTTTTGGCGCGCTCCACAATGATGCAATGTGGATTTTTGACGAAACGCAGCTCATGGGCGTAGCGGTAGAAACCAGCGCACAACTTGAAGGTTTTCGCACGGCCCTTGGAACTTTCGCACCTTCAAAATCTCTGTGGATGAGCGCTACGCTAGGAAACAAACAGCTTTCAACCGTCGATCATCCTGAGCCGCATTCTGGCTGGAATCGGGCTACGCTCGGTGCGGAAGATCATAGTAATCCTCGCATTCTGCAACGACTCAATGCCCCGAAACTTATACAAGTTGCAGGTATTCGCCTCGACAAAGACAACGAAAAAGCTACGTATGCTAGACAACTCGCCGAACAAATTGAACACGCTCATCAGCCCGGAAGCTTGACGCTGGTGATCGTGAACAGTGTTTCGCGCGCACGCCAGATTTATGAAGCCTTACTCAAAAACCATCAGCGGACGTCTGCAAACACTGCGCTGATTCATTCGCGCTTTCGCCTTCCAGAGCGCCGTGCTGCCCAGGAGATCTTACTCCAAGAAGGTGACCGGATCGTGGTGGCAACTCAGGCCATCGAAGCCGGCGTCGACGTTTCTGCGCGCACGATGTTCACCGAGCTTGCACCCTGGTCGTCGCTCGTTCAACGCTTTGGCCGGTGTAACCGAGGGGGTGAATTTACAGAGGCCAAGATTTATCTCATCGACTTCGATCTGGATTCGCTGCCAGAAAGAGTGATTCTGCCCTACGCAGAATCTGATTTAAAAACATCTAAAGAACTCCTCCAAACCGTTTCGGATGTCGGTCCCCAGAGCCTTTCGCAAGTTTCGTATCAGCCGCCCGAAATATTTCGTCCGGTCATCCGCCGCAAAGATCTACTCGATCTCTTTGATACAACCCCTGACTTATCCGGTGACGATCTCGATGTTTCTCGCTATGTCCGCGACGGTAACGACACCGACGTTCTGTTTTTCTGGCGCGCCTGGGAAGGTGAAGATCCCAACTCTTCAGAAATGCTCAGTTCGGCGCATCGCGACGAACTCTGCAGAGTTTCACTGGGCGCAGCACGCGTCTTCTTAACGAAACTAAAAAACCAAAACCATAAGGCATGGAGCTGGGATGCGCTCGAAGGAATCTGGACAAGCGTAGAAAATCCTCGCCCCGGCCAGATACTTTTACTCAGTACGCAGACTGGTGGATACGAGCCTCAACTCGGCTGGACAGGCGACGTAAGTAAAAAATCCCGGGAAGTTCCACCTCTCCGCCTCCAAGATTCCACAAAAGTCCCTGTTACAAATGACAGCGACCCACTTTCCCTCGCTCGATACCCCATTGAACTCAAGGTGCATCTCCACAATGTCACACAAATGGCAACGCATATTGCCAAATCACTCGGCCTCAACGTGCAAGACACCGAAAACCTGCAAACCGCCGCAGCCTGGCATGACGTCGGCAAAGCACATTTTGTCTTTCAAGAGGCTCTAAACACGGCTCGAGAATCCGATAACTCCGCCTCAGCCTCGACCGAGTTATGGGCCAAATCAGATGGTTTCATGAAGCGCTATTCCCGCACCGGATTTCGCCATGAGTTAGCTTCTGCCCTGGCATTTTTGCAGCACAACGAAAGCGAAAACACATCGCTTTCGCCAGAAGAACTTAATCTGATTGCCTACATCATCGCCGCACACCATGGCCGCGTTCGACTTTCGATTCGCTCGATGCCTGGAGAAAAACAACCGACGCAAGACACACTCGGATTGTTTGCTCGCGGCATCTGGCACGGCGACACCTTACCAGAAATGACGCTGCCCGATGGCCAGACAATCAACGCCATCCGCCTCTCCCTCGAACTCATGCAACTCGGCCCCAATAGCTGGCTTGAACGCACGCTCACCCTGCGCAATGACCCACATCTAGGACCCTTCCGCCTGAGTTTCTGGGAACTTTTACTGCGTGCGGCCGACCAGCGCGCAAGTGCTCAAGAATCTGAGTCTGCCAGACAATCCGCCCCCCATTCGGCCACCGCTCAAGGAGTTCAATATGTCTGACGCCGCGCGCCAAACCCACTATCTCCAGGGCTGCGCACCCACGCCGCTCGCCCATTACCTCAAAGCACTGGCCGTGCTGCGCCTGGTTTCCGAACAAAAAGACGCCACAGCGCGAGGCTACTGGAAACAAGATACTTTTGTGCTCGAAACCCGTCTTACTCGCGAAGAACTCCTCGAGTTTTTCCTCGAAGAATATCGCCCCACCCCGGCTGTTACGCCCTGGAATGGCGGCGGTGGCTTCGATCTGAGCGGACCTGCTGCACCGGTGGTCGCGATTCAGAACAGTACAACCACACGGCTTGAAAGCTATCGTGAAGTCATTGACCAAACCTTTAACCTGATGAGAAGACTCGGCTATCAGGACAAAATGTCGACGGCCGAAAAAGGCGAAAAAGATCGTTTTTTGAGCGCGTTACGAAGCAATCTTTCCGATACGTTTTTGCCTTGGCTCGATGCCGCCATCGTCCTGACCGAAGGCGGCACGCGGTTTCCGCCGATTCTTGGAACCGGTGGAAACGACGGCCGCCTCGACTTTATCAATAACTTTATGCAGCGAATCGCTGACGTTATTGATCTTCAAACCGGCAACGCACAACCTTTAAGCAGAGCATGGCTGCAAACCGCCTTATTCGATGAAAATCACTCGGAATTGTCGAAAGCCGCAGCAATAGGACAGTTTTTCCCGCAAGCGGCTGGCGGCCCGAACGCAACATCCGGGTTTACCTCGGACTCTTTGACCAATCCCTGGGATTTCATCTTCATGATTGAAGGCTCGCTTTCTTTTGCAGCCGCCTCCGTCAAACAGCTGGAATCTGCTGTTTCAGGTGCAATGAGCGCGCCATTCAGCGTGCGTGCCTCCGCAGTCGGTTATGGAAGCGCCGCAGCAAGTGATGAGCCGGGTTCACGTGCAGAACTATGGGTTCCACTCTGGGAACGCGCCGCCTCCAACGCAGAAATCAGCACGCTGATGAGCGAAGGCCGCGTGCGTCTCGGTAAACGCCCGGCACGCGATGGCGTCGACTTTGCACGGGCAATCTCTGCGCTCGGTGTAGATCGCGGTTTATCAGCATTCCAACGCTATGGCCTTCAGGAACGAAATGGCCGCGCATTCTTCGCCGTTCCGCTCAACCGCCTGACAGTTTCCAAACGCCCGGAAGTCAATCTCTTGATGGAAATCGATGGCTGGCTGAATGATTTTCGCTACAAAGCTGGCAGCGACAAAGCACCCGCTTCGCTCAGGCGCACGCTTCACAACCTCGAAGAAGCTATTTTTGCACTCTGCCAGTCCAGCGGACCGCGTCGCGTACAGGCCGTTTTGATCGCTCTTGGAGAATGCGAAAAAGCAATGGCCAGTTCGTTCAAATGGACCCAGGAAGCGTTTCTTCGCCCCATTCCTCCCTTAAGTCAGCGCTGGCTCCAAGCCGCTGACGACGGTTCCGCAGAGCTACGGCTGGCGGCAAGCCTTGCATCTGTTTATGCAAGATTGGGGACAGATGCCTTAGCATTTCGCGCGCATCTGGAACCGGTTTCAACCCGGGTAAAAAAGAATGGCGGCCTCCGCGTAAACTGGCAAGACAACCTCAGCCGCGACATCGTCTGGCACGATGGAAACCTGATAAACAGCCTCAACAAAATCTTCAGCAGACGCCTGATCCGCGCAGTGCAATCTGGCGAGTCGAGCTATCCAGACCAGAGCCGCGTGCAGGCGGATTTGCGCGACGTCAGCGCTTTTATTCATGGCCAGGTGGATGACTCACATTTGCAACGCCTGATCTGGGCGATGATTCTGCTGGATTGGCCCGCAGTTCACGGCATGCCTCTCGCCCGCGCCAGTGGTCCAAGACCGCTTCCGGGCGCTGCATTTGCACTGCTGAAACTCTGCTTTCCTGGCTCTTCAAAAAGTACGGATACAGACGACATCAAAATCCCCATCGTCCCGGCAATTCATCGGCAGGCTGCCAGTGGCGATGGGCCGCGCGCAACGCAACAAGCTGCCAGACGACTGCGAGCCAGCGGACTTGTGCCGGCAGTCGACGTCGCACCGCTTCGCGGAGTGGTAGTGCAACGCGCGGCGGCTGCTTTGCTCTTTCCGCTCTCCCAGAAAAGCCTTGCCTCTTTGCGTGAGGCTGTTCTTCGGCCCGAAAGCGATTCCAACGCTGATATCAGTGAATCACTTACAAACAATACACCTGTTTTTTAGTTTTTTCATACACCCCTTGATCACAAAACAACGGAGTTTCTCATGAATTTCAACGCCCTTGCCAATGCCCCTCGCCTGCTAATCGACGTGGAACTGCGCCCGGTCCAGGGCACGCGCTTTCAGCCAACCGGATTTCCCGATCTGGGCGCTGCCGAATACCAGCTTTATGATGGTTCCTCGATGCTGCTGGTCGAATCCGCACAGAGTATGGCCAATCGCCTGGAAGCAATTTGCTGGGATGAAGCCGCACAAGACCTGGTTCAGCCCTTGCGCGGGCTGTCCTACGTAAATGTCAAAACCGAAGACGGCGCACCACTCACCAATTCCCTGCTCGAATCACATCGCCTGAACAGCCCGTATATCCTCGAAGGCAAAGACAAAAGCTTTTTCAATACGCTCAAAAGCGAGGTTGCCTCTCTCGAAAAGGGTGCAGTCAATCTGCGCGATTTTGCCAACACCCTGTTCAAATACGATGTAAACAGCCTGATCCACGGTATTTTTCTGGCCAAAAGCGATCTGGCAGGCGGCCGCTTGCGCTTACCACGCGTGTTGTCGTCCTTTATTGAGGCCGAAAACGTCACGATTGCAGCCAGCGGCGGCGTCAAAAACGATCGCGTCGATCCTTCCGGTGATACCAAAAAAGGCTTTGGTAACGTCCCCTTCCACCGCAACGAATTCACCGGAAACATCAAAGCATATTTCAACCTCGACCTTGCCCAGATCCGCGGATATGGCCTGGGCCTGGATGCCGAAAACCTACTGATTGCCGTGTCGCTCTTCAAAATCCAGGCGCTACTACATGGCGGCCTTCGCCTGCGCACAGCCTGCGACCTGGAACCCGTCGGCGAGCTGCAGATTCGCCGTCCAAGTAATTTTCAGGTGCCTTCGCTGGGAGAATTGAGCGAAACCCTACCTTCCCTGATCGCCGCCTGCCGCAATTCGTTTGCAAGCCCCGCCATCACCGAAGTCATCTACAAGGCATGAGTTTTTCACGCGAGGTTTCCGATGCTTGCACTACGTATCGAATTTTTAACCCGGCGTTTTCACGCCACGCCCTGGGATCGCCAGGTCAATGAGGGCGTGGTCGAGTGGCCGCCAGCGCCGTGGCGCATTTTCCGTGCTTTTCTGGCCACATATCACCTGAAAAACCACAACGACATCAACCGTGAGGATCTAAACAGCGCGCTCGAAAAGCTCGCCGAAACTTTGCCGTCCTACCGGCTGCCCGCCGCTACATCCGCGCACACGCGGCATTATATGCCCGTTTATAAAGGTTCGACTTCACTGATTTTCGATACATTTCTCGATGTCGACACTTCACTGCCAGCCTACGTATGGTGGCCTGACGCCGAGCTGTCCCGGGCACAACACGATGCAATTGCTCAAGTTGTGCAACGTATCGGCTATCTCGGACGTGCAGAATCCTGGGTAGCGCTGCGTCTGGTCGATGCCGAAGAAATCAAAGACCTTAAACCCAACGCATTTCCACTTTCTCAGCAAGATCCGACGCCGGCCGGCATGGAACGAACCCGCGTTCTCAGAGCCATGCCAGCGCAGAAATTTCAAGCATGGCGCACGCAACAGTACCAGGATTTAACCACGCGCAAGATCGGAGAACTGACCAATCTTGGCAAAAAACCGACACTTTCGACCGCAAATAAGAAAGAAATCAACGGAAAACTGCCGGAAACCCTTATCGATGCGCTTGAAGCTTCGACGGGCGACTTAAAAAAACAAGGTTGGAGCCGTCCGCCGGCCAGCGAATGGACGGATTACGCCCGGCCTCAACTTCTCACGCGCGCCACCAGCGCACGTATTCAGTCTATGAATAAGAATCTGCCGACCACGGCGTATTTCTCTATCAGCAGCAATGTTTTGCCACGACTCATCGATACCATTTCCGTCACCGATCGTATTCGAAAAGGCCTGCTGAGCCACAGCGACGGCGCCCCGGTTTTCAGCGGCCGCGATGCCGACGGAAATCGTCTGGCAGATCACAGCCACGCCTATATTTTATGCGAAGCCAACGATAGTAGCGGAAAAATCACCCACGTGACCATCCATGCCCCGATGGGATTTGATGCAACCGCTATCCAGGCATTTCATGGCCTCCAAAAACGAGGTATTTGGGGGCACGGCGGACATAATATCCAGCTCGTCTTACTCAGCCTTGGCCGGCCCGAGGACGTCGGCGGACACGATAAGCGCGCCGCCCAATCACCGCTGCTCGCCAGCTCTACTCACTGGCGCTCCTCTACGCCTTTTATCCCCACGCGCCACCCCAAAAGATACAAGGATGGCCGTCCCAAACTCGATGAAAACGGCCTGCAAATCGACTCCCCACAGCACGAATTACTCCGCCTGCTCCGGGTACAAGGCTTTCCCCATCCGCTCAAAATTAGTCCCCTCAACACCGTAAACCTTGCAGGCAAAGAAACTGGCTGGCTCGAGTTTCGCATCGACCGCCAATCCGGTGGCGGCAGACGCGCCAGCAACGCCACTGGTCATGGCTTTGAAATCGTTTTCCAATCGCCCATTCAAGGTCCCCTGGCTCTGGGCTACGGCGCTCACTTTGGTCTGGGGCTATTCAAAGCTATTTCTCCATTGTAACCTCTTCCATGATTACAAGAATCTTTGACAAAACCCCATAGGATCGTGTTTTCCGGTGGTATGAAACCCACCGGAATGCACATATTTTCATCCCAACCCGTCGTTTTATACGCACCCACTCAGGGGGAAGCAGCCATGTTCAAGGAAGACCAGTACGTTACCGCACGCGGCGTCAACACCTATGTATTTTGCCCTCGCTTATTTTGGCTTGAACAGGTGGCCGGTGAATTCACCGATAATGAACATACCATCGAAGGGCGGCGCGTGCATAAACGCGTAGATCACCCCGGCGGCAACATCGACGCTCCGCAACGAGATAACAACGACAACGACGACAACAACGCTCCAAAAAGTATGGCTGTAGCCGCTGGATGGCACGCACGTTCGCTATGGCTCTCGCATCCAGAAATCGGCGTAAGTGCGATGATTGATCACATTATACCCGAAGAACTTCCCAACCAGGTCATGCCGGTCGATACCAAAAAGGGCAAACCTGATGCTGGTAACACGCTCTGGAAGCCTGACCGTGTTCAACTCACACTGCAAGCTCTGCTGCTTCGCGCCCACGGCTATGATGTCACTCGATTTGCCGCCTGGTATCACAGCGCTCGCAAACGCGTAGTTTGTGAACTCAGCGATGAGCTCATTCAAGAAGCACTCACAGCCACTGAACAAGCCCGCCAGTGCTTATATACAACCGCTCCAACACCACCGCTGCTCGATGATCCAAAATGTTTTGGCTGCTCTCTTCATGCAATCTGCCAGCCCGACGAAGTCAATGCACTCGGGCACTGTCACTTATCATCAGAATCCGAACTTCTCCTGGAAAACCAGCCTGAAAACGCACTTCAGCCGGTTCGTCGTGTATTTTCTCCTCGTGACGACGCTTTGCCACTTTACATTCAAGAAGCTGGCACACGAATCGGACTCAGTGCTCATTGCCTGAAAATAACGCCAAGAAAAGACTCCTCTGAAACCGAGCAGGAAGTCGGTTTGGGTCAAATCAGCCAGGTCAATTTGATGGGTGCCATCCAGATCACTACACAAGCAATCCAGGCATGCTTGCGAAACGATATTCCGCTTTCTTTTTTCTCCAGCTCTGGCTGGTTTTATGGGCGCACCGATGGATTCGGCAGCCGCCAGGTTCAAATTCGCATCGCGCAATTTAAAACACACGAAACGCCCAGAGCTCTGGAGATCGCACGTGTGTTAATCGCCGATAAGATCGCCAATGCGCGCACGCTTTTACGCCGAAACGTCACCGCAAACAACGAAGCAGAAATCCACGGTTCAACATCCTTCTCCGAAGCGAACACCCCTTCGCTCGCCCGAGAACTGGACGATTTAGACAGACTCCGAAAGAGCGCTGAAGAGGCAACTTCCGCCGAATCATTGCTTGGCCTGGAAGGCACGGCCGCACGGATTTTCTGGCGTGTTTACAGTTCGTTTCTAGCCGAATCCGATGCCGTGTTTGCCATGAACGGACGGTCACGACGACCTCCCCGAGATCCTACCAATGCACTGCTCTCCTTTGGTTATGCGCTGCTTGCCAAAGATTGCACACTGGCCGCCTCTGCCTGCGGACTCGATCCTTTCTTAGGTGTTTTCCATACGCCACACCATGGGCGGCCATCCATGGCGCTTGATCTTATGGAACCTTACAGACCTCTCATCGTCGATTCTTCCGTTTTAACGATGATTCGCCGCGGCTGGATCAAGGCCGATGACTTTACCTACACTGGCCAGGCCGTCACCATGAAACCGCAGGCTCGCAAGAAACTCATTCAATCCTATGAACGCCGCATGGATGAGCTCGTCACACATCCAATTTTTGGCTACCGCATCTCCTATCGCCGCGTCCTTCACGTCCAGGCACGACTACTTACCCGCGTTCTGACAGGAGAACTCGATACAATGCCCTCATTTCGCACCCGCTAATCGCGCCCAACCACAATATTTGATAGGAGTCTCAATGAACGTTTATATCGTCACCTATGACATCTGCGACGCGAAGCGCCTGCGCAAAGTTTTTCAATACATGCGCCGATGGGGCAATCACATTCAATACTCCGTATTTCGATGCGAACTCAGCCCCCGCGACCTGGCCGAACTCTACGCCGGACTCGACGAGTTCATCCATAAAACCCAGGACCAAATTCTCTTTTTTGACCTCGGTCCTTACGACGGTCGCGCCCGTCAATCCGTCCTATCTCTGGGCTTACCCTACACGCATCCCGAACGACACGCCTTTATCTTTTAGAGTATTATGCTATCATAGATTCATTGAATCGCTCGGCGAGCGTCGACATGACGCGCAAAACCAGGGAGACGCTCGAAACCAGCCTAAGCCATTGAAACAAAACACATTAACACCCACCAAACCTCCCAACAATGCTACATTTTACAGGTCGCATCTACCATATTTCGCTCACGCTCGAAATCAGCTCCCTAAAAGCCTGTTTTCACAACGGATTCAGGCAGTGCCCCTTCCGCCTCTAATCAGAGGCGGCCCCTTTGAAGCGAGTTCGAGGTTTTGGAACCGACGAACGGACTACCCGCCTTCCGCCTCTAATCAGAGGCGGCCCCTTTGAAGCCACGCATCCTGTGTGATATTGCCGCCGATGACGTGTTTCCTTCCGCCTCTAATCAGAGGCGGCCCCTTTGAAGCTCCATTCTTGCTTTAAGATTCAACATGTGTTCTTCTCCTTCCGCCTCTAATCAGAGGCGGCCCCTTTGAAGCTTCCACTGACAACTCCGGCACCCGCCGGTTTTTCCACCTTCCGCCTCTAATCAGAGGCGGCCCCTTTGAAGCAAGGTTGAGTCCATCCCATCAACACCTAACGCCCCCCCCTTGCCCCTCAAATCCGAGGGGGGCCCGATGTAGCTTAACCCAAGGGTGGTTCGTATATATGATGACGTGCTTCCTTCCGCCTCTAATCAGAGGCGGCCCCTTTGAAGCTCGGTTTTCAGGGACTAAGAGAAGATTGGATTTACGGAACCTTCCGCCTCTAATCAGAGGCGGCCCCTTTGAAGCGTCATCACGAACCGATAGGTTCGCGCCGGTCAGGTTCCTTCCGCCTCTAATCAGAGGCGGCCCCTTTGAAGCATTTGAGGAGGTTGTAAAATGGATGAAGTGGATTTTGTGCCTTCCGCCTCTAATCAGAGGCGGCCCCTTTGAAGCGAAATCTCCTCGCGTAACAGCTTAATCTCAACTTCTACCTTCCGCCTCTAATCAGAGGCGGCCCCTTTGAAGCCCCGTGAGCGGAATCGTCCAGGAAGGCGTCGCCTTGTCCCTTCCGCCTCTAATCAGAGGCGGCCCCTTTGAAGCACGAGTATTGCCCAGCCTTCTGCGGCGATGCCAAGGGCCCTTCCGCCTCTAATCAGAGGCGGCCCCTTTGAAGCCGATGTAGCTGGCGATTGATGCCGCGATGCTGTCCACCCTTCCGCCTCTAATCAGAGGCGGCCCCTTTGAAGCGACTTGCCTTCAAGTTCGCTTCGGTTCCAATCCGTTCCTTCCGCCTCTAATCAGAGGCGGCCCCTTTGAAGCCGTATTCTCCGCATTCGGTGCAGTGGGCCGGGCAAATCCTTCCGCCTCTAATCAGAGGCGGCCCCTTTGAAGCGCACTGTAACCGTCTACATCGACTCTCTGGCAGCCAGCATCCTTCCGCCTCTAATCAGAGGCGGCCCCTTTGAAGCCTCGCAAACCGAGCCGAAGACGCAGCGGAAGTTTCTTCCTTCCGCCTCTAATCAGAGGCGGCCCCTTTGAAGCGTGATGGCATCTTCAACATTCTCGATGGTCAAATCCGCCTTCCGCCTCTAATCAGAGGCGGCCCCTTTGAAGCTTGTCGGAACCGTGGTAGCGCCTCACGGCACAGGGCCGCCCTTCCGCCTCTAATCAGAGGCGGCCCCTTTGAAGCGTGGGGATGCTCGGGTGTAGCTACGTGGCTGCATACATCCTTCCGCCTCTAATCAGAGGCGGCCCCTTTGAAGCGATGGATAGTGATTCGAGTTGGAGTTGCCCCGCTTTTGTGGACTATAGTGAGTAGGTCTACAAAGGAGATTCAATATGTCATCAACACGTCCCCCCTATCCGCCAGAGTATCGCGAACAAATTATTAACCTGCATCGCAGTGGTCGCACGATTGCAAGTCTTGTACGCGATTTTGAGCCTTCGGAATATACCATCAGAGCATGGATCAAAAAGGCGAACGCCGGGCCTGTAAAAGAGCAGGAGCTGACAGACGATGAGCGTGCCGAGCTAAATCGGTTACGAAAAGAAGTGGCAACGCTCAAGCAGGAGCGCGAAATATTGGAAAAAGCCGCGGTCTGGTTCGCCCAGAAGACCGTCCTGAAATAGCTTTCGGGTTCGTAAAAGCGCACCGGGCCTTTTATTCAGTAACCATGATGTGTCGCGTGCTGGGTGTCTCAACCAGCGGCTACTATGCATGGCTTAATCGTAATGCGTCTAAACGCTCCAAAGAAGATGCCGAACTGATGATATTGATCGAGCAAATCCACAACCGAAGCCACGCAACGTACGGGGCACCTCGTATTCACGCGGAGTTGCGCCAGGCACACGGTGTCTTTGTTAGTAAAAAACGCGTGGCACGGCTGATGAAACAGGCCGGATTACGCGGCGTAACGCGCCGTAAGTTTGTGACAACCACAGTTCGTGCAACGCGTGCTCGACCGGCGCCGGATTTGGTGGACCGTAATTTTTCGGCAAATCGCCCAAACGCCCTGTGGGTAGCCGACATCACGTACGTCCCAACGGCTCAGGGCTTTATTTATCTGGCGGTAGTCCTCGATGTATTCAGCCGTCGAATCGTTGGCTGGTCCATCGAACCGCATCTTGAGGATTCGCTGGTTCTGGCAGCTCTTGAGATGGCTATCCGTCAACGTCAGCCAGCCGAAGTCATTCATCACTCTGATCAGGGCAGTCAATACACCTCAATCGACTTTGGCATACGATGCAATCAGGCTGGCATTAAACCCTCGATGGGCAGTGTCGGAGATTGCTACGACAACGCCATGTGCGAGAGTTTTTTTGCCACCCTTGAATGCGAGCTTCTAGATCGCAGGCCGTTTGGGACTCACGGTGAGGCCAGACAGGCAATCTTTGAATTCATCGAAGGCTGGTATAACCCGCACAGAAGGCACTCATCATTGCAATATCATTCGCCTATCGAGTTTGAACGAAAGTATCAGCAAGGGAAGAAAACCCGAGCTGCTTAAGTGTCCACGAAAGCGGGGCAACTTTACGCACTATGCGCGGATTGTTGCTTTGCCTGTATCAGCCTTCCGCCTCTAATCAGAGGCGGCCCCTTTGAAGCTTCAGGCTTACCCTAGTGTACCTACCTGTAAGCCTAAAGACCTTCCGCCTCTAATCAGAGGCGGCCCCTTTGAAGCCAAAGCAAGCGCCTTGCGGTCTGTTCGGTTTAGGATTCCCTTCCGCCTCTAATCAGAGGCGGCCCCTTTGAAGCAGATGGGATCGAACGTGAAGGCCGTCCGCGACCACGTCCTTCCGCCTCTAATCAGAGGCGGCCCCTTTGAAGCAATCGTTACTCGGAAAACTTCCCGGGCGGGCGGTGTGTCCTTCCGCCTCTCAACAGAGGCGGCCCCTTTGAAGCTAGGCTCCGAAGTCTTAGCGAAGACCTCGTTGAAGGGATCCTTCCGCCTCTAAACAGAGGCGGCCCCCGCCCGCGCGAAGATCACCCCACATTGTTTCCCTCACCGAGAGGATTACGCCCCTGAAACAACCCCCCCGCAAAACCTGCGCTTGGAGGGAGTTTCAAAACCAAGATCGTTTCCAGGTGCAACCTGGAGTGTGCTGAGAAGCTTACGAGACTTCGAGATGGATTGTGGAGGGATTTGCCCGGACCGCCGCACCCGCAAATGGCCTTAATCTGGAGATTAAAGCGAGCTGGTGCCGGCGCGGGGCTCCAGGCTGCAGCCTGAAGGGTCTTTGAATCTTAAGATCGCTTCAGGCTGCAAAATGAAGGCTTTTTAGGTTTCGTCGGTAGCTGGCGCGGGTTCGCGGGCGGGCTCGTTGTGAGCCTTGTCGACGGTAAGGTCATCGAACTCCAGGTCTTCGGGCTCCGGCAAGCCGGCGCGGCGGCGACCGGTCAAGCGTACCCGATTGGCCAGATCGTTGCGATCGATCAGGCGGAACAGGCCTTCGACGGTGGTGGTCAGGGCCTGGTAGGTGCGCCAGGATTCTTCGCGGGCGGCGTCGCGGCGGGCACGGGCCAGCTGGTCTTCGCGGGTTTCGCGTCCGACTTCGTCGATGCCGTGTTGGAGGGCCTCGGCCATAACGCGGATATCGGCGGCGATGGCAGCGCTGTCAAAAGCGGGCATGAAAGCGCGGGGGGCCTGGGTGAGCGGGCGCATTTCCAGGCGCTGAGCAATGTTGAGGGCGTAGGGGACCAGGCGGTGGGGAACCTCGGGCACCCCCTCTTTCATACCATACATCTCCAGCGTTTGCTCGCCGTAGCTAGCCAACATACCGTTGCGCAGGGCGCGCAAACGCTCGGATTTGGTGCCGAATGCCTCGTCACGCATCATGCGGGCTTCCTTGGTTTCGAACTCGTCGAGGGCGAGTGCCATGTCGGCGTCGCGCTCGGCTTCCATTTTTTGGGCCAGTGTGTGGCGAATGGCAGTGCACAGTTCTTGCGGGGTCAAGTGAACCGGCGCCTGACCTCCAAAAATGCCGGCGACGACCTGTTCGGCGTTGGGAACCAGGTGGTGATCCACGGCATGGATGACGTTCTGGATGATTCGCTCACGATCGACAGTGACTTTCGAAATACCTGACATGACGGACTCCTTCCAAAATGCGTTTGAAAAAGGCCTTTCCCCATGAAAAACGCTTTCTCAATGCGCCGGTTAAGAAGAGATGCCACTGGCTGCACTCGGGCTCTCTGATGTGGGTGTTGAAAACGAGCCTAATCAGAACTTTTCCGCTGGCGCAAGAATGAACTTTCAAACCGGGCGTAATCTGCCCGCTTTCTTGCGTGTCGCCAGACGCCCGTGAATTTGTCGCAATCGATACCCCTGATCACTTTACAGCCCCCAATTTATTCGCTACCAGTTAGCCCGGTGAACACACCAAACAACCAGAATCGGCAAGAAACCCAGAATCTTAAGGGCTGACAGCTGGCGTAATCCTTCGCTGAACGCTTCGTTCTGGCAATCTTTGCCCCACAGGAGATGCTCATGTCGCAAATCAAGAACCTTGGAATTACAGGATACGACGGCCTTCGCTTTGTTACCCTTGATCTCGACCGCAGCCGTACGTTCTATATCGACAAGCTCGATTTCAAGCTGACCGCACGCTCCACCCCCGAGCTCGAAGCCCAGACCGGCGATCGCAGCGAAGTCTATGAGGGCGGAGATCTCCGCATTGAGGTCGTCAAGTCTCTGCGCCCTGACTCCTGGGCTGCCTACCATCGCAAATTTCATTCGGCCGGCATCGGCACCGTAAACTTCCGCGTCAAAGACATCGAGCACGCCTTTCGCACCGTCGAAGCCCGCGGCGGAACCCCGCTCGACGATATTCGCACCGTGACCACGCCCGACGGCGGCACCTATCGTTCCTTTGAAATCGCAAGCCCGCTTGGCAACACCACCTACGGGTTCGTTGAAAAAACCAACTATCCGGCCTATGCGCCCGGCTTCGAAGTCCTCAACAAAGGCGGCAACAACCGCTTCAACTTCACCTACATCGACCACCTCACCAGCAACGTGCGCACCCTGAAGCCGCTCGTGGACTGGTTCCGCGATGTCCTGGGCATGGAGCAGTTCTGGGAAATCGAGTTCCACACAAGCGACCTCGATCCCACTCGCCAGTCCGGCTCGGGCTTAAAATCGATCGTTATGTGGGATCCAGAAAGCGGTATCAAGTTCGCCAACAACGAACCCCGTCGCCCGTTTTTCAACGCCTCCCAGATCCAGAAATATCTGGAAGACTTCGGTGGCGGCGGCATCCAGCACGCTGCGATGGGCGTCGACGACATCGTGGGCTGCGTAGATGAGATGCGCGAACTCGGCATCGAATTCCTCGACACGCCCCAGGCCTACTACGACCAGTCGCCCGCGCGCCTCAAAGAACAGGGCGTCACCAAGATCGACGAAGACTACGACGTCCTTGCCAAAACCGGCGTACAGATTGACGGCGCCGACGAAAAATACCTACTTCAGATCTTCATGAAAGAAGCCGCGCTTCTTTATGATGAGCCCGAAGCCGGCCCCTTCTTCATCGAACTCATCCAGCGCAAAGGCGACCAGGGCTTTGGCGGCGGAAACTTCCGTGCCCTGTTTGAAGCCATCGAGCGCAATCAGACCTCCGCCTGAGCCTCTTTCCTCCCTCCTGAAAGCGAGGCAGATATTGAAACCAAGTTTCAATATCTGCTTGACTCCTCGACGTGATCTATTATCAATAGCGCGTTAACCACGTGGAGGAGTCATGCACAATCTTTCAAAATCAAAATATTTCACCAATTTCTCTCGCCGCAATACTGCCCCCGTTGGCTTACTTCTGGCTGGCATCATCGCCTCCGCAAGCCTTGTCGGCTGCGATCGCGACGCCTCAAAAAACACCGATTCCACGGCCGCCGCTGCGACCGAGGAAGCCGCCAACAACCAGAAACCGGCCGAGCAGATCAAAATCACCTTCGCTTTCCAGCCCCAGGAAAACCCGGAAGGCATGCAGCTCGACGTCAAAAAATTCGCCGAGTTCATCTCCGAGAAAACCGGCTATGAAACCGAAGTCTTTTTGCCCACCAGCTACGCGGCTGTTGTCGAAGCACTTCGCGGCAAAAACGCCGACGTCGCCTACTTCAGCGCCTGGCCCTACATGATCGCGCACCAGACTGCGAACGCCGAAGTCCTCGTCGCCGAAGAACGCCGCGGCGCGCCCTTCTACCACTCCCAGTGGTACGCCCTCAAAGACAGCCCCATCAACGAACTCGCCGACCTGAAAGGCAAAACCATCGCCTTCACCTCGCCAACTTCCACCTCCGGCTACCTGTTCCCGCTCTCCAAAGTCATCGATGATGGACTGCTTCCCGAAGGCGGCAACCCGCGTGATTTCTTCGGCGAAGTGCTTTTTGCCGGTGGCTACCAGCAGGCCATGCTTGCCCTCGTCAACGGCAAGGTCGAAGCCGCCGCAGCCTCCGACTACGCGCTGCAACAATACCTGACCGATGAACAACGCGACCGCGTCAAAGTCATCGCCAAACAGGGCCCCGTCCCCACGCACTTGCTGGCGATCCGCGGCGAGTTGCCGCAAGAAGTGAAGGACAACGTGAAGAAAGCGTTGCTGGAGCTCAATGAGCCCGAGAACAAAGCGCTGCTCAAGAGTGTTTACGGTGCCGAGAAACTCGTCGAGCGCACACACGAAGAACACGTGCATGCGCTTGAAAAAGCCGTCAAACAGGTTGCCACCGACTACCCCATGTAATACACGATCCGCGATCGTGGTCACACGGTTCATTCACCCAATCCCCTGACCACGATCGCACCTTCCTGCTAGTTTCCCCTTTCGATCGATAATCTCCGTGTCCATTGCAGTCTCTGTTCAAAATCTCCGCGTCGAATACCCCGGACGCGACGGGGCCGTTCACGCGCTGAGCGATGTAAACTTTGAACTCCCATGCGGCCAGACGGTTGCAATCATCGGCCGCAGTGGCGCCGGAAAAAGCACCTTACTTCGTGCGCTCAGCGGACAGATCAAACCCGCAACCGGCACCATCACGGTGGCCGGTCACCCGGTTGTCGCCGGCTCCAGCGGACACAATACAAGCGAAGAGTTCAGCCGCGATGTCGGCATGGTGTTCCAGAACTACGGCCTCGTGCCCCAGCTCGACGCACTCCAGAATGTTTTGTGCGGACGCCTCTACGCCTACAAAGCGCACGCCGGCCTGCTTCAGTTTCAGCGCGATGACCGCATCCGTGCCCGCGCCCTGCTCGATGACCTCGGACTACGCGACCGCACCACCGTACGCTGCTCACGCCTGAGCGGCGGCGAGCAACAACGCGTCGGCGTCGCGCGCCTGCTGCTTCAAGATCCGGCAGTTCTTTTGCTCGACGAACCCATTTCCAGCCTGGACATCCACTGGGCCGAGCACACGCTCAAACGCTTAAAACAAGCCCGAAACGGACAGGCAACGCTGCTCGTCGTCCTCCACGATCTGGCCATCGTGCGTCGCTACGCCG
Organism: Lujinxingia vulgaris; assembly: GCA_040393065.1. Classification (GTDB taxonomy): domain Bacteria; phylum Myxococcota_A; class Bradymonadia; order Bradymonadales; family Bradymonadaceae; genus JACCWM01. Next base: position 12,482 of record JBEBUW010000006.1, on the reverse strand, counting down.
ACCGTGTTCTGGTCGTTCACAACGGACGCATTGTCTTCGACGGCGACCCCGAGCAGGGCTGCAACCTGCTGGAACAACTCGAACCCGAAATACCCGCGCTTTCCACGCAACCTGCGCATCGGGAACCCGCGCCGGAAGCGTTGCCTCGGCCCGGCCTGAAAATCTCAGAAAGCATCGACTTCGACAAAAACCTGCCCGGCGGCGGTCTGATCGGACGCCTTGGCTTTTACCTCCTGGTCATCGCTGCGATCATCGCAACCTATATCTGGGCTGCAAAAGGCGTGAACTTTAGCGCCGCCAAACTCTTTGGAAACCTCGACAACGCGGTCGATTTATTAGGCCGCATGTTTCCCCCGGACTTTTCCGTCACCAAAACCGTCGCACAATCCCTGCTCGAAACCGTACAGATGGCGCTCATCGCCACCACGCTCGCGGCCATCCTGACCCTGCCGATTTCGGTACTCGCGGCACGCAACATGACGCCCCGCCCGGTTCAATACGCGGCGCGCCTGCTGCTCAACCTGCTGCGAACCATCCCCAGCATCATCTGGGGCCTATTCTTTGTCGTCATCGTCGGCCTGGGGCCCTTCCCCGGCATCCTCGCGCTGACCTTTTATGCGGCCGGATACCTCGGAAAGTTCTACTATGAAGGTATCGAAGCCATCGATCCCAAACCGCTTCTGGCCTTAAAAAGCGTCGGCGCAAGCCGCACCCAGCGCTTTCGCTACGGTGTGTTCCCGCAAGTCCTGCCACTTTTGCTCGGCTACACCGTCTACATGTTCGAGTACAACGTGCGCGCCGCAAGCATTCTCGGCCTCGTAGGAGCCGGCGGCATCGGTTTTTATCTCTATACCTATGTAAATAGCTTCCAGTACGACAAAGCCGTCACGGCTCTGCTACTGCTTCTGGTGGTCGTTACCGTCCTCGATGCCGCCAGTTCTTACCTCCGCGCGCGCTTGATGGAATAAGCCTTCGCGGACCTGCAAAAGACTGGAAAATCTATCGCCTCTGCTTAGCTTGTTGGATAGCCCCGACATCCCTTCAAGCCCGCAGGCAAGCCGCTTTTTCCTGGCGATCGATGAGCAAATTTCCGGCATTTCCCCACCACAGCGCACAGGCATCGACCATTCTCGTCATGGATTCCGACGCCGATTTTCTCTCCGAAATTACACGCCTCGGCGAGCAACTGATTGTAAAAGTACTGGGCGCAAGGAATCTGGAACAGGCAGCACGGTGGATCAATCACCCGGAACTTACCGGCATGCTCATCACCGTGCCGGATCCCCCTGCCACATCCCTGCCGCACATCCTACAGACACTCGCCAGCTCCCGCCCCGGCGCCGAGCCGCTGCCGCCCTTCGGCCTGATTTATGAACAATCCGGCCTGCTCGTCCGCGCCCACGATGTGCCCACGCCGGCCGCCCTGGCCCTGCAAAAACCCCTCGATCGCACCACATTTTCCCAGGCCGTTCACTACCTGGGCTCCCTCCAGAGTCCGACGCGCCTCAATGTCCTTCTCCTCGATCCTCAACACAACTTCGCGCGCCGCATCCAGACGCTTCCCAACGCCGCCAACATCTGCCTGCATCATCTCACGCACCCGGCCGGTCTGCTGGACGAACTCGAGCATCTTCGCCCGGACGCGCTGCTACTCCACACCCACACGCCCGCCATGAGCGGTTTTGAAATCTGCCGCATCCTGCGCACCATCCCGACCTGGATTGACCTGCCCATCCTCTTTCTCACCGACAGGCCCGATCCTGCCCAACGCCTGGCCGCCTTCAAAGTCGGCGGTGACGATTACCTGGCACAACCCATCGCCTGGGACGAATTCATCGCGCGCTTGCACGTACGTGTCGAACGCACACGCCTGGTCCGCGACCGCGCCGACCGCGATATCCTCACCGGCCTGCTCACACGACGCGCCTTCGTCGAACAACTCGCCGGACGCCTGGCCGAAGTCTCACGCCACGCACGCCCCCTTGCCTTTTGCCTGCTCGATCTCGACCGCTTCAAACAAATCAACGACACCTACGGCCACCTCACCGGCGACCGCGTACTTGCCACGCTCGGACGCCTGCTCGCCAATCGATTCCGCATCGAAGACCTCCGAGCCCGCTGGGGCGGCGAAGAATTTGCCGTCGTCCTGGTCAATGAAGACGCCCACACCGCACGCCTTGCGCTCCAGCGCGTCGCCGACGAATTCGCCCGCATCCCCTTCAAAAGCGAAGAGGACCAGACCTTTCACGTCACCTTCAGCGCCGGAATTTCTCATTTCCCGGCGGACGGTCTCGAACCCGAAGAACTCCTCTACGCCGCCGATCAGCGCCTGCTCGACGCCAAACAAACCGGCCGCAACCGAATTCTCCCCATCTTTCCGTCCGGCCACCCGCATCCTTAAGCCGCCCAAATCCGGCTCATCGCCCCATCAAAGCCGCGAACGCCACCCCAGCTCCTGCTCCGCAAGCCGCGTATCCAGCCACCGCCCCTCCCGCACCAGGCCCGCCTCGCGCACAACGCCTGCAGTCTCCTGACGCAATCCGCCAACCACCGCTGAAATCCCTCCTGACATTCCGGAAATCCGCCTGCGCTGCTTCTGCACCCACTGCGGCAAAAGCTGTTCCACACGCGCAGCACGTCCCACACGCCAGTCCGCCAGCAAATCACCGACATAGCCGTTCACACCGCCCAGCGCGTACCGCGCGCCCGGGCGTCCCAACGACAACGCATCGACATGCGCACGCGCAACGTCACGAATATCAACGAAATTTACCCGCGCATCATCCTCGACCCCGAGCGCAAGATACGGCCGCAAATCCACCCCCGGCCCCACACACAGCCCCGGATTCAGCAGCACAATATCCGCGCCATCCGCCGAATACCGCGCGCATTCCTGCTCCACCGCGTACTTCGCCTCCACAAACGCATCCGCGCTTGTCCCCGGCAAATACACGTCTTTCTCACTCACCAGCCGCGCCTGCGAACCCTCGGCGGCCAGCGTCGCAGCACTACTCGTCACCACAATCCGATCGACACCCACCTCACGCGCCGCCTCGATCACCGTGCGAATCGCCCCCACACTTTCCAAAAGGATTTCCCGCGTACTCAGGCCCACCGCCGGCGCAACCGCATAGAAAACGTAATTGCACCCGCTCATCGCACCGATAAGACTGTCAAAATCGAGCACATCACCGACGATCTGCTCTACATCCAGACCGGTCAAACGCTCGGTATCACTGTTCCAGCGCCGCAGACATCGAACCGAGATCTCCCGCTCGACCAGCTCCGCCACCACATGACTTCCAATCTGCCCGGTCGCCCCGATCACCAGACTGCGGTGATACCTGAGCTCAGGCTGGCTGGGAGCTTTCTTTATCGTAGCCAACGACAATCTCCTGCTTCATACATTCCAACAATTCCAGCGCCGCCTCCAGATCCGTCCGCGGACTCGCGTTGATCAAGGCCGCCACACTCATCACGCGATGCGGACCTTCCACCAGCGGCAACAATACGGCCGGCAATTCCCCGGACTTCGAGCGCCCCAGACTCGTCAGCGAAAGCTGCAAATCGCCCGGTAAATCGCCCCGCACAAGCCCGTATTCATCCGATTCCTGGACCGCCGACAACAACAAATGCCCCGCACTCATCAACTCCGACGGCAGCGCCCCCGACAACGCCTCGCCTGGATAAAACGTAAACGAACCTGACGTACTCCGAATGGCCCGGAAAAACGCCTTGCGCCCCATAATCCCGCCCGGTCCCACCGCCCCTGCAAGCTCGCCATTGGAAAAATCAAACCGATACGCGCCCTCCTCCACGTCCACATGCAACACGCCGCTACGCATATTCTGATTCAAATTCAAAACCAGATCCGGCAAATCCATGTACTCAAGCCTGCCCGCAAATCCCACGTCCTCCGCCACCTCGGAAGCCTTCTCCAGCTCGCTCACACGCTGCCGACTCCTCACCGCCTTGTGAATCCGCGCATACAACTCCTCGATCGCAAACGGCTTACTGATAAACTCTTCCATCCCCGCATTCAGGCAACTCGCCGTTCGCTTCGAATCCAGACTATCGCTCAACAACACAAACGCTATCGAATCCGCCCGCCCCTGCGCCTGCAACTCCGCATACAGACGCTCGCCATTAAAAACGCCCTCCAACTCATCGCACACGATCGCCATCGGCTCCACCAGTTCCAGCGCATCCGCCACCGCATCTTCCGCATGCAGCGACGTCACATCAAAGCCACCTTCCATGAGCACATCGCTCAACAAATGCAACATATTGGCTTCGCTTCCTACCACCAGCAGACTTATGGCTTTTCTCGATCTCATACGCGTATTCTTCAAGTTTTCACCCAATTCGCAATACCCACTCCCAGAAATCATGCACATTTTCACACACAATTTCGCGGACAATGCATCTTCCCCAACGCCCCCTTCCTATTGCTGATTCAACGCAATGTACACAACTATAATCACTTACTTTTTTCTGTCATCCCCGGCGAAAACCACCTTCGCTACCTCCACGAGCCCAAAATTCACGGCTTGATTTAGAGCCGGAAATACGCGAGCATTCCCCCGCGTTATAAGACTGTGATTTTTGCTCCGTCCCTACGCAATCCCCACGGGCGACAACTTTCCACACCACCTTATTTAATCCTCGTAGTTCTCTGGATAATTGCTGCACTTCATTCTGTCGTGCACCATCCATTTTTATATCGTCTCAACATGCAGGAGGTTCAACTTGGATACACTCGAAATTCTCACCAAAGCCGAAGAGTTAGGTGGATTAGAGCGCCGCAATGCCATCATGAAAGCCATTATCAAGGCTCGACAACTCGGCTGTGACGCAACTCCCGGCGGAGGAAAGGCCGGCGGCTTCAACATCCGCTACGGATCGCTGAAGTACGCCGTCATGGATCTCAACACCCTGGGCGAAGTCTTCTTGCACCTCAAAGCGCACCCCAACAAAGACCTCTCCGACGAAATGCGCGAGCAGGGCAACCAGTTCGTCAACAATATCGAAGGCATCGTTATCAAAAACTCCCCGATCAACCACTACGGCCAGATCGAAGGTGCCATCGAAGAACTTCCCGACGACGCGATCGACCGCTTCCTTGAGTACGCCGTCGAAACCATCCGCGAAAAATACTACCGCCCCCATCTCGAAGGCTAATTTCCCCGATAGCCCTTCCCCCTGAATTCCCGAAAAACGCCGGCCTGAATCCCCTTCAGCCCGGCGTTTTTCTTTTCTCTCACATCTCTTCCCCCCCAACATCTCTATCCACCAAAACGCAATCCACCCAACAGCAGCCCATGATACGTCGCCGGGTGCAAATTCCCCGCAGCCAGATACTCCAACTCAAACCCGAGCTCCCTCAACTCCCCGATATCCAATCCCGCCGACGCCGGAGAAGGCCCCAGATACACCACCCGCTCTACGCCCAGCTTCGACAAATACGACAGCGCACGCCGCCCCAGCGGTTCACGCATCGGGTTGATCACCGCCACATCAAACCGCGCCTCCTCGGCCAGCAAACGACGCAAGCCCGATTCCCAGCTCCCGGCCACAAAATCCACATTCGTCACGCGATTTGCGCTCGCGTTGTGCTGCGCAGTTGCGATCGAGTGCCGATTGATATCCACGCCCACGACCGATGCGGCATGCCGCGCCGCCATGATCGAAATCGTCCCGATACCGCAGCCCAGATCCAGCAGCCGATCGTTACGGCTCAACGCCAGCAGCTCCAGCAACGCTTCATACATGACTTCTGCCGGCGGAAGATTCGCATGAAACCAGTCATCGTAGCCGACCTCCATGCGCTGATCGGCAATCGGCAACACAATTCGCTCCGGGGGCTTCAAAAACCTGCGAAACTCCCCGCACGACGCCGCCAACCCCACCTGTTCCGGCAAACTCGCCAGAAGCACCGCAATCAATTCCTTGAGCGCATCATTCTCCAGCGCTGCGGCCAGACTTCGTTCGCTATTACACGCAACCAGTACAAGTTCCACAAACCCGTGCCCGTGCATCGGCGCGGCAATCCGTACCGCCTCCAGGCCCGGCGTTGTGATCAGGTCCGGCGCCTGCTCCGAAACCTCGCGCGCCATGCGTTCATCCCACGGCAAATTCTTGAGCTTCGCAAACGCCGCGTCCACCACACCCACCAGCCGGCGGATTGGCGCGGTATGCGCCGGGCAATCCGCCATCGGAATCAACCGCTCCGAAAACTCACTGACCAGCCCCAGCTCAAATCCAGTCTCCACGCGCCGATACGTCAGATGCGTCCGAATCCGAAACCCGTCCCCACGACTGATCGGCTCCACCGTAATCAGCTCCAGCTCCGGCTGTTCCTCGCGCGCAATCCCCGCATATTTCTCGACCGCTTCGATGACCTGATTGGCCTTAAACGTCAGTTCCTCAGCAATCGTCAGATGCCGCAGATGACACCCGCTGCACTCGGCATCCCGCGCGCACATCGGATCGCGCCGCTTGGCACTGGCCTCAAGCACTTCCTCCAGCCGCGCCGCCACCCGGCGACTCTCCCGACCGGCCCGACCTTCCCCGCGCGCCTCCGCCAGCGCCCTGGCATCCACCCGCACACGAACAAGCTCTCCTGGCAAAGCACCGGCCACAGCCAGCCAACAGTTCTCCTCCAGACGCACAAGCCCTTCACCTTTTGTGCCATAGCCTGCAATCCGAACCTCAAGCTGCTCTGTTGCCTGTACTCCTGCGCCTGTCCGCACCATGTTCATACTCCCAAACGACGACCGATCTCTCCAAAATCTCCTGCATCCAACTTCGCAATCCCCCGAGCTTCTCCCGACGCGCCTTGTTTCCGCCTCTCCAGCACACGACACGTCTGCACTTCCAGCACCACCCCCTCCTTGCCTGCGCTCCGCAACGCACACGCCCGCGACTCGTGCTCTCCAGCGCCATTGTGCCCGCCCACATACACGCGCTCAAACCGCACCTTTTCCTGCGCCCCATCCAGCGCCCCACCCAGCCGTGCCACAATCCCCTCCACCGACACGCCCGGGCACGAAACCACCAGCACCTCCCCGCCCGCGCCCGCAGCCCCGATCCGGCAAGCATCCTCCCCAAACCCCGCGCGCGCCGCCACCTCCCGCGCCGCCACCTCCTGCCGCTCCAGCCCCGAACGCTGCCGCGACTCAAGCCCGTACATCAGGCCCAGCACGACCGCACCGACCAGCAAAAACACCGACAACGGATCTTCGCTCCAACCCCGCCGCTTCCCCGCCGCTTCCCCGGCAGCGCCCTGTTTTTGTTCTTCGTCCTGCTTCATTGCCTGCTCGCTACAAAAGTCTCACCACTACGCTACGGTTCCGTGCACCACAAAATTCACACCACAAAATTCACGAAACGACCTTCGAAAGCAAACGATCATACAAATGCATCATCTGCTCGGCCTCATCCGGCCCGCCCACAACCTCGGCCTGCCGCACTTCATCGATCCCCAGCTGCTCCGCAAGCATCCGCTCCTCCTCCGTACCCACAACGTACGCATCAACCTTGCGATTCAACAATCCATACACCCGCGCAAAAGCCTTCTCCAGTTTCGGCAACCTGTCCCACGCAAGCAAGCGATGCCGCTCCACCGTCGCCACCACCACCGCCGCATGCGCGCAACGCGCCGCAAACGCCGTCACCCACGCCAGCGGCTGATCAAACGCATGCACCAGCAGCGGACGCTCCTCCAGAAAATACGCCTGCATAATCACATACCCCGCAAACAACCCCACCATATTGAGCGACCAGCCAACCGGCAGCGGCTTGCACACAACCCCGCGCTGCGCCAGTTCCTCAAACCCACCATCATCACTGGCCAGCACATGCACCACAAAACCTTCCTCGTTCAAGCGCTCCAGCATATCCGCATACCGCTCCGCCACCCACGCCGAGCTCTTTGCCACCACCATCAGCGGATACACCGTCTGCTGCGAAAACATACTTTCTTGCGTCATCTTTTCTTTCACTCAATTACGAATCGATAAAAACTTCCTACTTTTCCACTGCGCACACTACCACCTCTCACACCTACGACAACGCCAAAGCGCTTGACGCACCCACTCCACTGGCCTTACACCTGAAGATTCCTGACATTTCGATAACCTCCCACCAGTGAAGTCGTCCCATGAGTTCTCAAGACAAGCATCGTGGTTCCTGGACCGGATCAACCGGTTTCATACTCGCAGCCGTTGGCTCCGCCGTCGGCCTTGGCAATATCTGGAAGTTCCCCTACATCACCGGTGTCAATGGAGGCGGTGCCTTTGTCCTGCTCTACCTGCTCTGCCTGGCCATCGTCGGCCTGCCGCTGTTGATCGCCGAAATGACCCTCGGACGCCTCAGCGGCAAAGCCTCCTTCGGAACCTACACCACACTCGCGCCCCCCGAGCGCGGCGGCCGCTCCTGGGGCGGATTCGGCGCCCTGATCATCATCTCGTCCTTCTTCCTGATGAGCTTTTACAGCGTCGTCGGCGGCTGGACCATCGCCTACTTCGTCAAAGCCATCAGCGGCGAATTCGGCCCCCAGGCGTCGTCCGATGTGCCCGCGATCTTCGATAACTTTATCGCAGATCCCGTCCAGGGCACGCTCTTCCACGTGCTCTTCATGGGCGCCTGCATCGCCTTCGTCATGCGCGGCGTATCCAGAGGCATTGAGCGCGCCTCCAAAATCATGATGCCCCTGCTGGCCCTGTTGCTGCTCATTCTGCTCGCGCATTCCCTCACCATGCCCGGTGCCGGCGAAGCACTCCGCTTCATGTTCTACCCCGACTTCAGCCAGCTCAAACCCACCGCCATCCTCGAAGCCATGGGCCACTCCTTCTTCACCCTGAGCCTGGGCATGGGCGTGATGATTGTCTACGGAAGCTACCTCAGCAAAAAAAGCAGCATCTTCTTCTCCGCCGCCGCCGTCGGTCTTGCCGACACCGCCATCGCCCTTGCCGCCGGCGTCACCATCTTCGGTATCGTTTTCAGCGCCGGCCTTGCCCCCGGCAGCGGCCCCGGACTCATCTTCGTCACCCTGCCCTCGCTCTTTGCAGGCCTGCCCTTCGGAAGCATCTGGGCTGTTCTCTTCTTTTTACTATTGGCCGTTGCCGCACTTACTTCCGGCATCTCCATCCTCGAAGTCAGCGTCTCCTTCGTCGTCGAGCATCTCAAAATCTCTCGCCAGAAAGTCACACTCGCCATCGGCGCATTCATCACCGCCCTCGGCCTCCTGAGCGTCTTTTCCTTCAACATTCTCTCCGACATCACCCTGTTCACTCTCCACAACGGCGGCGACCCCAAACCTCTCAACATCTTCGACACCATGGATTACCTGATCAGCAACTGGGCCCTCACCATCGGCGGACTCGGCGCTGCCCTCTTCACCGGCTGGGCCGTCCCCCGCGAACAAATCTGGAACGAACTCAAAGGCGACGCCCTCGGCAAAACCGGCTTCACCATCTGGCTCTCCATCACCCGGTTCATTGCCCCCGTCGCCGTCGTCTTCGTCCTCCTGCACTCCGTGGGCGTTTTCTAACAACACACCGCAATTTCAGGCTCGAAACGCCACCCAAGACACACACCCGCACTTCATGCGGGGCCAGAGCAACAGCTTCGCTCCGCTTCCTTCGCCCTTCTTACCTTCGCCGTGCCTTTCCTTCGTGGCATCGCGGCTTCGCGCGAGACAACCCTGCCCGCGCTTCCAATCTTACAAATCCTCAGTGCCAATTCGCGCCTTCGTGTGCGCCTTTTGCCTTTGCCCTGAAAGCCTTTGCATTTCCCCCACCCCACGTTACATTGCCCCGCTGCTACGCCCCGTTAAAAATCAATTTCTGGATGATTCAACCATGTTTTCCCCCAGCTCCCTCGCCAACCTCACAGAAAAAATCGCCGCCACCACACCCGACTACCAATCCCCCACCGGCCCGAGCTGGCTCATCCAACCCGTCACCACACCTTCCACAGCCGCCGCAAATCACCCCGGCCCCAGAACACACATCCAGCGCCTGCCCGCGCCCAAATCCCTCCTCACACTAGCCGCCATCCTGCGCCACGCCGCCAACGCACAACTCCCCAATCTACTGGCCCCCACCACCTGGACCGTCCTCGGCGACGCCCTCTGGCTGGCCGGCCACGCCCCCGCCGGCCAACCCCTGCACACCGCACGCCCCGATCGCCTCACCTGGCACGCCGCCGTCGACCTCTGGCTCCCACTCGCCAGATCCATCGCCCAGGTCCACACCCACGGCATCGTCCACGGCTGCCTCTCCCCCTGGAACGTCTGGTATTGCCCCGATACCAACCAGCTCACCGCCACCGACCTTGGCTGCTGGCCCCTCGAAAACTCCAACCAACCCAACGCCAACCATCCCACAGCGGACATCTACGGCCTCGCCCGCATCCTGCTCTTTCTCACCCTGCCACCCGACGAAGCCCTGCGCGAACGCCCCAGCCTCTCCGGCATCCCCGCCTTCGCCATCCCCGCCATCGACCGCGCCTTACACCCCGACCCCGCCAAACGCCCCCAACGCGTCGACGAACTCATCGAAGCCACCGTCTTCCACACCGCCATCAACCCGCAAACACGCCCATCCCTCTCGACCACCGAACAATCCGCCACCACCCCCAAAATCACCGAAGTCACCTTCCGCCGCGTCCACAGCCGCGAAGACATCCACAACGAACGCCGGGGCCACGGCCTGCGCTTTCACTTCACGCCCCAACCCACCCAGGAAAAAGACTTCGAAGGCGCCTTCTTCTACGAAAACATCCACCCCGACGTCTACGACAGCGTCCGCTGGGCCTGGGACGGTGCGCTCATTAACCTCTTCGACGCCAGCGTCGTCGAAGACTCCACCGGACGACGCTTCATCACCAGCAACGATCGCTGCCTGCCCGTCATCGAACCCTTCTGGCCCGTCAGCGTCACCGACGTCCTCACCGCCGAACGCTGCACCAGCCGCGTCCTCGTCGATGCCCGCGAACGCGATCTACCCGGCCGCCACCTGGTCTTCGGCTCCCTCGTCCACGGACTGCTCGAAGACCTGAACGACCCCGATCCAACCACACCCCAACCCACTCTCGAAGAAGCCCTCGAAAAACGCCTGCCCTCCATCCGCCTCGACATGCTCGCTGCCGGCCTCACCGACCAGGATCTGCCCAAACTCCTCACCGACGCCCGTGCACACTTCCAAAACCTCCTCAAATTCACGGCTCCCCGCTCCAACAACGCCCACGACCACGTAAGCCGCGTCGGCTGGTCCGGCCGACACGTCGAAGCCACCCGCTACTCCTCCCTCTTTGGCCTCGAAGGCCGCATCGATCTCGTCACCGAAGACGAAAACGACGGTCTCCAGATCATCGAACTCAAATCCGGCAAACCCTGGGACGACCACGAAAGCCAGGTCCGCAGCTACACCCTCCTCTGGAACGAACTCGCCAGAAAACACAACCGCCCCCTCGCCGGACACGTCCTCTACTCCCTGAACGGACGCCTCAACACCATCCCACTCGAGGACACCGCCCGCGAACGCAGAATCCTTCGCGCCCGCAATGAACTCGTCGCCTGCTACCGCAGCAATGTCGATCCCGACATCGACTACACACCGCCACACTTCATGCAGAACCCCAAAAACTGCAACGCCGCAGCCTGCCGCTTCCGCCGCGACCGCTGCCACGAACAAACCAATCTGCTCGGACTCAATCCCAAAGCACACCCCGAGGACCTCATCGAACAATACAACCCGGCGTCCACCAACACACCCGGCGCCTGGCACGGATTCACGCCCCAACTCGTACGCCGTGCCTGGGCCTACCACGCACACTTCAGTCGCCTGCTCGCAATGGAACGCTGGATCGAAAATGCCGAACTCGGCCTCATCTTCCAGCACCACCGCCTCCAGGAACGAATAGAAAACCGCACCGCTGCAGCCAATCTGCACATCACCCACATCGACACCGAACACCACCTCCTCACCCTCACCGGCCCCGACCTGCGCAATTTCACCGCCGGCGACCTCGTCCTCGCGCACCGCGGCAACATCGACACCGACCACATCCTGCGCGCCTTCGTCCAGATCTCGTCCAACCCCGACGAAATCATCCTCCAAACCCCCAACGCCGCCACCGCTCACACCCTCCCCCGCGACGGCTGGATCCTCGACATCCTGCCCGGCCGCATCGGCCAGCGCACCGCTGTTCAGGCCCTCTACAAAACCATCAAACAACGCAATCCGCTTCGCCTCGAAGTACTCCTCAACCCCACTTCCCCCGCAGCCCGTGCTGCTATGACGCCGGCCGCGACGCCCTCCCAGACCCTCGTCGACAACTACTTAAACCCTACCCAACACAAGGCCGTACACGCCGCCCTCACCGCGCCCGCCGGCGCCCTCATCCAGGGTCCTCCCGGCACCGGCAAAACCACCGTCATCGCCCACCTCGTCTGCGAACTCGTCGCCCGCGGCCAA
>JBEBUW010000005.1:0-88973 GCA_040393065.1 Lujinxingia vulgaris | reverse complement strand
GTTTCCGGTCGTCTCGTTTCGGCTGCGCCGTCGAGGAGTGTGTGTATAGGTCAGCTATTTCTGGTGGTCAAGAGTTTTGTGTAATTTTACACAAAAAACGTGCATCCGTGTATCTGGTCTATTTTACCCCACGGACCAGGAGTCACGTAACCGGTTAATTTTCAAAGGAATTTCCTAAAACCACCTTATTAGAAACGTTCCCATCTCGACACACCTCATTTCTCGCGATAGACATTTCATGCCCCGATCGCGCTATTTTCCCCGATCGATACACGCAAGAAAGCCGATCTTCTCTTTACGTAGGAATGGAAAGGCTACACGTACGTTGTTCGGGCATACCCTGGTATCGGCGCTTTTCCCTCCCTTATATATAGGCGTTCTATTTTAACGGTGATCGTAACGTATGCGTATTGTAGCTGGAACGGCGCGCGGGCGTCGGTTGGTAACACTCGAAGGTTCTTCAACCCGCCCAACGGGCGATCGCGTACGCGAAGCCATGTTCTCGATTCTCGGCAATCTTGACGGCGCAATCGTTGTCGATGCCTTCGCCGGCAGCGGATCGCTAGGCTGCGAAGCGCTCAGCCGTGGCGCTGCCTTTTGCTATTTCTTCGACAACTCCCGATCTGCTATCGAGATCGTCCGCGAGAACGTAAAAACCGTCAGCGGCGAGCGACGCTCCGAGATCCGCAAATGCACATTCGAGTTCGGTTTGACCAACCACATACGTCACGAGCCCGATCTGTGGTTGATCGATCCACCCTACCAATCCAACCTAGCGTCCAAGGCCCTGATCTCCATGGCACAGAGTCGTCACGTAACGGAAGGTGCACTGGTTGTTCTTGAAACCAGTAGCCAGGCTACACCGCTGAGCGCTGACGGATTCGTTCTTGAGGACGATCGTCGCTACGGCACCACCCGCCTCCTATTCTATCGACGCACTGCCGATGAACTATCCGAAGAAGAGATAGAAGACAGCGATCCCGTCGAGTACAACGCCTGCAATCCGGATTCCGACGCGTAATCAACGAATTCAGCAGGCGATCCGATCGCGCTTCCGATAGGATTGCGCTCGAGCAGGAGTTTTTGGTTCTCAGCCCTTATCTTTAACCCATGCTCCACAAGTGCGTTGGCGTGCTTGCTCCGATCTCACGAATCGAATATGCAATGCGCGCTAGTTTTGTCCCTAATTTTTCTTCCTTTCGAGTTTTCCTATGAAAGTTGCGATCTATCCCGGCAGTTTTGATCCGATGACCTGTGGCCATGTCAGTATTATCGAGCGTGGCTTGAAGATTTTTGACAAGGTAATCGTTGGAATCGCGATCAATATCCAGAAGGAGCCACTTTTTCCCCTGGAAGAACGGATCGCCATGATCCGAGAATCCTTCCCCGGAGACGAAGTCGAAGTCGATTCCTTCCAGGGACTGCTCGTCGATTATGTCAAACAACGGCAATGCAACGTCGTTTTGCGCGGCCTGCGCGCCGTCAGCGATTTCGAATACGAATTGCAGATGGCCAATATGAATCGCAAACTCAACGATCAGATCGAGACCGTCTTCATGATGACTGAAGAAACCCACTTCTACGTCAGTTCACGCCTGGTCAAAGAAGTGGCAAGCTTTGGCGGCTCTGTCGCAGGACTTGTTCCCCGGCACGTTGAAGAAAAGCTGTACAAGAAATACGGCCGATAATTGGTAATTTGTATCTATCCGCTCTTTCCATCCCCCTAACCTTACCAAACTATAAAGTCTGATTTTCAGGAGAAGTAGCAGTGATCAAGCTTGCTGACAGAATTTCCCGGGTAGAACCCTCGCCGACCCTGGCGATCACGGCCAAAGCCAACGCAATGAAAGCCGAAGGCATCGATATCGTCAGTTTCGGCGCTGGCGAACCCGATTTTGCTACGCCCCAAGAAATTGTCGAAGCGGCAAAATCCGCGCTCGACCGCGGTTTGACACGCTACACTCCATCCGCCGGCATTGCGCCGCTGCGTGCAGCCATCGCCAAAGACTATGCCCGCCGCGGCCGCGAAGTAAAACCCAACGAAGTCATCGTTTCCACGGGCGGAAAACACGCGCTTTACAACGCAACGCAGGTGATCTTCCAGGCCGGCGACAAAGTCATCGTCCCCGGCCCCTACTGGGTTAGCTATCCCGCACAGATTTTGCTCGCCGATGCCGAGCCCGTTTTCATCGACTGCCCCGCTGAAAACGACTTTAAGCTCACGCCCTCGCAACTCCGCAGCGCCCTGCAAGATCCCGCCGTGCGCGGACTCGTTCTCTGCTCGCCGTCCAACCCGACCGGTGCCGTCTACACCGAAGCCGAACTCAAAGCTCTCGGCCAGGTACTCGCCGAACGCCCCGAAGTCGTCACGTTTTTCGACGCCATGTATGACGAACTTTACTACGACGGCGATTTTGCGCCCGATCTGGTCGCGTGCGTTCCCGAACTCAAAGATTCCGTGATCACCTTCAACGGATTCAGCAAAACCTACGCCATGACCGGCTGGCGACTGGGCTACGCCATCGCCCCGGCCGCGATCACCGCCGCCATGGACAAAATTCAAAGCCAGTCCACCTCCAACCCGACTTCCTTCGCGCAACACGGAGCCCTGGCTGCATTTGAAATCGACCCGGCGATTCTCGTCGAACGCCGCGACGCATTCCGCCGCCGCCGCGACCTGATCTGCAACGCACTCAATGACATTCCCGGCGTACAATGCGCTCAGCCGCTCGGCGCATTCTACGCATTCCCCGATTTTTCCTCTTTCATTGATCCGTCGCAGGTTCATGATCAAAAACCCGGCAACATAAAATTCGCCGACGATATGGCCCTAACCGAATACTTGCTCGTCGAGGCCAAAGTCGCCGTCGTCCCCGGCTCCTCGTTTGGCGCGCCCGGCTATCTGCGTTTGTCCTACGCAACCAGCGATGAGCTCATCACCGAAGGCATCCGCCGCATCAAAGAAGCGTTGACCAAATAATTCTTACGTCACCGCACAAGAAATAAAAAAGGCTGGCATATTGCCAGCCTTTTTTATTTCATTTCATCCATCCACACGAATTCAACCGCGACTTTCTCAAATCACAATCAAATCCGTGTTGGATTGCAAATCACTCAGCGGCATGTCAGCGGCACAACATCCAGCACACCTTCGCGACATTCCAGCTCCAGAGCACATTCTGGACACGGCGTTCCACCAAGGCAAATCTGCTTGGGAGCCTTTGCCACACATCGATTTTCCTCACAGGAGAACGTGATGCGATTGCCTTCTGGATCTTCCTGGTTCTGCGGACAATCACTCTGACGTTCGCACGGAGCTACGTCGACTTCACTCGCGTTGCAGTTATTGAGTTTGCCGTCACAAACTTCCGGTGCTCCCGGATACACCGTCGGATCTGTGTCGTCGCAATCCGGCTCCGGATTCGGACAAGTACTGCGATCGGTTCCCTCAGCGCCGTAGCCGTCACCATCTTCATCCACACACACAGCCACAGGCGGCCCTTGATAGCGGATACAAAGATTATTCGGCCCACATACAAAAGCCGGTTGAATGCAATGGCTGTCTTCCGTACAAGCGTACACTTCCTCGAGCTGATCGTCGTAATCTACGATGCAACCCACCCAGAATCCCGCAATAAAACAGACGATAAATGCCAGACTGACGATAGTATAATTGCGTTTCATCATGCTCTACTTTCGAAGTTTATGCTTCGTTTGGTAAATTTCTGCTCAAAGCGATGGAAAATACGACGGATTGCTCAGCCAAACGCTCACAAAATCTAAAAATACTCAAAACCGCAAATGAGCGCCAATTCCGACCGTCTCGTGCGAAATCGTAGGCGAGAAACGAAGCTGTCCCCATGCCGGTTGTCTTTCGTTGCTGGCTTCTTCGTCTGCCGAATCACCTTCCAGTACAAACAGCAAAACACTACCGACCGCCAGTGCTGCCGACAGACCATAAAACACGTTGGCCGTCACTGCCGTCGTTTCCATATCACGGATCAACTCGGCCGCTTTGACCTGCGTCAAGCTCGTATAATGTCCGTCGACTTTGGGCTGAGCATTGAACTCATCTTCCAGATCTCCAACGGTCATCCCGAAGTAAACTCCGACCGCCAGACTTGCCACAGCCAGGCCAGCCGTCGAATACGCCATAATCCGCTGAATGTTCACGGCGTTATCGTCCACAAACTCATCGCCTGTGCGCGGCGTACGGATATTGAAAATATCGTTGACAGCAGGACGCACCGCATTGATTACATCATCGAAACTACCCAGGCCATTGGCCACATGATAACGCAAAAACAGGCGCTCATTGACGTCGAAAAAATCAACGTTCAGCCGATAGCCATCCGAACCGCGCGCAACGCGGGCGAGCAAAATCCGCTCCACACCACCGTTACGGCCAACGCTCGACAGGCACAGCGGCTCACGCACACACGTATCCGTGCCGCGATCTTCCAGGCCCGGCAACACGACGTCATCGCCGTACACCATAAAGCCCGGCACATTCTCCACAGCACTGCGCAGTTCACGCTGCAAGGCCAGCCGGTCTTGCGAATCCAGATCTCCCGACGGAATCGCCACCACTGACATGCTCAATGTCTCACGACCATCAACAGTTGCCGGCGGCACTTCATCCGGCGCAAAGGTCATGTCATCTTCATCGATCGGCTCGACTTCATCGACGTCGAAGCTCATATCGTCTTCGAAAGCCAGCGCAGTGGGAACCGCAACAAAACTAAATGATGTCGTCAGCAAGATGGCCAGCATCAAAATTAAACCAGACCGCAACCGGGTCATAAGCACCACTCCTTTCTATTGCGTTTGCGAAAAGCACTGCCCTTTTGCCGTATTTTTCCGCCGGATTTCTCCCTGGACAGCTCTATCATTGCAAGTAACACAGGCTTGAAATACACGCAAGAACGTTGCCTGACGCCGTTTCATCCTTGCAAGTTGCCGTTACCGATGCATGCATCTATAAACACCCTGTTTCGTCTGCGTTAAAGACGCCTCTGTATCGTTTATTCAGGAATGGTTTTGAAGCCAGAATCCACACCAGACCCAGACCACACTGACTCCATCTTGCCAGAAGGCTTGCCGATTCTGGACGATGGCCTCGCAGAAAGCTCAGAAGTCGCCGCTTCCTCCTCCGCCGGACAGCGCACCCAGCTGGCCCGCACGCTGCAAAATACCACGGCGCCTTCCGCCATGCTCACCAAGATGAGCCGGTTTCTGCGCTTTGTCGGCAATCTGCTCTTTGCACACGTTCTCTTTGAACAACGATGCGTCGAAAACATCCGCGACGCCGCCCAACGCGGAAACGTTGTCTACGTCATGCAAACCCGCAGCCTGCTCGATTATCTCTACTTCAACTACGCCTTTTTGCAGCACGATCTCCCGCTTGCAAAATTCGCCAACAGCATCCGTATCCACTGGCTGCGCGGCTTTACCTTCTGGTTCAAAAACCTCTTCCGCAGAAAAAACCGCGAAAAACCCGAAATCCAGGTCGAAGCCCTGGTCAGCCACGGCGTCCCCGTATTTTTATTCCTTGAACAAGCACGTCGCCCGGCCGACGACGCCATCGAATTTAGCCAGAAATATCTGCTCCGCCTGATCCGCGCGCAGCGCAGCACTGCCGAGCCGATCTTCGTCATTCCCCTGCTCCTGGTCTGGGAAAAACGCCCCGACCCGCGCCGCGCCGGATTTTTAGACGACATCTTCGGAACCGTGCAAGCCCCCGGATTCTTTAGAAAAACCCTCAATTACATCCAGACCGTCTGGCAGACCTTCTTCAAACTTGGCCAGCCCATGGTCCAGGTTTCCACCGGCATCAACCTCCAGGAATTCGTCCGCGAATACCCCAACGCCGGCAGCGCCGACGCCTCCGAACTCTTGCGCGACCGCCTCGACGAACACATCCGCCAGGAACGCCAGGTCATCCTCGGCCCCACCGGCGTACCCCGCGAAACCATCTACAAAGAACTCATGCTTCGCCCCGAAGTCATGCAGGCCATCCAGCAAGTCGCCCGGGCTGAAAACATCTCCGAAGAACAGGTTCGCAAACGCGCACTTGCCCAGTTCAACGAAATCGCGGCCGAACCAAGCCTCTTGATGCTCAAAATATTCAGCTCCGTCTTAAGCCTGATCTGGTACCGGATCTACGACGGGTTCGAAGTCGACCAACAAGGCCTCGACGAAGTACGCGCCGCCGCAAAATCCAGCGCCATCGTCCTGGTTCCCAGCCACAAAAGCCACATCGACTACCTGGTATTAAGCTACGTTTTCTACCAGTACGGCCTGATCCCGCCCCACATCGCAGCCGGCGTCAACCTGTCGTTCTGGCCCATGGGCTGGATTTTCCGCCGCGCCGGCGCATTCTTTTTGCGCCGCTCCTTCAAAGGCGACGATCTCTACCCCGTCATCTTCCGCGAATACCTGATCCGCCTCATGGAAGAGCGCTATCCCATCGAATTTTTCATCGAAGGCACCCGCAGCCGCACCGGAAAACTCATCAAACCACGCTACGGCATGCTCGACATGATGATCCGCGCCTACATCTCCGGCCGCATCGAATCCCTGAAATTCGTCCCGATCTCCGTCGGCTACGAAAAAATCATCGAAGAACGCTCCTACCGACGCGAAGTCCTCGGCGAAGAAAAAGAAAAAGAAAGCCTCACCGGCCTGCTCAAAACCCCAAAACTACTCGCCAGCAAATACGGCCGCCTCTACGTCGAATTCGACAAACCCATCGATCTCGGCGAATACCTCGACAAATACGGCATCACCCGCCACTACACCGACGACGCCGAGATCGATCGCCTCACCGTGCGACTCGCCCACCGCATCATCTATGACATCAACGGCGTCACCACCGTTTCGCCCACCGCTCTCGTCGCAACCGTCCTGCTCAATAATTCCATGCGCGGCACCGATCGCAAACGCTTCCTCCAGGAAGCCGGCTTCGTGCTCCGTTTCTTGACCCAGCCTGAGCGCGCTGCACGCCTTTCCGGCCTGTTGCGCGACGCCCTCGAAAACCAACAGCTTCAACTCGAATCAGCCTCGTCAACACGGTCCATCGAATCCGCCATCGGCCAGGCCGTCGCCCCCGTAACAGACCGCGTACTCGCCATTTTCGAAGACAACAAACAAGTCACCATCACCCGCGAAGAAGACGAAACCTTCTACAAACTCGACGACGAAACCCGCCTCGAACTCTCTTTCTACCGCAACACCCTCGTCCACTACTTTGTCCCCGAAGCCCTGCTCGCCACCGCCATCTTGCGCTTTCAAGCCGACACCATCGACTACGACGCCCTCCAAAAGGACACGCTCTTCCTCAGCCGACTCTTCAAATACGAATGGATCTACGCCGAGCGTGCCGAATTCGAAAACGTCTTCGAACGCACCCTGCGCTTCTTCGAATCCTCCGGCTGGTTGCGCGTCGATGACCAACAAGTCCTCATCGAAACCACCACCGAACTCGAGTTTTTCCGCCGCATGATCCTCTCTTTTCTCGAAGCCTACGCGATCATCGCCGGATTCCTCACCGAAATCGCCGAACGCGAATTCGAAGACCAGGAACTCATCAAAGCCGCCCTCAAACAAGGCCGCAGCGACTACCTCCGCGGCCAGGTCCTCCTCTTCGAAAGCCTGTCCAAACCCACCTTCGTCAACGCCATCCGCCTTCTCATCGACTGGGGCGTTCTCCAGCGACACGCCACCCCCGGCCGAAAACGCGACACCATCACCTACACCCTCACCGAAGAATGGCGCGCCGACGACCGCCACCTCGAACTACTCACCAAACTCAAAAGCTTCGTCTACACCGGCCCCCAAGCCGAAAAGCCACCCGAACTCCGCTAAGCACAGTCGCTTTTCACCCGACGACCACTACATTTCTACCGTAATTTCGCTTTTGTTGCGGATTTCCTCCCTCTTTTGCCGCGATCTTGTTGACGCTACCTACGCAAAATCGCTAAGGTGCGCTCGGTGACTGAATGGTCATTCATTATCCCTACCCTCCAGGGAATCCATCCCTCATAAGCACGATTTTCACTTCCTTTCTTATCACATTCCCAAACATAAAAATGGAGAAACCATGAGCAACCAGAAGCCACAGGGCTGCGCATTTCTGATCCGCGACGTCGGCGAAGAAACGATCCTTACCCCGGAAAAATTTACCGAAGATCAGCGCATGTTCGCTCAAACCGCTGATGAATTCATGCTCCGCGAAGTCATGCCCCACATCGAACGACTCGAAGGCGGCGACTTCGACAAAATGGTCGAGCTGCTCAAAAAAGCCGCCGATATCGGCCTGCTCATGATCGACATCCCCGAGCAATACGGCGGCCTGGAAGTCGACAAAACCACCAGCATGCTCGTCATGGAAAAACTCGCCCGCTACGGCGCGTTCTCCACGACCTTTGGCGCCCACACCGGCATCGGCACCCTGCCCCTGGTCTACTTCGGAACCCCCGAACAAAAAGAAAAATACCTGCCGCGCCTGGCCACCGGCGAACTCATCGCAGCCTACGCCCTCACCGAACCCGGCAGCGGCTCCGACGCACTCGCTGCCAAAACCACCGCCGTCCTCAGCGAAGACGGCAAACACTACATTTTGAACGGCACCAAAATGTGGATCACCAACGCCGGTTTCGCCGACCTCTACACCGTCTTTGCCCAGGTTGACGGCAACAAATTCACCGCGTTCCTGGTCGAAGCCAATCTCGAAGGCGTTTCCACCGGTGCCGAAGAAAAGAAAATGGGCATCAAAGGCTCCTCCACCCGACAGGTCAACCTCGACAACGTCAAAGTTCCCGTCGAAAACCTGCTCGGCGAAATCGGCAAAGGCCACAAAATCGCCTTCAACATCCTCAACATCGGTCGCTTCAAACTCGGTGTCGGTGTTCTGGGCGGCGCCAAATTCACAATGGAAATCGCCACCCTCTACGCCAAAGAACGCAAGCAATTTGGCCAACCCATCTCCGATTTCGGCGCCATCCGCACCAAACTCGCCGAAATGGCCATCCGCTCCTACGTCCTCGAATCCATGAGCTACCGTGTCGCCGGCTACATGGACAACCACTTGGAAAAACTCGATCACAACGCCCCCGACTACACCGAGCAGGCCATGGCCGCCATCGAGGAATTCGCCGTCGAAGACTCGATCATGAAAGTCGTCGGCTCCGAAGTCATCGACTTTGTCGTCGACGAAGCCGTCCAGATCCACGGTGGTTACGGCTACTCCGCCGAATACGAAGTCGAACGCCTCTACCGCGACTCCCGCATCAACCGCATCTTCGAAGGCACCAACGAAATCAACCGCATGCTCATCCCCGGCCTGATCTTAAAACGCACCATGAAAGGCCAGCTCAACCTCTTCGGCACCATCCAGAAAGTCGAAGCCGCCCTCGCGCAACCCGAAAAACCAACCCCCCCCGCTCAGGACAACGACCCCACGCTTGCGTTCGAAAAATTCATGACCGAACAAAGCAAACAACTCGTCGTCTACTGCGCCAACCAGGCGATCCAGAAACACATGGCCAACCTTCCCAAGGAACAAGAGATCCTCATGGACCTGGCCGACCTCATCATCCATCTCTACGCCATGGATTCCACCCTCACCCGTACCCTCCAGCTCATCGCCGACAACGGCTATGAATCCTGCGAAGGACAACGCGCCGCCACCCGCGTCGCCCTCACCACCTCCAGCCAGCTCATCCGCACCACCGCCGAAAACCTGCTGGCTAACCTCTCCCGAGGCGAAAAGCTCGAAACCCACCTCCAGGCCCTCGACCGCCTCTCATTCCACCCGCGCGTCGACCTCATCGGCCTGCGCCGCATCGTCGCCGACCTCGTCGTCGATCGCGAACGCTACCCCTTCTAAGCCCCCCTCAATTCTACCCTCAAAACGGGGCGCCAGCCCCGTTTCCCCCTTACCCCAGGCCACATTCCGGGCCATGCACCCTGCGTGCATGCCCCCCGGAATAGCCCTGTCCGTGCATTGCCGCAAAAGTTTTTGTCTCTCCATATCCGTACCTCCAAACACGTCAGAAAAGCCTGGGCAATTCCTCTCATCCACCCGACTTCCCAACGCCCGCTTTCCACACACAATTCTCAACAAAAACGGGGCTCCAACCCCGTTTCCTCCTTACCCCAGGCCACATTTCGGCCCATGCACCCCGCGTGCATGGCCCCGGAATAGCCCTGTCCGTGCACCGCACAAAAATTTTTTGCACCCGCAACCCACCCCCCAAAAAACGCCTCACAAAACCAGAACAAAATCCTCCCACCTACCCGACTTCCCAACGTCCGTTTCCCACACACAATTCTCAACAAAAACGGGGCACCAGCCCCGTTTCCCCCTTACCCCAGGCCACTTTCCGGGCCATGCACCCCGCGTGCATCACCCCGGCATCGTCCTGCCAACGCACCACCACAGACACAAAAAAACTCGCCAGTTCACAGACCCGGAATACACATCCGAGGCCTGGAACTGACGAGTTTTTTTAAAGCAATTCCACCAGAACAAATTACACGTCTTCCGCCACCGGATTCACCGAGGATTCATCGCTAACCTGCCCCCCATCCTCGCCAGTATCCACAACAACACCACCCACAACATCACCACCCGCAACTTCACCACCTTCAACCTGCACCTTCCGACGCTGCTCAGCCGCACGCGTGCGCACCGCAGCCGCCTCGGCATCCCGCAGATTCGACAACAGCCGGCGGCGGTCCGCGTCACTCATTTCAAGCAGATTCAGCGCTGACAAGAGCACATTGAACGTTAGAATCCAACGGTTGCGTACCTCCCGCAGATCCCCGGCCGAAACCCGGGTATCATCCTCCTCCCCGCTGAGAATCGCCCGCTCCGCCACCAACTTGCCCATCTGCTCGCCGTTTGCCACCCACATATCAAACGACTGCTCAAACGTGCGACCATTCGGCACAATGTTGGCGAGCACTGCTCGAATCGACGCCGTCGCCTGCTGCGACACCTTCAGCACATTCCCCGACTGATCACGATACGACAACGAATTGATTGAAAGCCCATCCGGAAAAAGCAAATCACGAATTTCAATGAAAACACGCCCTTCCTCCGCCGTCGCACACAGATCTGCCGTCGATTCCAGCCCACGATAAATCCCCCGCGCAATCCGGTCGTGAATCTGATCACAGACCCGCAGCTCCTCCGAAATTTCTCGCAACCGCGCCTGCAAGTCCCCATCCACTTTCGTGAGCAGCGCCAACTCATCATGAACCTTGCGCAGACGCGGAATCCAGTTTTTCGTCAACTCATCGCGCTCCAACAGGCTGAGCTTCACAGAATCGTTGAGAATATCGTGGCTGATCGCCAACATCGAATGACTGGTAAGGTAGGACATCGACATTGTTTCACTCCTCGCAACACGCGCTTCAAGAGCACATTCGTTGAAATAAAGCCTCGCCAAAAAACAAAACGAGACAAAAGAAAACCCGCAAATTCCTAGAACTTCCTGCAAAAACGATGCAGCTACCATCACCCGGACTGGTTTTCTCTGTCAATCCCCGAAAGGCATGCCCCCATACTATTTCAAGGTACCCTCAAACTTGCCTTGCCTGGGCTCAGGGCATTTTCACCTACCCTTGACCCGACCACATCACGCTCCCAACCCTCTTAAATATCCCCTCGAGGCCGCAACCGAACACGCCCACGCACTTTGGAGCCCCCTCAAGACCGCAACCGAGCACACCAAACCATCTTTCCCTCAACCTCAACGTTAGTTTGGACGCCCTCGCCCCAACGCCTCATTCCCTCAACCCCCTATCAAAACGCCCCCGCCCCACACCTCACAGGCCTCAAACCCCTGATTTTCTGCCAGGCAACTGCCCCACCAGGCCCTCAACCCCATCCGATTTCTCGAAGATCGTCCTCCAAAACAGCCCTGAAGTTCCCCCCGGCCGCAAAAACCTGCTCAGCCGCTCCCTTGACCCCGTTTTCACCACCGTCCACCCACTCCAACAGCCCCTCAACCCCCTATCCTGATGCCCCCGAAGCAATATTTGCCCCCTCAACCTATTTCACCCCCTCGCCCTTCTTCTTCGTCTTTTCCTTCGGCTTCGCCACCTTTCGCGAAGCCTCCTTTTCTTTCATCCTGGCTTCCCACTGCTCTTTCTTTGCCTTTTTCCTCGCCCGCGACTTCGCCTTTCGCTTGGCCCAGGCTTGTGCCCGCGCCTTCTTCGTCTTCAAACGCTCTGCCCGGGCCTCGGCTCGCTCGGCCGCCTTCGTTTCTTTTATAGCCACCCCCACCACCTTCGGCTTTTTTTCCTTGGTCTTTCTTGCCTTTTCCTTCGCGACTTCGCGGCTTTGCGCGACACTGCTTTTCCCCTTCGCACTTCCCGCAACCCGCGTAATCCTCAACGTCAAATGACTCCCCCCAACAACCTCCACATCCGCCCCCGCACTTCTTACCACGTCCTCACCTGTGCCATGCTTTTCTTCGCCTGGCTTGCCTTTGTTGTGGGCCTCTAAAACAGCACCTTTCGCGGCTTCGCGGCTTCGCGCGAGACGTCTTTTGGCATCAAGTTCACCCCAATCCGACCGGAACTCCGACGGGAAACCCGGCCGAAAACCAGACCTTCCCCTCATCACCACTTTCCCCGAAAACGCCTCTTCCGGATCTCCCTGCGGATACTTCAAACGCATTGGATGCATCGCATACCCCTCACACGCGTTATGCAGCCAGATATTAAATTTCAGATTCCGCGGCGTTGTCGCCCGCAAATTCTCCCAGCCCAGGCACTCCGCAATATATTTGCGCAACCCGCCGCGCTTGATCGGCTTTTTACCGTCGGCTTCCCACTCCGCACGAATCGCCCCCACCAGCAAATCCGCAAGCTGAATCCCACGTGCGGACTGACTGTCCACCCGCGCAAACGTCGCCACAGGCGGCAACGCATGATCCGTGCGCTTACGAATCGCCGCCGCAACAATCCGGTATTCTTCCTCCGTCACCGACGGCTTATCCCCGACCTGATCGACCAGAATCCGAAACTGGCGCGGACCGCCCGGCAACGCATCAAAATTCGCCGCATTCACCGCAACCAGCGTACACAGCAACTTTTTATACGCGACCGTATCGTTTTTCAGACGCTCCGTCGTAAAGATCCGCATATCCTGCTTGCGCACAAACAACGACTGAAAGCACACCCACCGCTGCTGGAAAAACCAGCGTACAAGCTCCTTACAAAACGCCGCACGCCCCTGCGAATCTTTCCAGCCGAACTCACCACGCACCCCGTGCTTCTTCGCAATCGCATCGATCCGAGCATTGAACTCATCCTGCCGCTCGTGCGCCATCCAGATCGAACCCCACGCAAAATATGAACAGTCATGCGCCCCCGTTTCATCACAATAAACAGACATCGTCCTCGGTACAGCTTCGGTCATAACGACTCCTCTCCCAAAAGGATTGTTGATACGACGTTAACGTGTACGACTTTTACGACGCTCTATCGCCTGTACGACTTTTACCGCAATCTACGCAGTCTACAGCGCCCCTTTCACCCCAGCAATTCCCGCAGCGGCAATTCCGTACTCGCCCCGAAACGCTCTTCGCCCGCCCACTGAACCGAAGTCTGTCGCGAATCGCCTGCACTGTGGTTTTCATAAATCAGAACACTCTCCAGCATCTCGATTTTTAACGAAAACCCTGCTTCTCCATCCCAGTTGCCTGCCAACAAACCACTGCCCGCACCGCCTGACTGGTTTGCGCACACGCGCAACTCCTTCAACTGCAACGCAAACGGCCCCGCAAACGCCGGATCGATCTTCGCCAGCCGAGCCATTTCCTCGTCCGCAGCCGTCACACAATACACGCCGCCGCCACGCCCGGCCGCTTCATTGGCCTTGACCGTGCACTGCTCACTCATCCGCAACGATGCATTGATCGCCGCCACAGCACCGCCGTCGCCTTCCGACAAATTATTGCTAAACCGCACGTCCACAGCAGCCAACATCGCGCCCTTCCAGACCATCACCGCGCCGCCCGCTCCCTGGCTGTCCGCGCAATGATTCGCATAAAAATGCCCGCCCTCCACCTGCGCCGAACTCAACCCCACCAGCGCCAATCCCCCGCCCAGTTGCTGCGCCTTGCAACTCTGAAACACCGCGCCACGTGATTTCACCACGCTCTTTTCACCCGGAAACCCCACCGCCAGCACGCCCCCGCCGATCTTTGCGCGATTTTGCACAAATGTCTGCCCCAGCTCACATGCGATCACCACCCGACTTCCCAACGCCGCAATCGCACCGCCGCCCAGCACCGCATCATTCACATCAAAACGGCTATCTACCACCTTCAACCGACTTTTCTGCACCGCAATCGCACCGCCCAACCCGGACATCTCCTGCCAGGCATCCAGCGCAATATCCCGGACCGATTCCACCGGTACGCCCCGACTCAACGCCCGATTTCGCAGTAGCCTACAATCCTGCAATACCAGCGGTTCCTTGAGATCTTTTGCAAAAATAGCCCCTCCCAGCGCCGAAAAATTGCTCTCAAAAATGCACCCTTTCAGGCGCAGCGCACTATCCTGCACATACAACGCTCCCCCACACTCTTTGCTGGAATTTCCACGAAAAACACTTCCAATCACATCCACCGGCGCCCCGGCCAACGCGCCACCACACGCCTTGAGCTCCATCCCGCGTCCGGAAAACCCCTCGATCACACAATACGAGACCCGCAACGCCTGACAGCCCACCGCCCGAATCCCACTCTGCGAAACTCCGGCGCGCGCCTGCACAAAACAACCAAACACACCTTGCATGCGCCCCGGCAAAAACAAAATCGCAAGCTCACTATCTACCCGCGCCTGCAAAGTCACCCGCTCGGGATGCTCCACCTCCTCCTGCTGACTCGCCAGCCACTCCGCATACTCCTCCCCGGTTCGATGCGCCGGCATACAATGATTGATCAACACCACCCGATCCGGAATCTGCAACGGACACAAATAAATCCCCGGTAAAATCCGGATCTGCACCTGCCCATCGGTCTCCAAAACCAACGTCCGCGCAAACTCCACGGCACGCTCCAGCGACCCAAACGCCCGCTCCGGATTCCCCGGCCGCTCCATGCCTTCCCAGATATCCCCCTCTCCACTTACTCTCCTATCCACATACAATATATGGCTATTCTCCAGCCCCGGCGGACAATAAAACCCGTCCACCGTCCTTTCTTCCACTTCCTGCATCGGCGCCACCTGCGCCCTGGCCACCGTATCCTGCACAAACGCCATCACCGAATCCGGATTCTCCTCAATCTCCTCTTCTTCGACAGAAGCCGCCCCGAACTCAAGCGATGTATCCAGCGCAATCGGCTCCACCTCGCCAGCCGCGCTCACCACAAGCTCTTCCGCAGTGCTTCCCCACCGGTCCTGCTGCCCTTGCCAGTCCTCCCCAGCGCCCGCCGTTTTCTCCTCTTTTTCTTTTTGCCCACTCCCTCCCACAACATACAACAACGCCCCCACAACCAGAGAAAGCGACAACACCAACCAGGCCGCGTCCGCACTCCCACGCAGCAAATCCCCCATCCAGTACCCCTCCTCACACAACGCCAGACGCTCGCCGGCACAAAAAAACACCGGGACCAGCCCCACCACAAACGCTACTCCCGCCACCCCGAACATCAGCCAGCTCGCTTTTCTTGGCCACCCTTCAATCATCACTTTACCCGCTTACGCCAGCCGCTTTAAAAAACCGTAACCAACCACCCAGAAAAGCACCGAAAATCCACCCAGCGGCAACAAATACCCGCACGCCAACAACAAATCTGACGCCTCCTGACCGAACTCCTCAAGACTCCATACCGTCCACCGAATCATCGGCAAAATCCATAACACAACAGATCCTTCCTGCACCTTCAGCAGCAACTTTGCCACAAAAAACACACCCCACACCCCGATCCCCACCCACAACGCCTGCATTTTCGTCTTCACACCCGCCGACACCATCAACCCCATGCACACCCCGCAAGCCATCGTGCCTAGCAGCGCAATCAGCAGCCACCCCACCGCAACATCCGGCAACCCACCTGAAATCAACACCATCAGCAAAACCAAAACCGTCCCCAGAACCGAAAGCCCACGCGCACGACTATACAGATACGCCGCCACATCCAGATCTGCCACGGCCCGCTCTCGCTCAAACATCACCCGCTCCCCCACCAAAACCCCACATGCACTCGCGTATCCCAGCCACAAAGCCCCGCCCGCCATCACGCTCAAAACCTCTCCCTCCCCGAACCACCCGAGCTTCACCATCGCCAGCACTCCAAGCACCAGCCCCACATGCACCAGCCGCATCCCCAGAAACCGCGCATCCCCCAATAATGTCTCCAAAAACCGATCCGACAAAACCGCGCGCTGGTAAGCATCCAAAAACCGCACACCTTTCATGCATCCAACTCCGCGCTCAGCCGGCCACCATCCAGGCGATACACCGTATCCAAATGTTTGCTCGCCTTCGCTTCAAGCCCTACCTCGAGCGCGCACACGACCGAAACCCTCTCCGCCCGGCACAAATCCCTGAGCCGCTCCCAGAACCCATCGACGCTCCCGACCTGCGACGGCAATACCTCCGACGGCAATGCCTCCAGCATCAAAACCGACGGCGCGCTCAACATCTCCACCGCTACCATCACCCAGAATCGCCGCACCGCATCAAGCCTCGCAACACGCACCTCGGCCACATCGTCCAGCGCCAACAATTCCATCAGCTCCAACACACGAGCGCGCCGCGCCTCCGGCTCGTGCTCGCTCAAACGCAACTCCGCCGCATAATCCACCGCACGCTGCACCTTCAACGACTCCGGGACCAGATTCCCCACCGGCACATACCCCATTTTCCTCTTCAAGTTTTGGCCTTTCGCATATACTTCTTGCCCACACCAGTGCACGCTGCCCTGATCCGGCCGCTGCACCCCGGCCAGCACACGAAACAAAGCCCGGTTTTCTTCAGTCGAACCACCCGCAACCGCCACCAGAACTCCCGCTCCCTGCTTTTCTTCAACGTCTTCAGCCAGCACATTTACAAGCGGCACCACCAGACTTACATCGCATAAAATCACGCGCCCTTCGCGTTCTACCCGAATATCCTGTGCAACAAGCGCATTTTCTTTCACAAAAATCTCACTTTTTCAAGATACCATCCCATGAACACCCACACCCTCCCGCAACAAATCATCGAAGCCATCCAGAGCTGGGATTGCCTCCACGATCCACTCCGCTGGCCCGACACACAATTCGACGCACTCGCCCGTGCCCTCTTTAGCTACCAGTATAACCATAACACGGCATACCGAAGCTACTGCGAAACCACCGGCGTCACCCCCGAAAATATCACTTCCTGGCGCGAGATCCCGGCCGTCCCGACCGACGCCTTCAAGTACGTGCACCTGACCAGCGCACAGAATATTGCCCGCACCTTTCGCACCAGCGGCACCACGGCCGACGCCCGCGGCCAGCACCACTTCAGCACGCTCGACGTCTACAAAGCTGCCCTTCAGGGTCCCTTCCAGCGCTTCGTCCTGCCCGAAAACACCCACCGCGAACACTCCGTCCGCATGTTCTTTCTGGCTCCATCCTCCGCCGATTTACCCGACAGCAGCCTGTCCTTCATGTTCGACGAACTCTTTCAACGCTGGGCCGACCCCGACTCCGCCTATTTCTTCCGCAAAAACCCCGCAAACAACCAGATCGAACCCGATTTCAATGCCCTTGGCC
Organism: Lujinxingia vulgaris; assembly: GCA_040393065.1. GTDB lineage: Bacteria > Myxococcota_A > Bradymonadia > Bradymonadales > Bradymonadaceae > JACCWM01. The sequence goes on along the minus strand of JBEBUW010000005.1, from coordinate 71,204 downwards.
GCGCCCTCGACAAAGCCATCGCCGACAACGTCCCCACCCTCATCCTTGGCACCGCCTTCGGATTCATCGAGTTCTTCGACAACACCACCCGCAACTGGCAACTCCCCGCCGGCTCGCGCCTCATGGAAACCGGCGGCTTCAAAGGCCGCACCCGCGAAGTCAGCCGCGACGAACTCTACGAACTCTTCACCCAACGGCTCGGCATTCCCTCAGAACTCTGCGTCAGCGAATACAGCATGACCGAACTCTCCAGCCAGGCCTACAGCGACAACCTGGCCAGCAGCGTTTCGGCCAGCCAGTCACCCACGCCAGAAAAACCTGCCAGGCTTCGCGTGCCCCCCTGGGTTCGCATCGAAATCGTCGACCCGATCACCCTGCAACCCATCGACGCCCCCGGCCAGCGCGGCCTGATCCGCTGGATCGATCTCGCCAATTTCGATAGCGTCTGCGCCGTCCAGACTTCCGACATGGGCATCCGCGACTCCGACGGCGGATTCACCCTGCTTGGACGCGCCCCCGACGCCGAACTACGCGGATGCAGCCTGACCATCGAAGAAATCATCTCCGCCAACCAGACCTGACCCACTGAACCATCAAGGATGTTCGTGACTAAGAACTTCGTGGATGACGCAACCCAGGCCGTTCTCGGAACGCGCGAATTTCTCGCGCGCCTCACACCCGATAGCCTCCCCGGCAAAGAATACGCCCGCCAACTGCCCACCTACTTCCAGGACAATCACGACGCCTGGCACCAGGAAATCCACGCCCTCTCCCAGACCGAAACCTGGATCTCTCAGCACCCCGATGACCATCGCGCTCTTCGCGCCGCACTGACCGAACTCCCCGGCCTGGAGCGTCCTCTGCGCAAACTCACCGTCTTAGAGCCACTGCGCGACGTCGAACTCTTCGAAGTCAAACGTTTCCTCTTCCATGCCATCACGGCCCTCAAGCACGCCGCCCACCTGACCAACACCTGGAACTGGCCCACCGACCAGAGCGCAAAAGCGCACGCGCTCATGCAACAGATCCACCCACAACCCAATCCCAGTCCACGCTTTCTTCTATCCTCCGCTCTCTCCCCGACCCTCGAAAGCCTCCGCACCCGGGGCCGTAATGCCGTCAAACAAGCCCTCGATATTTTCCACACCCTCGAACGCGAAATCACCGCCCAACACGGCGGCCACTTCGATATCGCTCACAACTACCAGTCATCGCTCACCCACGACCAACTCTCTCAAATCCCCACCCTACGCGAAGAAGCCGGCCAATGGCGCCTGAACTCTCCCGAACTCGAAGCCGCCGAACTCCACGCTCGCACCATCGCCGCCCTGGTCGATGCCGAAGAAGAAAAACTCCGCATTCACCTCACCCACCTCCTGCACGCGCACATCGACTGGCTCAAAAACCTCCTCCACGACCTCACCATTCTCGACATCCGACTCGCCAAAAACCGCCTGCGCACCGACCTGCAAGGCTGCTGGCCTACCTGGTCCACCAACCCCGGTCTCCACATCCAACAAGGCTGTGAACCCCGCACCGCACAAGCGCTGCTCACCCAAAGCCAGCCAATTCAACCCGTTGATATCCACACGGACCAACGCCCCACCATCATCGTCGGCCCCAACATGGGCGGAAAATCCGTCCTCCTCAAACTCGCCGGAATCTGCCAGTGGGCCGCCCAACACGCCCTCCCCATACCCGCCACCAGCTTCGAATTCACCCCGGTCAACGCAATCATCTACGTCGGCAGCGAAGAACCTCTGGCCGCCGAAACCTCCGAAGGCCTCTCCTCCTTTGGCCGCGAAATCGCCCGCCTCGTCCAGTGGTGGACCACCCCGGCTGCCCCGCGACTCTGGCTGCTCGATGAACTCGGGCGAGGCACCCACCCCGATGAAGGCGCTGACATCGCTGCCGAAATCATCCACCAGCTCCACCAGAATCGCGACTACATCCTCGCTGTCACCCACTTCCCCGCACTCACAAAAATTCCCGGCACCCTCCGCCTCCGCATTCGTGGTCTCACCCGAGATATTGCCTTCACTCCTGGCACCAGCATCGAAGAGTCCCTCCAAAAACTCATGGACTACACCCCCGTTCCCACCGAAAACACCGACATCCCCCGCGACGCACGCCGCATTGCCCGGGCCCTCGGCCTTCCACTTGACACCGCCCCTAAAAAGTTCCCATCCCCATAAAGATCTGAGGCCACGCACGCAGGGTGCATGGCCTCAAATTCCGCATGCAATAAGGCTCTCAACGCCCTCCACCCCCGTTTTATCCCTCAAACCTTTTATCTTGAGTGAAGTTCTTACCCTCCCCTCCCCCATCCCGTTTTATAAAAACTCTGCCCCTACTTGCCGTCCCCCCACTCTAAAATATTTCTCCTACTTCTCTGCTGCCACCAAAGACCACGCACGCAGGGTGCATAGGCTTAAATACCGCGTATCACAACGCTCTCAGCAACCTCCACCCCCGCTTTGACGTGGTTTTCCCCACTTTACAATCTATATTTCCCACCACTTTTCCCAAAATTTTTCAGTGTAATAAGCAACTTTTTCAAAACTTCTTCGATAACAAGATCAAGCGAGTTCACAGAGAGAACTACGCACCCGTAAGAATTACAAATCTACTTGTTTCGAAGGTCTATTCTATGAGCCACCCTCAAAAAGTTGATACCAACGAAAATAACGTTCGCCCGATCCTTCCCGTAAAACGCCGTCGCCGACGCAACTTCAAACTCTACCGCGAATGCCACATCAACAATCTACAAAACGCACTCAACGCAACCCCGGCGCTGCACCCCATTCTACAACAGTTATTCTTCGCCTCAGATAAAGCCGACCACACTCAATGCTCAGAAGCTCTGGAGGAAAAATCCTACGAAAAAACCTCCCCAGGCCTCCCAATAAATTGCCCCATTCACACGCCCGACGAAGAACTCATCCCCATCGACGGAGTATTTTACTTTCACGTAAAAAGTAAATGTCACCTCACCAAAAAAATCTTTACCAGAGATGACGTAAAAGAAATTTTAGAAAGCCAGTGCCTGCACTATGCACGCGCCTGCAAAGTTGCACTGGTTAATTACTCAGTCCTTTCAGACCATTTTCATATGCTCATTGGTATACCAGGTGACTGCTATGTTCAGGCACGCGCAATGGCATCTAAAATGGTTGGCTGTATTAAACAGCAATTTACCAAACGCTTTAAAAACTGGCATGAAATAGTCTATCGACGTGAGAAAAGATATCGATGCCAAAAACTATCCAAAGGTACCTTGTGGGACGGACGCGCTGAAATCGAGTTCATCGCCAACAAGCAGGAATTACTGTCATGCGTGCTCTACATCGAGAGCAACCATATTCTTATTCACGCCGCAGCCGATATACGCAAACTGGACAACCCCCCGGCCCAGACCATTTCTAACAAGAACACGAAAGACGGCATCAGCCCGAACTACCTGAAAATTCTCCATGAATTCTGCGCGAACCAACACCATTCTGGCCCCTGGTATCTCAACGGAAGCAAAGGCCATAAGACAAAACTTAGCGACGGCACAGATGGTATTTGGCTCACCGGCCGTGAGCTCGAATACTGGTGGAGAAAGCCTGTAAAAAGCTATCCATCAGGCTGGCGCAAAGTCTGGTTTAAAAAAGGCGGCGGAATCCTCATTACGACACCGAATGCAAAGCGACGCTACCCCAGGAATCCGGCAATAGAGCAGCTCGGTCGCACCTCGACCGAACAAGGAAACGCTCTCAGGCAACTGATATTAACGACGTGCTGGCTCAACCGAACCACTGTCTGGGTGAATCGCTACACCGCGTCAGAAGAGCCTGGAATGGGCGAACTCTAATAATTCTCTATTTGAACGCTCAATCTCACAAAACAGAACCCCAGGCTACCTGGTAAATTATCTGGAAGTTCGCCAATCTGCCGGTCTATGCCGCAGTATGCCTCTCAATATCCTATCCACGGCTATCCCCCAAGAGTTTCCATCGTTTCCGCGAAAATTTCGTGTTCTCCGAAAGTGACCAACCGCAGACCGATCACCCTCTGCAAAACCCACTGTCCAACGAACAGTTTTCACCCATTTTACTTCCGTAAGACGGGGCTCTACCCCTACCCGAGCCTTATACCATGCCATATTCCGGGCCACGCACCCCGCGTGCAAGCCCCCACTTCTACTCCCCTACACATTCTCTGCAGCCAACCCTACCCCCGCACACGCCTGACCATCAGTGACTGAATTACACTCAGCAGCGCCACATAGAAATATCCGAACTGGAACAACATCAAAAACGGCAAGCTATACCCGTTATAGCGCGCATCGATAAAAATGACCCAGATCGCAAACGAAAACCACAGTCCCAGCCCAAACTCCAGCAACAAAACCAGGTTCGCCCGACGAATATACAGCTTAGAACGCCACCCCGCGCCGCCACGCTGTTCAATCGCATACTTTGGAGTCCGCACAAACGGCGTCTTATAACCCACCAGCGCCTCAAGCACGCCCTTGGCATTATTAACCGAAACGCCAATCCCGACGCCCAGAACTGCCGGTAGCTGTCGAAGTATATCGAGCCGACTACGCCCGATTTCCCGCTGCGAAACCCAGTAAAAATAGCAAACTGAAAAAGTCGCGCTCATAAAAATCGGCACATCAAGCAACATCACTTCGTGCCAGCCATGTTGAACACGCACCAGCGTTGCAAGCGGCATCAACAACGCCAGAACAAGCATCAACAAATACGCGATATTGCTCGTCAAATGCCGAAATGCTTCCAACTTCACGCTAAAAGACAGATCACTACGCAAAACACGTGGCAAAAGTTTTAATGCCGTCTGCATCGAACCTTTGGCCCAGCGATGTTGCTGCGCTTTAAAAGCATTCATTTCGACTGGAATTTCACTCGGCACCACCAGATCGCGCAAAAACACAAACTTCCAGCCCTTGAGCTGCGCGCGATAAGACAGGTCCAGATCTTCCGTCAGCGTGTGATGCTCCCAGCCGCCAGCATCAGCAATCGTCGATTTTCGCCAGATTCCGGCCGTCCCATTGAAATTAAAAAATCGGCCAGAACGATTTCTCGCAGTGTGCTCCAGCACAAAATGGCCATCCAACAACACCGCCTGAGCCCTTGTCAGCATGCTATAATCGCGATTGATATATCCCCACCGCGCCTGCACCATCCCGATTTTTGGATCCGTAAAATGATCGATAGTTTTGCGCAAAAAGTCTGACTGCGGCACAAAATCAGCGTCAAAAACCGCTACAAACTCACCGCGAGCAATCTCCAGGCCTGCTTGCAACGCTCCCGCCTTGTAGCCCGACCGATTGGTTCGATGGATCAAATGAATATCGATTCCCCGGGCGCGAAAATGCTCAACGGCCGCCGACGCAATATCCGTCGTATCATCGGTCGAATCATCCAGAACCTGAATTTCCAACCGATCTCGCGGATAATCCAGCCCGCAAACAGCCTGAATGACGCGTTCCGCAACATAGCGCTCATTATAAAGAGGCAGCTGAATCGTCACGAACGGCAGCTCATTTTCCGCGAATTTCCTTGCCGGCTCTGGATCTTTACCTCCAAACTTCTGATAGAGATGCACCATCACATAACGGTGAGAGCCATAAAAAGAAAGCAGTAAAAGCGTCAGGAAATACGCCGCCAATACAACGAGTTTCCAGACATCTTGATCGAAGTTTATCGACATAGTTTACGTACAAATTAAGAAAACGAAGATTCAACACTTACGTTGACACGCTGCTGGTTGAATATTTATGAAGATCAACGACAATACCCACACCAGCACTCCATGCGGGTGCGGCGAGTCGACGCAACAGTAACCTCGCCAGTGCGTGTTTTGTGCCCGCAAATTCCAGGCTCCCGATCGAGCTACCTAACCTCAGTGTTTGAAAAATCTCCAGCGGAAATTGATGCTCAGTTCTGAACCGACACGTACGGCCGACGTTGAACATGACATGCGTCCCGAAACCGACATAGACCGGACGCCTGTCAACACCAGATCCATAGCGTCCGCCCTGGTCCGCAGCTTAAGACCACACCAATGGATAAAAAATCTATTTGTGCTGGCTCCCTTATTTTTCTCCAAATCCTTTCTAGACGGCTCCAAACTAGCACTGGGGCTGACGGCGGCATTTTTATTCTGTCTGGTTGCCGGAACGGTGTACCTGATCAACGATATTTTTGATGTCGACAAAGATCGTACCCATCCCACCAAGTGTAATCGCCCGATAGCCAGCGGAAAACTTCCGCTCAACATTGCTCGCACCGCAGCAATCATTCTCGGCCCCGGCAGCATCCTCGCAGCCCTGTTCATTGACCCGGGTTTTGCCGCTGTCCTCGGCACCTACCTCGCCCTGAATCTAGCCTACTCGATCCAGCTAAAACATCTGGCATTTATCGACGTCAGCATCATCGCCATTGGATTTGTACTCCGCGTTATTGCCGGCGCCCTGGCCATCGACGTCTATATGTCCGAATGGCTGCTGGCCTGCACCTTTTTCCTGGCGCTCTATCTCGGCCTTGGCAAAAGGCAACATGAATTCAACATGTTTCAGGCAGGAGACATCGCCTCCACCAGAAAAGTGCTCGAACGCTACCGCGCAGAACACCTCGACTTTGGCGTCTTGTTCACAGCCGGACTCACCATTGCCGTGTACACGATTTACACCCTGACCGCAGCCTTGCCCGATCAGCCCTTACGCACACAACAAACACCTTTCGCCAGCGCGTATCTGCCGATTACGATCCCCTTTGCTGTCTTTGGAATTACTCGATTTTACCAGCTCATTAAGCGCAACACGCTGGAAAGTCCCACCGATCTGCTGACGCACGATAAATCCTTCGTCATCAACCTAGCATTATGGGGACTTGTCATGCTGATCTTGAGCTTTGTCTGATCGCCCTGCTCGGACAAAGCTCAAGATAAATATCTGAAGCGCAGCTTATTTCGCAGAAGCCAGCGCTTCAACACCGGCCAGGCCCGCATGCGGCTCCAGAACCGTATCGATCAGACCATATTCTTTGGCCTCAATCGCGCTCATATAATAATCGCGATCTGTATCTTTTTCGATGCGCTCAAGCGTCTGGCCTGTGTGCTTTACCAGAATATCATTGAGCTTTTCACGCAACCGCAAAATCTCACGCGCCTGAATATCGATATCCGTCGCCTGGCCGCCCATGCCACCGTGCATCATCGGCTGATGGATCAAAATCCGAGCATTCGGCAATGCAAACCGCTTTCCGGTTGCACCCGCCGTCAAAAGCAACGCACCCATCGAAGCCGCCTGCCCCATACAAATCGTCGTCACTTTCGGCCGCACGTATTGCATCGTGTCGTAAATCGCCAGACCTGCCGTCACGCTGCCACCCGGCGAGTTGATATACAGACTGATTTCTTTCTCGGGATCTTCGCTCTCCAGAAAAAGAAACTGCGCGATAATCGCATTGGCCACATCATCCGTTACCTGTGTGCCCAGAAATACGATCCGATCTTTCAGCAATCGGCTGTAAATATCCCAGCCTCGCTCGCCACGATGAGTTTGTTCGACAACGTAAGGGATAAAAGACATTCTCAATAACCTTTGGCAAAAGTCAAAATTCGTTCGATCATTCAAGCCAGCACATGCTGCATGAGAACAACCTGAAACATGCACATTTAATTTTCAGTACGATAAGAACATTTAAGAGACAATCAATGATTCTCTCAAATCCCTCACGAAAACTCGTCTACAAAGTAATATTGCGCCGCACTTCTTCGGTGTAGCCTTTGGCCAGAATCTCAGCAGCCTCGCGGATTTCATCATCAATATGGTCCGGCGCCTGAATCTGTAACACCACAAAAAAATGTCCTTTCTTACCGTTGCGCTCGATACCCTGTTCCTTCAAACGCAAACGCGCACCCGAATGCACACCCTCCGGCACCGTCACCGTAAATTCGCCATGCGGCGTCGGCACTGTCAGCCGCGCCCCCATGATCGCCTCCGTGATCGTAATCGGCAGCTCCAGATATAGATGCAGACCTTCACGCCGAAGCAGCGGATGCGGCTGAACATGCAATTCCAGCAGCAAATCCCCGGCCGTTCCACGCCCCTGCGGGGTTTCCGGCGCCGGCGAACCCTGCCCCTTCAAACGCAAGCGCTCTCCGTTGTCCGCTCCTGCCGGAATCCGAACCTTCAGCGAACGCCCCTGCACCGAAAATTCAATCTGGCCTCCGCGGACCGCCGTCATAAAATCGATGTCCAGCCGTGCAGAAATATCACTGCCTCGAACCGGCGCATGAAAACCGCCGAAATTGCTGTAATCACTTGTATCAAACGGACTACGCCCGCCGAAAATATCCCCGAATATATCCTGGAAGCTGGCCGATGCTCCCGGCGACGAACGAGTCCGAAACCGCACTCCATCTGCGCCCTGTGCCTGCCAGCGCGCATACTGACGAGCCGCCGCCGGGTCAAAACCTTCCCGCAATCCATCCATCCCAAACTCATCATAGAGTTTGCGTTTTTCAGGATCTTTTAACACCTCAAAAGCCGCGGTTACCTTCTTGAAAGTCTCCTCAGCCTCGGCATTTCCAGGGTTTGTATCCGGATGATATTTGAGCGCAAGCTTCCGATACGCACTTTTGATCGTGTCGTCATCGGCGCCTCGCGAAACGCCCAGAATATCATAGAGTTCTGTATGCATAATGGGTGCTTAACGGCATGAAACGATCACAAGAACTTTCTCCAGACAGCCACCTGCTCCCGACAGACCCTGCAAGCAGCGTCTGTCGGAGCAATTACCTTGTCTCTACATCAATGAAACGTAGGCTCGATGAATCCCTTCCCCAAATTTTCCCGATTCCTGCCCTGACGGCCGGCGGACCAGCCCGAAGTCGGTCGCGCATCCGCCGGATTGGGAGCCGCGCGCCGTGCCTGTTCATGCAAAACCACGTCATGCGCTGCGCCACCAAGCGGCAGCCCCACACCGGCCGGCAAAAATCCGATAAAACCGAGCATTTTCGGTTTATCGCTCATTTTTCCTGTCGCCGTCTGCAAATCCTGAAGCCATGCCGTCATCGCAGCTTCATGGCGTGCCAGCGCTTCAAAAACAGCACCGTTTTTATTCGAGCCTACTCCCGGTGCTAGACGCAACTTCGTATATCGAAACACCTTATTCAGAAGCGTCCAACCCGTCACCAACTGATCATGCATAGCCCGCGGACTGCTAAAAGTCTCCTGCACATCCGGCCGCGTCCGCAGCATCGACAACGTACGAAGCGCACGTGCAACCGCCGTCAGTGTGTGTTCTTCCGCATGCAGATCATACCCAAAAGTCAGCTCCACAAGCTGCGTATTATCAAGCTTGCGCTTCACAAGATACTCTACCGAGCGCTGCCACATCTCAAGTTCGGTCACCGCAACATGCAGGCCATGCTCAATCGTCCGATCTTCGCCTTCCTCGTCCAAACGGCGAGCGATAAGCGCTTCACCTTCTTCGACCAGCTTACGGCCACGCTCCACAAGTTCCTTGCCAAAGCCGACTTTGGCGAGCGTATCACGCGCTTCTGCCTGTGAATGACAGGCATGAACCGCTACAAAAATATGTCCGAGAAGATGATAATAGGCTAAATTCATGAAAACCCTCGTTACGTTCACGCCAAACAACGATTTCTGCCAACCGCTTCGCAGCGGCGAACCATAGCGCAGCCCAAAGACAGCGGCAAGCCACAAGCAACTGCCCCGTTCACACGCTTAATTCAAGCTCTTTATCACAAAACCAGTATTTTCCGCACAAAGTGCGCCGTCTTAAAAACACTCGAACCACAGCGATTTGTTTCACAAATGGTATGCGCTCGAGCCAAGGTTTAACGGATTTTCCCTGCCAGCGCGTACACTTCTTACATTGCGCTCCACAATTTCCAGAGTCGCTCCACCAACTCCGGCACCGCAGACGACGGAATATCCCGGGCTTCAACCGCCGGCAACGGACTTCCAATCAATGGAAGCACACATCGCGCCGTCACAATCGTTCTTTCGCGCGCGGCCGTAATCTCCATATCCGGATCTTCGGGATTGCCGTACATCATATCCACCAGCAAATCAGAGAGCATCTGCCGCGCCATTTCCGGCGACAAACGCGCCGCAATCACGGCCGCCTGCACCGTAATTTTCGCATCCGCAAGTACCAGCCGCAGCAGATGCGGCACCAGATCGTACAAACGCAGGTAGCCGACCAACCCGGCCGCAACCAACTGCTGCTCGACGTCCTGACCACCAAGCGCACGCACCAACAGATTCGCCGGGTTTTTCCCGATGGCTTCAGCCAACGTCTCCAACCGAGCTTTTATCTCCTCGGCAGAAACGCCCTCCTCATGACACCAGAGCATCTCAACCAACGCCGCATCACTGGAAAGAAGCCCAAGCTGTTCTACCCGGCGATTTTCTGCAGCCCGCAACAATTCCGCATCACTGCTGCGAAACATCTCTACAAAAAGCGGCGCTGCTCCCGTATCCAGATACGCTCCCAGCATGCGCACCGCCTCCGTCTGCTCGACTCCAGCTGCCAATCGACCAGAAACCAGCTCATATTTTCGCCGCTCGCTGTCAAAACGCTGCCGAAGCTGCATCGTCTGCACAGCCAACGGCCCGACCGGCCGAAATCCCAACGCATGTCCCGCCACTTTCAGACTTTTTTCCAGAACCATCGCCAATTCGACCGGAAAATCCTCCGACGTTAACACCGGAAAAATCCGCCCCGACTCAAGCACATGCAACACCACCAATACGTGCGGCCAGTGCCCCGAACCATCTGCCGGAGCGATCAATCGGATCAAATCCGAACTGATCTCGGCAAGCGATCGCTCACCGGCAAACAAAGCATCCACATGAGAGAGTATTTCAATATCTGAAGCAGCCAGCATAAGGATTTCCGCGCATTCCATAGTCAAAAAACAACCCGTCATGGGCTTTCCAACAAGCCCTTACCTCATGCCTTCCTGCCTCAAAAGCCCTCTTTTGCAATCCCTTAAAAAATAAAAGGCAACTTTTCGAGCAATTCCTCGAAAACAAACATGTCGCCCGATCTTCAAGGGGCACGCAGTTCCATGCTTTTCACTTACTTCATTTTTCGCAGTTACTTCCAAAATAAAGGATACATGCCATGACAATTCACTCCGACAACACCGAAGAAATGGCCGCTCCCAACTTCATTCACCTTGAATTTGCCCAGATGGCGCATCCACCCGGAGGCTGGACAGAAAAAGAAATCGAGCAGTGGCTCCATGAATTCAGCCAGATGCTCGACGAACTCCGCTACTCCGCCGACCGCCGCCTGACCGACAAACAGCGCGAATATCTGGTGCACATCCTGAACTTTAACCTTGATGAATTCAGCGACGACCACATCGCACGCGGCGCACTCGATTATGTACGCGAATTCGCCGCCATCCACATCGCCGACATCACCGGACAAACCGTCTGCGAACGCGCCTGCCGCCAGAAACACCTTCTGCCCACACGCGTCCGCTCCTATATCTCTTCACTCGCCAGCTCCTACTGGGATCTCTACGAAGTCGAACGTCTGGAAAGCGACGGCTTCCTGCTTCGTCGCCTCCACGACAACACTTACCAACTCCTGCATGCTCCCGAATACAACCAGCCCTTCGTTATCGGCCACGTCGTCGCCCTTCGCCTGGTCAATTTCGGCTCCATCAACGCCGCCCCACTCGCCCTCCAACTCGATCATGTCCGCGTCCCCGAACTCGTTCACGCCCTCGAAACCGAATTCTCAAACGGTCGTTATCAAGAAAAACAATGGCCTGAATTCATGTTCCACCGCGGAAGTTTCCTGATTTTACGCCATGCCCTGATCGATCTGCAAAGCTACGACCAGGTCGAACCCTCACAACCCGCCCCTTCACAAACCCAGGATATCGAACTCGATTTACTTGTCCGCTTACAAAGTGCTTTCGAAACGCTCGAAGCCGTCATCAACCTCGACCCGGACCATTACGCCTGCAAAGCCGTCCTCGTGCCAACTGCCGCAGGACAAGTCATCCGCATCGATGACGCCGGCACTTCGCCCGAGCTCCTGATCTTCAAAAACCATCAAGCGCATGAACTTTATGAACAATATTTACAAGGCGAAGTCAGTCAGAAAACCATCCAAAACATCACCTTCCGACGCGTCTGGCGCCTTCCCCGCGAACTCGCCAGCGCGGAAGATTTACAACGACTCGAACGCGTCGATATACACGCAAATCAACAGGGAATCGTAACCCCTACACGTCTGCTACCTGGTTTCGTGCCCGCAGATATTACGGATGACGACGTCGAACAACTCATCTCCGCCTGCTACCTGAGCGCCGCATACCTGAAAACCACGCTCCACGAAGCTGCCTGACGCCAAAACATCCTGCGCGCCCGCTGACTTTCGCGGCACGCGCGCAGGATGCAAAAAACACCTGAAACATACGCCTCCACACGGCGAAAACGCGCGTGATTCTTGCATTTCTACCGCAGACTGCTAGCGTAAGACCCGCATTTCATCGGCTTTTCTAATTATGATTCCTCAATACAATTTTATTGCTGGCGAAACCTATGTTTGATTACAAAAAATCTTCCTTCCGTGCACTACTTGCCCTCATCGCCCTGAGCCTGGTGACCAGCTGTGCCGATACGGAGACAGACACTTCGGTGACAACGCCCCGGGATCAAAACACTGAAAATTTCCAGCAGCCGATTTTTCATTATGAAAAGCCCGACCATGAAATCCTCGATAGAGACATCGATTTTGATGGTCCCACCGCCGATATCGGTCCCGACAACGTCGTTCCCATCGGCAGCAACGACGCCGCGCGCGAGCTTTTCAAATCCGGCGTCGCACGCTTCGAATACGCCGAACCCTTCCAACAAGTAAGCTGGATGATGGACGCATCCGACGTCTCTGAACTCGCCTACCGCACCCAAGATCAGGACAACAACTGGTCTGACTGGAAGCCCGTCGAAATCACCTGGAACGAAGGCTACGCCTACAACGCGCTGATCCGACTCGACCAACCCACAAACGTGATCGAAATGCGTGGCGGTGAATTCATCGAAACCGCAGAATTCGAGTTTTATCCGGTCGTGATGGCCCGCGAAGTCTTCATCACCGCAACCGAAGAAGACGAGATCCCATCCCCGATCAACGGCCTTGACCAGCCATCGCCCGACCAGGACGATTTACGCAGTATCCAACAACACGTTGCCCCGAGCACGCTGGTAATTCCACGCGCAAGCTGGAACGCCCTCAAACCCGCTCAAGTCTGCGGCTCGGTCGTCAAACCCTACCGCATGACCATTCACCACACGTACTCACCCAGCAATGACGGCCCCGATCCGGCCGCCCGCATGCGTGGCATGCAAAATTACCACATGAACAACCTCGGCTGGTGCGACATCGGCTATCACTTCGTCGTCTCCCAGAGCGGAAAAATTTACCAGGGCCGCTCACGCTCCAACCGCCCCGGCGCCCACACCGGCAACCAGAACAGCGGCAACGTCGGCATCAGCTTCATCGCCGACTTCACCACCCAGACGCCCTCCTCCACCCAGCTCAACGCCGGCGCCAAAATCACCCGCTGGGTCCACGATACCCACGGCGTCCCCCTCAATCGCACTGTTTTCAAAGGCCATCGCGAATGGCCCGGCCAGTCCACCACATGCCCGGGCAATTCCATGATGAACCGCCTCCAGAACATCCTCGACCTGGCCAAAGGCAACCCGCCGGTCAATCCAGAACCGACGATCACCTACACAACCGACGTCAAAACCAACTTTCTGAAGCTGGAAAACTTCTACACTCAGGGCTCAAGCGCCAACATCCCTGACACGCTCGTCGGCCAAAAATTCCAGGCAGAAATTCTGCTCCACAATCAATCCAACGGTGTAATCCGCGGCGTTCAACTCAACTACTTCATCGAGTCGCCCTATCTCACCGCCACCAACTACGTCATCCAGACCGATCATCCCGCCAAAGACCGCAAAACCTGGGTCACGAACGACGCCAATGATGTCGCAACCAACCCTGCCAAAAACGCGATGGGCACCAGCGGCACTCTGACCATGAACGCCTTCAGCGCCGGAGAAACCAAACGCGTTCTCATCGACCTCCAGGCCACACGCTACAGCATTGGCCAGGCCGATCACCCCGATGTCCGCGGATGGATTTCCAACATTGACTCCGTCTACAAACAGGCTGGCTGGAACGACGCCCCTTCGCTCAACAAACTTACCGGCACCACCAAAGCCTTCGCCCAACTCGACGTGCTGAGCACCCAGGAGTGGAAATTTGCCAGCACCAAGAACGCCGACGATCTCGAAGGCTGGACCGGTCGCGGCGCCGAACATTTCGACCAGCTCCGCCAGAACCTCAACGCCGCCATGCTCGCCCAGCACATCACCGGCAACGATTCCGGCATCGTATCCCCCGCCTGGACCAGTATCGACGCCGACAAATTTGACCAGCTCGTCTTCCACGCACGCTCCCACGACGGCAACCATACCAAAGCCATCTACTGGGCACGCGACGGTGAATCCTTCTCCGAAGACCGCGTCATCCGCTTCGAAGCCCTCGGCGATGGCGAAACCCATCCCTACGTCATCCCCATGGCAAGCCACCCGCAATGGAACGGAACCATCACGCAGCTTCGCATCGATCAGCTCGATAAACAGGCACCGGTCGAAGGCGACTCCGGCTGGTACGATCTGGCCAACATCTACTTCCAGTCCTCCACCGACCAGAAAACAAACTCGGCAACCTCTACATTCGAGTCGACTCCGCCGGTTCAAATCCTTACCGAAGGCAACGAAGAACCCGAAACCCCAGACCCGACACCGACTCCGGAACCCTCCCCCGGACCTGATATCGAAAAGCCGGTCGAACCAGAAACACCCGCTCTTGACGGCCCCGGCGACGGCGTAACCGTCAACTCCGGCTGCAGCACAATTGCCATCTCATCGACGGCCCCCAAAACTCCTTATTCCTTCCTCCTGCTGGGAGCAGGTTTGCTCGCCCTGAGCTGGATTCGTCGGAAATTCTAAGCACTTCCTTACATACATTGGCTCCATAGTGCGGCATTCTTAAAGCAGACCACATGTTCTTAACCTGTGGTCTGCTTTTTCGCGTTAATTCCCCGGAAACTACCGGCCCCCAGGTTTGCTCGATGTTCAGTCTTAAAAACTCTTCAAGAATTCTCTGGCTCTGCCTCGGACTTTTCTTGTTTGCCGCCATTTTACTGCCCGCCTCCTGGACTTCCATCAATCTGGGAGGTCCGCCCCCGCTCGACGCCTTTTCAACCGAAATCGCCCGTCTCGACGAACAACTCGACAACGGCAATTCTCTGTCCACAGAACATCAACAAAACCTCCAAAACCACATCACACTGCTGCAAACCCGACGTCTGCTACGGGCCGGCAAAATGTCCAGCGAAGAAACCCGGCAAGCCACCAAACTTCTCCAACATTGGCTCCCCCAGATAGAATCTCAAACCCACGAAGGCTCTCAGGCCACCATGCGCCGCGCACGCAACGACGCGCTCGCCGACCAGTTTCAACGCCTCGATCCCCAGGCCATCGAACGCGAACTCAACCTGCTCGACGCACAACTTCTACAGACGCTGAACGAAAAAAACCGCGATTCTGTCGACTAAGCGACAAAACCGCGGATTTTTCTACAACCCAGACTCTTTAGCGCTAAGAATCACCGCCCGTTCAGCGGCTCCTGCCCGGACTCGCGCTCAACAATCCTTCGCTTGCGCCGTCCGAATACTTCGCAAAATTCTTACGGAACTGCTCGCAGAGTTTTTCAGCGGCGAGGTCATAGGCCTCTTTATCCTGCCAGGTCTCGCGAGGAACCAGAATCGAGTCCGGCACGTCAGGAACCGCCGTTACGGTATGAATCTTAAAAAACGGATCGGCCTCCGTCGGCGCATCATCCAGCTTTCCAAAATTGATCGCATCGATAATCGCGCGCGTATGCGCCAGCTTGATCCGCGAGCCTGTTCCATACGCACCGCCCGTCCAACCCGTATTCACAAGCCAGACGCGCGTTCCATGTTCACGCATTTTCTCCGCCAGCATTTCTGCATAACGTAGCGGATGCCAGACCAGAAACGCCGCTCCAAAACACGCCGAAAATGTCGCAACCGGCTCCGTAATTCCAACTTCCGTACCCGCAACCTTCGCCGTATAGCCGCTGATAAAATGATACATCGCCTGCTCAGGCGACAATTTACTCACCGGCGGCAACACTCCATACGCATCCGCCGTCAAAAAAACGATATTTTTCGGATGCCCGCCCACACACGGAACTTTCGCATCCGGCACAAACTCAATCGGATACGCCGTGCGCGTGTTCTCCGTAATCGAACTATCGTCGTAATCTACCACGCGCGTATTTTCGTCATACACAACGTTCTCAAGCACGGCGCCAAAACGAATCGCGTCATAAATAATCGGCTCTTTTTCCGCCGACAGCTCAATCGTTTTCGCATAACAACCGCCCTCGATATTGAATACGCCGTGATCACTCCAGCAATGCTCGTCGTCCCCGATCAAAGCACGATTCGGATCGGTCGAAAGCGTCGTTTTTCCTGTTCCCGAAAGCCCAAAGAACAGGCTGACCTTGCCATCCTTACTTTCATTGGCCGAACAATGCATCGACAGCACATTTTTCTTGGGCATCAGATAATGCATGATCGTGAAAATGCCCTTTTTCATTTCCCCGGCATACTCTGTCCCCAAAATCACAAATTCACCGCGCTCAAAACTCAGCGCTACCCGAGTTTTTGAACCCTCGGACGGATTATTCGCATTCGCTGCACAGCCACCCGCATTATAAATCGTGTAATCCGGCTCGCCGAAGTTCGCCAACTCCTCGGCTGTTGGCCGCATCAACATATTATGCATAAACAGCGCATGATACGCTCGCGCGCAGATAACGCGCACTTTCAAACGATACGCCGGATCCCAGCCCGCATAGCCGTCAATGACATACACGCGTTCACGATCGTTGAGATAACTCAAGGCCAGTTCGCGAGCTGTCAAAAACTCACTTTCCGACATCTCCATGTTCACATCCCCCCACCAGATGTCCTGGCTGCTCTCGGGATGCTTCACAATCCGCTTGTCTTTCGGGCTACGACCAGTTTTCTCGCCAGAAAAAGACATCAATGCGCCCGAAGCGGAGATCGCTGTGCCTTTCTCGTATTTGATCGCCTCTTCGTAAAGTACAGCCACGGGCGGATTACGCAGCACATGGGGAACTTGAATACCTTCTGGTTTCACCTGATCCTTGCTCATTGCGTCACCTTTTGTGTTCTGCTTATCTCGTCAACTTGATGAATACATCCAAAAATACAGCTCCCTCCCACTTCCTGAAATCGGCTGGACACTAGTCTTGCATTCCCTTCACGGTCAAGCGGTGGATGACAACCTTTCTATTTCGTTTTTCACTGCTCGTGATCTGGATTTACCCTAAGGTATGGCTATTTCCCGATGTTTCCAGATACTTCCTTCAACGAACCTCCAAACCCCCCCAAACACGCCACCAAAATCCGTTTTGCCTGCCCCCAAACATAGCAAAACGAATATGTGCCGCAGTTGACACAATTCCTTGTGCAGCGTTATTGTCACCGCCGGATATGCAGCCTGGAAAGCATCAAGTTTACTGAGGAATCATGACGGAAACAGACGATAAAATCTCTTTTGACTCCCCAAAAGAGGAGCAGAGCCCGGCTGCTGCAACCGAATCGTCGCCCTCCTCGGAAACTGAACCGGACGTCCAGCCAGAACCATCCCCGAAGTCGACCGAACCTGTCCACAAGACATTGATGGGTATGGGCGGCTTTAAGCTGCCCGCTCCAGAAACCCTGGAGTCTGCCCCCACGCCGGATGCAGAAAACACGTCCAACACGGCAGCCAAACTCCCTGGCTCCCTACGTTTGCCCGCCTTGCGCGATAAAATTGCGAACGCTGAACGCAAAGCTGGCTCCAAAAAAAGCAAGAAAAACAAAAAATCCAAAAACAAAACCGCCACTCCTTCCCTGCAACCCATTGCACAGGTTGGCTACGACGATTCCTTTGCCAGCTCGCCACCTTTTGAATCCGCACCAGAACGCGACGACACCCCCGAAGACTCTTCCAGCGAAAGCCCTGACGTTTTGCCCATTCAGCCGATCGTCATCGAAGAAAGTCTCGTTGAAATCACTGTCACGCCCCTGGAAGATGCAGAAGATAACCTCACGGAAATCCCCGTAGCACCGCTCGGTGAGGACGAAAACCTGACAGCACAACCGATCGTTATCGGGCAAAGTCTCGAAGAAGTCCCGGTCATCCCCATCGAGGAAAAACTCGAAGACAACCCCGCTCTGCCTTCGTCATCCTCCGAAAATGCGACGGAAGAAAAAGCCCCTCGCATCATCAACACCACGCCTGCTCTCCAGGATGACGATGACTACGAAGACGAAGCCACACAGATCGGCGCCGGACTGTTCGATCTTCCCGGCTCATTCGGCGCACAAGCTGACGATGCTTTTGACGATGAACATACGCAAATCTCGGAAGGCCTGAGCTTCGAAGAAGACCGCAAAGCTCCCGAAATCTCTTCCGACGACCTCGACGACGACCTCGAAGGCGACCGCACGGAAATCGCCTCGCTGGAAGAAGTTTTCGCCGATGCTCATCGAGCCCCGGCCGTTGCCGCATCGGCTGCCGCCGCTGCCGCTTCCAATCCAGCCAGAGCCGCCGAAGCCGATGACGATTTTGATGGCGAAAAAACAGAGCTTTTCGACAGCCCTTTTGAAAACGATCCGATCTGCCCCAAACTCACCGTTTTAAGTGGCCCCGCACTCGGTATGGAATTTTTCGTCAACAAAATGCGAAATACCATCGGCCGCGGCACCAACAACACCATCATCGTGCCCGACGCATCGATGAGCCGGCAACACTTTGAAATCAATCAGTCTCTCGATGAATCCTTCGTGCTCCGAGATCTACAGGCCGTCAACGGCACGTTTCTCAACGGCACGCGAATCGTCGAAGCCGATCTCTTCCATGGCGATCGCATCGAAGCTGGCAAAACCGTCATCCAATTTCTCATTGCCAGCAACGCGCCCCAGGTTTCACGAAATCGTCGCATCATTCCGGCCACCACCAACACCAACACCCACCTGCAAGCAAACGGAGTCCAGGCCACCTTTTCAGGCGTCCCCGTCCACCAGGCACCGGCCGCCACACGGGATCCCGGCAAACTCGCCACCTACGTCGCCCTTGGATGCGCAATTTTATGCATCCCGCTCGTGCTCCTGGTTCTCTACGTCACGCCGACTGCGCCCGGCCAGAAATCTTCCGCAGCCTCTTCCCATACCGAGCGCGCCGCCACCAGCGGCCAGACGGCCAGCCAGACCTACCTGGCCGGCGTAGAAGCCGTAAAAAAACGTGAATGGTCACGCGCACAACAACTTTTCCTGCAAACCGTCGAGCTGGAACCCAATTTCGATGGCATCCCCGCACAATTAACTCGTATCGAACAAGAACTGGCTGCCTCCAAACTCCTCGAAGAAGCCCAGGCCGATATCGAGCAGGGCAACAACGCAAGCGCACTTCCCAAAGTTCAGAAAATCTCTCACAACAGCGTCTATTACGATGACGCTCAACGCCTGGTTCGCCAGCTCCGCCAGCAAGAAGTTTTCTCCATCTTCGACCAGGCACGAGCGAACTTTGATCAGGGCGAACTCGAACGCGCTTCGGCCTTACTCACAGAATTGCTCGAAATCGTGCCCGAGCACCGTGAAGGTCTCGAACTACAATCTCGCATCGAAGAAGCCAAGAAAGAAGCCCAGCGCCGCGAAGAAGCCGCTCTCCGCGCACAACAGGCCGCTGCCGAGAAACCCTCCTCAGCCCCACGCCTGAATACCATTGACTGGGCCAGCTCAGCCCCGACCAAAAACACCCGTACCAACAAGAAATCGGCGCCAACCAGCACCACGGCTCAGCCCCAAAGCGGCGCGCCCGTCATCAATTTCACAGAAGGTTTCACGTTCTACCGCGCCCGCGACTTCAATAACGCCGTGCGCCACTTCGAAAGCATTGCCGCCGGCGGCTCGTCCAGCGCCATTGGCCAACGCGCCGAAAGAACCGTCACCAACATTCGCCGCTTTGAAACCTCCTACAAAAACGGACAGGCCGCCTTCCAGAAATCCAACTGGGCAGAAGCCGTTCGCCATTTTCAAGAAGCCAGCCGCGCTGACATTGCCGTTGTGGGCGCGCAAGGATACTTTTCTCAAGAACTATCAGAAAAACTTGCCACATCTTTCGGCGAAATGGGCATGGAAGCTTTCAACGCCAAACAATATGAGCGCGCCTTTACCTCGCTGCAGCGCGGAAACTCCTACAGCAGCAAAGATGCCACCCTGCAACGGCTCTCGCGCGAACTCAACGCACATGCCAACCAACTGTACGAGCAAGCCAACAAAATCAAAGGCAGCCAGTCCCGAGAAGCCGCCGCGCATTGCCGTACCATCATGACCATGACCGCCCCCAACAGCGCCGTTCACCAGAACGCAAAAAAGCTACTCGATACGCTGTAAACCCAGCTTCTCGAGTAGCTTTCAATCTGCGACAACGACTTCCGTAAAGTCACCGGCTGTACAATTACTGCGTAATTTCAGTAATTTGCAGCCGTTTTCTTTTCCGACAATACCTTGCGCACTTTGTATTCAAACTCACCAAATTCAAAGGGCTTATCGATATAATCATCCGCACCGAACAACGGCGAAGTGAGCTCATTGTTCAGAGCGCCGATGCCGGTCAGCATCAAAATGCCGGTATGCGCAAACATATCACCACGTTCCTTGACGTATTTGCAAATTTCCCAGCCCGTAAGCTCCGGCATCATCACGTCAAGCACCACCAGATTCGGATGATGAACCAGGATTTTCTCAAGCGTATCTGCACCGTCGATCGCTTCGATTACATCACAATCCTTGGTACCAAAATGCGCTTTGAGCATGGAGCGCAGCTCACTGTCATCATCTGCCACAAGGATCAGCGGCCGTTCCCGGCTTGCGGGATCTCCAAACGGATAATCTTCCGGCGCAATATCACTGAGTCCGACCTTTTCAGCACCATCCTGGCTGTCTGCCATGCAAAGCTCCTCAATCGTAAAAATAATTCTACCCGGGTTCTAGATCACATCATCCGACAGCGCGATGTTCGGCATACGTTAATGAGGGTGCAAGCCGCATGTCAAGCACGCTCCACGCACTACTGATGAATGATTTTAGACAATAATCAGGACAGTGTGTTTAAAAAACAAAGGCTCAATCTTCGACACGCTGCTCTTCTGCAATCTGCGCGTTTGCCTGCTCTTGCGCAGCAGCCTCTGCCAGTTTCTCGGCCATTGCAACGCCCTGCTGCACGGCCGGCGACATCTCGACCAGCTCGCTGAAAAGCACCTTCGCAAGCTCACGTTTGTCGATCCCTTCCGGCGCAACCTGCATATCGAGCTGGGCCAGCGACATATCGTAACCGATCTTTCGCACAGCGTCGCGATCAAGCCCAAAACGCTTCAGCGCCTGCTCAATTTCGCCTTGCGAAACGTCAAATCGGCGAGCAACTTCACGGATGTTGGGCGGCCGATAACGGTTATCGTCGGAAATACCGAGATGATAAGCGCAGAACAATTCAAACGGCGTCAACGCAAGCGGCTCGTTGGAGCGCTCTTCCTCAAAATCCGGACTTACCAGCGGCTCACGGCCACCAAATTTACTCTCCGGCGTCAGCGGCCTGTAGACATGCTCCTGCGGCGGAGGCTTGGGCCGCTGGCGCGGTGCCTGCTGCTTGGGCCGATTCTGCTGCGACTGAGAGCGATGGGAGCCGCCTTGCTGCTGACCGCCTCCCTTTTTTGCTTCCTGCTGTTTGCCATCACCCGAAGCCTGCTGTTCAGCCTGACGCTTGGAGCGAGATTTGCGGCGACGACGACGCTTGCTCTTGGTCGCCCCTTCCTCGCCCGCCTGTCCGGCTGCCTGCTGCTGTTCGCCACCAGACTTCGCGTCGGGCGATGATGCTGCAGCTGCCCTGGGAGCATCCTCCGACGCGGAAGCATTCGCCTGAGACGTCGCATTCTGCTCGGCGCTTCCCCCTTCGGCATTTCGGCTACGACGACGACGGCGGCGAGGCTTGCTCTGGCCTTCGACGTCCACTGCATTCTTATCTTCGTGAGTTTCTTCGCTCATTGTCTCCTCAATTTTTTCGAGCGGTGGCATTTCCATACCATACTGTCCGGGCCAACGCGTTTCTCACAACGCGCAACACTCGGTGATTAACAACAGCATTGGATGGGTGTACCTGCGCACTCCTGGCAAATTATGCCCACCCAAATCGGCCTCACCTGCTTTTTATGCGCTATTCGCCAAAAAAATACGGTTGATTTGCACGATCACAGGCATTTTCATTGTCATATTCATGATTCGGGTTGTCCGCCCACCCGTAACTACGCCACCACTTTGAATCTGCTCACAAAGTGTGGTCGATACTGACGTAAGATATTTTCAATATTTTCCGTAGGACTCCCCATCAGGGAATTCATCTCTAACAGGCCTGCTGCCCGGAGAACGGAAACACCGCCATTTTCAAATATCCTGGAGGGACTAGGGACCGTCTATTCTGAAGGTATTGATTCCATCAAGAAGAACCAGCAGGGCGGCTCAGACTACAGCGCTACCCGAAACTCGATCATATAGCTCCCCACAAAGAAACGCAACGTCCGTATTCAATAATCCGAGAAGTTGTAATTTTTTCAGCGCACTGCGCCCCTGCCGGCCTCGCCATACGCTTTAGGAACGCGCACACCCTTCAAAAGCGCAGCGTGCAGGACCGACCGTTTTTGAAACTAAACACATTTTTCCGCGCGGATTCCACGATGCTTTGCAGCCAGCAGCACAAGCGTCCTCCTTCTCAAAACTTCACATTTTTCCATAGTTCACATAGAACGCCGAATGCGCTCGACAACTTCGCTATACGATGTATTGCGCACCACTTGCGTCATCAAATCGGTGTATTTCTCCACCAGATCTGTGCGACCTTCCTGGCGATAATGCTCCAGAATCTTGTGAAGTTTGACATATGTTCGCTCGCTGTTCACAAAATACTCGGCAGCTTCCACCGTAGCCTGAATCCCCGCACGGCTGATCGAGGGCTGCTTGCTGCGAAAAATAAACTCGCGCCCCTTGTTATTGGTCACGCCCACCGTCGCCTCGGCCTCGGCGCTCGTTGTGGAGCCGGGAACATCGCTGCTCGACAACAAACCCTGAATCGTAAACTGCGAAAACGAAATCGAGTTCAGAGACGGAAATTCACCGGCAAGTGTTGTGCGCAAGCCATCAAAAAGCGCATCGATCGTGCCCACGCCACGTCCGGTAACCGAAAAGTGCGTCCCGTCCGCATTGCGCAAAACGCACTCGATATGACAGGTGTTTTCCGAAAAGTTCTCATGCAACATATACGACTCAACCACCAGATGCATGTACTCTTCCTGCAGGATCTCTTTCATCAAACCGAGCATCTTTTCCTGTTTCGAAAGCATCGCATTTCCCTCATGATAAAGTTGCATGATAGTGATTCACATCATTTCCGATGTGTACGTAATCACGCTTTAGGATAACGTAAACATCTCGAGCACTCCTTTTTCGATCACGCTCCTGGAACCCTCATGGCTAATTTTTCTTCTCCTCTTGCTGACGGTCGCGGACCTGTTGTGCGTGAACGGTCGACCTATATGACCGATAGCGATGCCCAGGCACTCTGCTTGCTTTTTGCCGATGGCCTGGGCTCCGGCGTAGGATACGCACGTATTCTCAGCATGCTCGAAAGACAGGGAGGCGACAAGCGCGTCCTGAATCGACTGCGCACAGCCCTGCTCGAACACGGCGACATGCTCGGTGAAGCCTTCGCACGCTACGGAATCCTCGACACCAGCGCACGAAAACTAATTCTCGTCTCCGAACAACAGGGCGAACTCCCCGGCACATTCCGCCAACTCGCCAAAATCTACGGCCAGCGACACGAGCGCAAAAAGAAATTCCTGTTTGCACTCGTCGAACCCATGATCCTCTTCATCCTCGGCATGATCGTCGCCCGTGGACTCTTCTCCGCCGACTTCACACAACTCGCCTTTCAGGACGACACCTGGAGTCAGGTAAGCGATATCATGCTGCGCGCCGGCATCGAATCGCTGATCTTTGTCGTCGTCTGCCTGTCCATCGCCTTCACCTCCCTCAACCTACCGGTTGATATGCCGATGCGCAGCCTTCTGCATCGCATTTTTCTGCGGATCCCCATCATCAGCACATCCGGAAACCTGTACGCGATCTCGCTCTTTTGCCTCTACATCCGCCAATCCATCGCCAGCGGTATGACCGTCTACAAAAGTCTCGAACTCGCCGGAGAAGCTGCCAACGCCCCCAGCATCCGCGGCAATATTCGCCGCGCTCAGGATCTGATCGAGCAAGGCTCCACACTCTCGCATGCGCTTTACTCCATCAAAACCATTCCCACCGATGTCATCGAAAATATTGATATCGGCGAAGAAACCGGAAAGCTGGAAGAACGCCTCGAATGGCTGGCCATACGCTATGAAGAATTCAGCTACGAGAGTTTTCAACGCATGATGGCCGCGTTTCTCTACGTTGCACGCTTCGTGATCGTGATTTTCGTGATCAGCAGCCTGATGTTCACACTCCTCAAAATGGAGCTTTTCCCGTCCTGATCCATTTCATCTTTTGATGAATTAGCTCTTTGCCAAATAAAACAGGCTGTGACTACTTCTTAAAAAAGCAGTCACAGCCTGTTTATTTTATTTGCAGAATTTGCCTGAAAATTCGATGCGCGCGCCCGATTTTACGTGCGATCCACCTTGATCTGGCGAATCGCGCGAATTGCATGCGGATCGCCACTGATCCGGCGCGCCGAACTGATCAGCGTCACCAACTGCTCCTGGCTGAGCGGCTTGTCGATCGCGTTCACATCGTAGGCAAACCCGTAATTTGGAAAATCTCGATGGCTCGAACTGATATTGTTCAGCCCAGCTTCGAAAATCGCGTCGGCCACGGCCTTTTTCGTACCGCGCGTATCGCTGTGCACGACCGTCAAAATATAGTTCGCATCGTCCACATCCACGTTGATGACCTGACCCGGACTGAAAATACAGTCGCGCACAGCACCACGGATGTTAAACAAATGCGCCGTATTGGCGACATGCTGCGCAATTCTTGGCTGCGCCTCCTCAGTCGCCGCGCCGATATGCGGTGTTGCAATGACCTCCGGCGTATCCGCATACGGATTATGCCAGGCATCACTCGAGCTACCCGGCTCTTCCGGAAACACGTCAATCGCCGCGTTACGCACAAATCCCTCACGCACCGCGCGCTTTAAATCTTCCGGTTCAAACAAAAACCCGCGCGCCGCATTGATGAAAATCCGCGGGCTGTTCGCTTCACGCTCCGCACCAAACTGCGAAAAATGCTCGTATTTCAGCAAATTCCGGTTCGATTTACCGCTGATGTCTTCCGCCGAAAGATGTACCGTCACAAAATCCGCAACCCGGAACGCTTCGGCAATCGTCGCGCAGGGTGTCCAGCCAAGCGCCACGCCCACCTCGCGGGCAACTTCGCGGTTATCATGGAAATACACGGTCATCCCGAACATTTCCGCCATCTGAGCAACCTGCTTGCCGATATTGCCAAGCCCGATGATCGAAATCGTCTTGCCCTTCAACTCGTAGCGCTGCCGACTATCCTTGGTCCATACATTGCCCTGCGTTTTTGTGGCCGTATCAAACAGACGCCGCGCCAGCAGGATCATTTCGCCAAAAACCAGCTCGACCACCGAACGGCCATTGCTGATCGGATCGTTCATCACCAGAACGCCCTCACGCGCACAGGCTTCCTTGTCGATCGAATCGTCGCCAATGCAACACAGCACCACTGCCGCCAGCCTCGAAGAAGCCTTCAATACACGTTCATTGATCTCAAAGCGACTCCGCTTAAATATCAGATCATGCTGCCCTTCCTCCAGAATACGAACTACCTCGTCCTCGTTTTGCGTTGCCGACTCCGGCAACCGTTCCACTGCAATGCCCTGCGCTTCCAAAAGCACATCCAGGCTGGGATGAGGATTTTCCAATACGAGAGCCTTTTCAAATCGGCTGCGAAGAAAACGTACGTCGTCGATCTTACCGCTCATGCTTGCCTCGGTTGAGCGTTGTTACTCAATTTACTATTTTATTGATTATACTCTGTATTACTTCTTTTCACGCTGGCGCACCCGTCATTTTCCCGACCTTCCAGCCGACTCGGTCGCCCCAAAAGCGGACTTCAAAATCGGCCAGAAAGCGAACGACGATCAAAAAACGACATTTTCGGTGTACTGACCGAAAACATCGCGCAAATCATCAGAAACCTCGCCAAGCGTAACACCTTCTTTCACAGCGTGAATGATATGCGGCATCAGGTTTTCCTGGCCACGCGCTGCTGCCTGCAGACTTTTGCGTGCAGCTTCCACAGCACCCATCGAGCGCGACGCCTTGAACTGGCGCAACCGCTCAATTTGTTCCGTCTCCACGCTCGGGTCCAGACGGTGAATCTCCACCTTCGTCGATTCTTCGCTCTGAAATTCGTTCACGCCCACAATCGTCGCCTCGCCGCGCTCAATCGCAATCTGCGCCTGATAAGCCGCGTCCTGAATTTCAGACTGCTGAAATCCCTGCTCGATCGCCTGCACAGCACCGCCCAATTCATCGATCCGGGCGATATAATCGCGCGCTGCCGCTTCGATATGATCCGTCAGCGCCTCGACCGCATAACTGCCAGCCAGCGGATCGACAAAATCCGCTACGCCCGACTCATACCCGATCACCTGCTGCGTGCGAAGCGCAATGCGCGCCGCCTCGGCCGTCGGTAAACTCAACGCCTCATCCCAACCATTGGTATGCAACGACTGCGTTCCGCCCATCACCGAAGCCATCGCCTGCAAAGCCACCCGCACAATATTGACGTGCGGCTGCTGCGCAGTCAGCGTCGAACCCGCCGTCTGCGAATGAAAACGCAGACGCAGACTCGATTCTTTCTTCGCTCCAAAGCGCTCGCGCATAATCCGCGCCCACAAACGACGCGCCGCGCGGAATTTCGCAACTTCTTCCAAAAAATTGTTGTGAACATTGAAGAAAAACGACAGCCGCCCGGCAAAATCATCCACATTCAAGCCGGCCTTGATCGCCGCCTCGACGTACGCAATGCCATTGGCCAGCGTAAAGCCCACTTCCTGCGCAGCCGTGCTGCCCGCCTCGCGGATGTGATAACCCGAAATACTGACCGTATTCCACTGCGGCACATCGCTCTGACAAAACTCAAAAATGTCCGTAATGATCCGCATACTCGCCCGGGGCGGATAAATATACGTGCCGCGCGCGATGTATTCTTTGAGCAAATCGTTTTGAATCGTGCCGCGTAATTTTTTGCGATCGACACCGTTCTTTTCGCCGACCGCAATATACAGACCGAGCAAAATCGACGCCGTGGAATTGATCGTCATCGACGTCGAAACCTTATCGAGCGGAATCTGGTCGAGCAAAACCTCCATGTCCGCCAGACAATCGATCGCCACGCCGACCTTACCCACCTCACCAGCCGCGCGCGCCGAATCCGAGTCGTAACCCATCTGCGTGGGCAAATCGAACGCGACCGACAAACCCGTCGTGCCCTGGCTCAACAGATACCGATAGCGCTCATTCGATTCTTTGGCCGAACCAAACCCCGCATACTGACGCATCGTCCACAGCCGCCCGCGATACATCGTCGGCTGCACGCCGCGCGTATACGGATACTCGCCCGGAAATCCAATATCACGCAGAAAATCCACGCTCTCCAGATGCTCCGGCCCGTACAAACTGTCGAGCTCCGTGCCATCGCTCAGCGCAAAACTGTCACGCCGCACACCATGTTTCTTCAGCAAAGGCTGCAGAACTTCCTCGTCCCACTTTGCCCTTGCCTCGCGGATTTCTTCGTCCAACGATTTCGTCGTCATACCTTAATCCTCGATCGTTACGAGCACGTCGCCGACTTCCACAAGCTGGCCTTCCGCCACACCAAAGCTCTCGATCACGCCGTCGCGGTGCGCCTTGATGTCGTTTTCCATTTTCATCGCTTCAATGATCACGATCGTCTGGCCTTCTTTGACCTCTGCGCCGGCAGAAGCCATGACCGCCACGATCTTGCCTGCCATCGGACTCGTAAGCTGCGGCCCGGCCGCCTTTTTCACGCCTACGCCAGCCGCCTGCATGCGCTTTTGACGTTCATTCAGTACAGAAATCTCACGCACCTGCCCGGAAATCTGCACCTGATATTCACTGCCCTCGCTGCGCACATCCGCGTCCAGCGAGCGATTCTCACTCAACAAATGAAGCTGGCCCGGCTGCGCTGAAAACGCATCCACTTCCAGCACCTTCCCTTCCGGCGTGCGCACCCGATAGCGCCCATCCGCAAGCGTCTCCACCTCAAAACGGCGCTCTTCACCTGTTTCCGATGTCACAAAATAACTGGTCTGACGATTCATGCTATCCTCACAGATGATTCAGTTGCCGAAAACGCCCCAGGCTCTTCCACCGGCTTTTCTCCGATTGTCCATCGCTCGCAGCGGCCTGGCCACTTGCTGAAGTACCGCTACCTGCCAGCGCAATGGCCTCATCACGACGATGCGCAGCAATGACAGCCGCAATCTCCGCAAAATCCACGTCCTCTTGCGCTCCGGCCTGGTTTTCTTCCGCAGCCGCCGCTTCCCTCGCGGCAAGCATCACCGGCACAAACTCCGTGTCATAGTCGCCGCGCACAAAGCCTTCATCGGCCAACACTTCATCATGAAACGCGACGTTGGTCTTGATGCCATACACCACGTATTCACGCAGCGCGCGCCGCATCCGCGCAATCGCATGCTCGCGATCTTCGCCCCACACAATCAATTTCGCGATCATCGGATCATAAAACACTGTCACTTCCGAACCCGAATACACGCCGCTATCCACGCGCACGCCCGGCCCGGCCGGCTCCTGCACATACTTCAATTCACCCGGGCACGGCATAAATCCACCGTCCGGATCTTCGGCGTAAATCCGACACTCAATCGCCGCCCCACGCCGCTTCACATCTTCTTGCCCGAACGACAACCGCTCGCCGGCCGCAATCTTGAGCTGCCAGCGCACCAGATCAAGCCCGGTAATCATTTCCGTAATCGGATGCTCGACCTGCAGGCGCGTATTCATTTCCAGAAAATAAAAATTCTGGTCCGCATCGAGCAAAAACTCCAGCGTTCCCGCGCCCACATAACCCACGGCCTTCGCCGCCTTCACCGCAACCGCGCCCATCTTCTGGCGAACTTCCTCGCTCAGCACCGGACACGGCGCTTCTTCAATAATTTTCTGATGACGACGCTGCACCGAACAATCGCGCTCAAACAAATGCACGACATTGCCATGCGTATCAGCCAGCACCTGAATTTCTACGTGCTTGGGATGGACCACATATTTTTCCAGGTACACCGCGCCGTTTCCAAACGCACTGAGTGCTTCACGCCGGGCACCAACAAACGCAGCCTCCAGATCTTCCGGCCGATCCACTCGCCGCATGCCCTTGCCGCCACCACCGGCCGCTGCCTTGACCAACACCGGAAAACCCATTTCATCGGCGAGTTTTTTGATCACGGCCACATCTTCAATGGCTTCCTGGGTGCCGGGAACCAGCGGAACGCCGGCCTCCAGCATCAACTGGCGCGCGCGCGTTTTTTCGCCCATCGCATCAATCGCAGCCGGCGGCGGCCCGATGAAAACAATCCCGGCTTCGGCGCACTGCGTCGCAAACTCTGCGTTTTCACTCAAGAAACCATAGCCCGGATGAATGGCCTGCGCGCCACTTTTCTTAGCGATTTCCAAAATCACATCGCTTTTCAAATAGCTCTCGGCGCTGGGCGCCGGCCCCACGCAATACGCTTCGTCGGCCATCCGTACATGCAAAGCACGGCGGTCTGCTTCGGAATAAACCGCAACACTGCGGATCCCCAGCTCTTTCAACGAGCGAATAATTCGAACGGCGATTTCGCCGCGATTGGCAATCAATACTTTCGTAAACATGACCTCTCCCAAGAAAAAAACGCGCCCTGGTCAACGCGCGGGGACGTTACCAGAGCGAAATGGAGAGGTCTAGCGGGCAGTCACGCTCACCGCTTGATTTACCGACGATTTCTCAGACTTTGTTCAGGATTTATCGAGCAAACGCGCAATAATCGACTGTTTTGCGGCGCTATCAGCCAGCTCCACGTCCTCTTCGATCATCACACTTCCCTGCATTGGCTGCGCTTTCATGCTCTCGATCAAAAACTGTTCGATCATTGCAAGTTTTACCCGAGTTTCCTCACTGGCGCCCACGGCAAACTTCAATACGTGGTCGTCTCCCTCGCTCAAACCGTGGTGCATGCGCAAAACCTTTTCTTCCTGCGGCGACAATATATCCAACGATTGTCCGCCCTGCGTAGCCTCACGCTCGGTCGTGGTCGTAGTGGTCGTGGTCGTCCGGGTCTGTTTGTATTTATCATTACTCAACGTAAAATCCTCCACTGATGCATCCAGTAAGTGCCGACACTAAAAAATGTGCCGTAAATCCGTGTGACCACATAGATAAAGCAACCAAAGCCCGACAGCCGCGCCCACACAATTGACTTTATAGAGTCTCACGGATCAGGAGGCAAATTTTTTCCACGAAATTGCCGTAGAATCACCCGGTTTATGCCTTTTTCCTGCCCAAACCGCCCGAAAACCGCCTTTTTTACGCACCGAATCTCTTTGATTTACTCACGCCCATACTACATTCAATGCCGAACCACCGGCAGTCGTGTCCACAGACAGCCCTGAACCATGACTTCTCCCAAGACCCAGGATTTCATCATGGCACAGAATCATCCAGGCGACTTCGCCGAGTTCTCCGGCCAGCTCAGCACCGCTCTCGAAGCCGTCGATTTTCCCGCCGATAAATCTACCATTCTCCAGGTTGCCCGCTCCAATCAGCTCGAGCCATCTATCCTCTCCACCCTCGAAAAATTGCCCGACCGCGACTATCAAGACCTCCGCGACGTCCTCGACCACTTCACCGGCGGTACACAACGCGTCCCGACCAAACAAGAACAATCACGCGCCGAATCCTCCGAACCCCACGAAAACCCGGACCTCACCGGACTTCGCCAGGGCACACCTGCTCCTCAAGACTCCGGCAGCCGCAACGTCCGCGACATCCCCCCTCACCACAACCCCGACCACTGATTTTCCAGCCCCCCCTCGCCATCACTCACCACACCCCCGATTTCCCCTCCACGACCCACCATCATTTCGGGGCTCAAACCCTCTTTCAGCCTTACACCACGCCACTTTCCCGACCTTGCACCCTGCGTGCATAGCCATTAAAGGCCACCCGAAATCACACACCAGCTCACCCCCCTCGCCATCACTCACCACACCCCCGATTTCCCCTCCACGACCCACCATCATTTCGGGGCTCAAACCCTCTGTCAGCCTTACACCACGCCACTTTCCCGGCCTTGCACCCTGCGTGCATGGTCGGTTAGCCTCATCCATCAACACATCTCCGGATATGGGAAACTTTCGGGCGTCGGGTTTTAGCGAGAAACGTGTGCAAGAGGTCTTGGAGGGCGATTTTTGAGCGAGAAACGTGTTCTGAGGGCCCTGGGACGTGATTCTTGAATGAGAAACGTGTTCTGAGAGCTTGGGGTCGTGATTCTTAAATGAGAAACGTGTTCTGAGGGCCCTGGGACGTGAATGTTGAACAAGAAACGCGTGCAGAGGGATCAAGAAGAGGTTTCTCATGGAAAAACCGTGTTCCGAGAGCAAACGGATGCGTTTCTCGTTGGGAAATCGTGGGTTGGAGAGGTTTGCGGTGCGATTCTCGTTTGAGAAACGTGTGGTGGAAGGAGTTTAGAGGTGTTTCTCGTTTTCGGAGAGAAAAACCTGTGGTGGTCATGACGATGTCGGCCCGGGGCCCCCCCTCATTCACTCGACAACTCATCCAAATCCCCACGACACCCGCACACATGATTTCCCCTCCACGACCCACCATCATTTCGGGGCTCAACACCTCTTTCGGCCTTACAACACGCCACTTTCCCGGCCTCGCACCCTGCGTGCATGGCCTTTGAAGGCGACCCGAAATCACGCACCTGCTC
This sequence comes from Lujinxingia vulgaris, assembly GCA_040393065.1. Classification (GTDB taxonomy): domain Bacteria; phylum Myxococcota_A; class Bradymonadia; order Bradymonadales; family Bradymonadaceae; genus JACCWM01. The sequence continues at coordinate 38,875 of JBEBUW010000005.1, read as the reverse complement.
ATCCAAAGCGGTCCCCCCTCAAATGCCCCGGCCCACAAAATCCCGCACGTGCGGCGAGTCCTACATCGGGCGGTGCAAAGCCCCCGTCGAATTAGGACCACCGCCCCAGTTGTTTGAATGCAAGGACTGAGCTAGAGTGCGGCGCGCAACAGCCCTGTGGCAAAAACTTCGTTTCTAAGGACATGAAATGCCAGCTAATTATCAAGTTCCACGTGTGCCTTCGGTCGACCAGATTTCGGTCGAGGAGCGCGCTGCATCGTTCACCACCCGCAGCATCAAAACCGAGTCCAAATTGGCCGGTCTGAAAATGGTCGCGCAGATGATCGACCTGACGACGCTGGAAGGCTCGGATACGCCGGGCAAGGTCGAAATGCTCTGTAGAAAAGCGCGTGAACCGGGCTCGGGCTGCCCGCCCGTTGCTGCGGTGTGCGTATATCCGACGATGGTTCCGGTCGCCAAACGCGAGCTTGCCGGTACGGGCATCAACGTTGCGGCCGTGGCCACCTACTTCCCCAGCGGACAGGCCAGCCTGGCCGAGCGAATCGACGAAGTGAAGCGCACGGTCGATGCCGGCGCCGACGAGATCGACATGGTGATCAGTCGCGGCGAGTTTCTGGCCGGCGAGTACGGGAAAATCTTTGATGAAGTCGCGGCCACCGTGGAAGCCTGCGGCCCGGCGCACCTCAAGGTAATTCTGGAAACTGGCGAGTTGCAGACGCTGGATAATGTGCGTTTGGCGAGCCAGATTGCGATCGATGCCGGCGCGCATTTTATCAAGACGTCAACCGGGAAAGTGACTCCCGCGGCGACCATGCCGGTGACGCTGGTGATGCTGGAAACGATTCGCGATCACTATCTGAAAACCGGAAAAATGGTCGGCATGAAACCCGCCGGCGGCATCCGCCACTCCAAACAGGCGCTGCATTATCTGGTCATGGTCAAGGAAACGCTCGGCGATGCCTGGCTCGATCCGAACTGGTTCCGCTTTGGCGCGTCCTCTCTGCTCAACGATGTGCTTTTGCAACTCGAAAAGGCGCAGACTGGCCGTTATCACTCCGAACGTTATCTGAGCATGAGCTGACGTTTGTGCGCCGAACGCAAAAATTCTCAACATTATCGCTACAAAAGAAATAGGGAGAGTCGGATGAGTAAACCTGAATCTAACTCGGTTCGCGACCTGTTGTTTGGCAATCTGTGGGACTATTCGCCGTCCATAGAATCGGCCAGCAACGTCATTATCAAGCCGCGTTACGGACATTTTATTAACAACAAGTTTGTCGAAGGCGAGAACTACTTCCAGACGATCAATCCGGCGACCGAAGAGGTGTTGTCGGAGCTGCCGACGGCCGACGACAAAGCCGTGGCCGAGGCCGTGGCGGCTGCGCGCAAAGCGTACGAAAAATACTGGAAGCCGATGAGCGGCCAGGAGCGCGCCAAATACATCTACCGCATCGCCCGGCTGATGCAGGAGCGCGCACGCGAACTCGCGATTGTGGAAACGATGAACGGCGGAAAGCCGATCAAGGAATCGCGCGATTTTGACGTGCCACTGGCCGCCGCGCACTTCTTTTACTACGCAGGCTGGGCCGACAAGCTGCAGTATGCGTTTCCGGGCTCGGAGGTTTCGTCGCTCGGCGTCGCGGGCCAGATCATTCCCTGGAATTTTCCATTGCTGATGGCCGCCTGGAAAATCGCGCCGGCCCTGGCTGCCGGAAACACCGTGGTGCTGAAGCCGGCCGAAACCACGCCGCTCAGCGCGATGTTCCTGGCCGAGATCATTCAGGAAGCCGACTTGCCGCCGGGCGTGGTGAACTTCGTACACGGCGCAGGCTCAACGGGCGCGGCGATTGTGAATCACCCGGACATCAACAAAATCGCGTTCACCGGCTCAACCACCGTGGGCAAAAACATCCAGCGCGCGATTGCCGGAAGCCGCAAAAAACTCACGCTGGAGCTTGGCGGCAAGGGCGCAAACATCGTGTTCGATGACGCCGCGATTGATCAGGCAGTGGAAGGTGTCGTCAAAGGCATTTACTTCAACCAGGGCCATGTCTGCTGCGCAGGTTCGCGCCTGCTCGTGCAGGAAAACATCGCCGATGTCGTCATCGAAAAGCTCAAGCATCGGATTTCGACGCTGCGCGTGGGAGATCCGCTCGACAAAAACACCGACGTCGGCGCGATCAACTCCGCCGCCCAGCTTACCCGCATCCGCGAGATGGTCGCCATCGGCGAGGAAGAAGGCGCCGTGAAGCACGAAAGCCGCTGTGTGTTGCCGGACAAGGGATTTTTCTTTGCACCGACGTTTTTCACCGGCGTGACGCCCTCGCACCGCATTGCGCGCGAAGAGATTTTCGGACCGGTTTTGTCCGTCCTGACCTTCCGCACGCCGGAAGAAGCCGTCGCCAAAGCCAACAACACGCCCTACGGCCTGGGTTGCGGCGTGTGGACCGAAAAAGGCAGCAAGCTGTTCAAGGTCGCCGGCCAGCTCAAAGCCGGTATCGTCTGGGGCAACTCGTACAATAAGTTTGACCCGTCCAGCCCGTTTGGCGGCTACAAAGAAAGCGGATTTGGCCGCGAAGGCGGCGTCCACGGTCTGTTGTCTTACCTGGAGGTACGCTGAAATGGCTGAAAATGTAACGAAGACACCTTCTTCCAAGTCTGAAAAAACCAACCCATCGCCGCGCCTGCGTGTGCAAAAAACCTACAAGCTCTACATCGGCGGCAATTTCCCGCGCACCGAAAGCGGGCACTATCTGACGGCGACCAACCATAAGGGAGAATTCGTGGCGAACATCTGCCGGGCCTCGCGAAAGGATTTTCGTAACTCTGTGGTCGCCGCGCGCGCAGCGCAGGGCGGCTGGGCAGCGCGCACGGCATTCAATCGTGGTCAGATTCTGTACCGCATGGCGGAAATGCTCGAGGGCCGCCGCGCCGGTTTTGAATCGATCCTGGTGCAGCAGGCTGGCTACAAGTCGGCTGCGGCTGAAAGCGAAGTCAGCGCCGCCATCGATCGCTTGCTCTGGTACGCAGGCATGGCCGACAAGTTCGTGCAGCTTTTCAGCGCGACCAATCCCGTGGCTTCTTCGCATTTTAACTTCACGATGCCCGAGGCAACCGGCGTAGTCGCTATTCTTGCGCCGCCCAACGCTCCGCTGCTCGGACTGGTTTCGGCCCTGGCGCCTGTCATCGTTTCGGGCAACACCGCTGTTGTGATTGTGGACAGCTCGACGCCGACCATCGCGATGGAGTTTGCCGAAGTATTGCACGTCAGCGATCTGCCCGGCGGCGTGGTCAATATCCTGACCGGCCTGCGCAGCGAGCTCATCAAACACGTCGGCAGCCACATGGATGTCGACGGGATCTTCAGCTTCGGCTCCAGCGACGACGAGCGCCGCACGATTACGATCGAGGCTGCCGAGAGCGTCAAACGCGTTGAGTTCATCGACGACGTTCCCGCCGAAAAATGGACCAGCAACACAATGCAAAGTCCGCACTGGATCGTACCGTTCGTCGAATTCAAGACGGCCTGGCACCCGATGGGTTCGTAATCGATGTCTGCACCGATATTTCCACTTACCCCGGCACAAAAACCGCCGTTCATTGTGCTGGAAGGCCTGGACGGCGCCGGCACCACGACCCAGAGCAGCCGGCTGCTGTCCCGACTCTTATCGGAAGAGCAGCCGGCCATGGTCACGCGCGAGCCAAGCGACGGTCCGATCGGCACGCTGATCCGCCAGATGCTTTCCATGCGCGTGGTCTTACCTCAGGCCGACGGCAGCGTCGGCCCGGTCGGCCGCGAAACGCTGGCGCTGCTGTTTGCAGCCGACCGCCTCGACCACATCGAAGCCGAGATCAAGCCAGCTCTGGCCGGAGGCCGGATCGTCATCAGCGATCGCTACGTGGCCTCCAGCCTGGTGTACCAGGGCGACGTCGACGAAATTTCTGACATGTCCGCTGATTCATCCCACGAAACATCTGAAAAAATGGATTTTCGCTGGGTAAAAACCATCAACGAACGCGCCATTGCCCCGGATATGATTTTTTATCTGCAGGCATCGGCCGAACTCTGCATGAGCCGGCTCGATCGGCGCGCGCGCCGCGATATTTACGAAACGCGCCAGAAACTCGAGCGCCTTGAGCGTCGTTACGAAGAAGTCATGACGATGCTCGAAGCCGAGGGCACCCAGAAAATCATCCGTCTGGACGCTTCGGCCAGCATCGACACCCTGCACGCGCAGATCTACGAGCATGTGCGCGCATATTGCGAGCGTTCAACACCCCGATAACAGTTTCCAGGCCGCGCTATTACGGCGACGCTTCGCCAAGACTATGCTGAAGCGTCGAGTCATAGCGCGGCCACAGAATCTCAAAGGTCGAGCCTTTGCCCGGCTCGCTACGCACAAAGATCACGCCACCGTGTTCACGCACGCAGGAATGCACGCTGGCCAACCCCAGCCCTGTGCCGACGCCGAGTTTCTTCGTCGTAAAAAACGCATCGAAAATGTTTTCTACCGTGGATTGATCCATGCCCACGCCGGTATCGGAAATGCTGAGCGACGCATAGTTGCCAGGCGCGATATGCAACGTGGCCGCCTCCTCGGAACTGACCTCACGCTGACTCACCTGGATGGTCAGCTTGCCCTGGCCATGCATCGCATCGCAGGCGTTGTCGACAAGATTCATCAAAACCAGCTCAAGTGCTTTGGGATCGATCCGGATCGGCACCTCATCGTCCGTCAAATCGACAACAAACTCGATTCCTTCACCGACGACGCCCCGCAGCATGTCTTTCATATCGGCAACAACCGACTTCAGATTGAGCGCCACCGCTTCGGAATTGGGTTTATGAGCAAACTGCATAATCTTGTTGATCAAGCTGCCGCCCAGAACCGTTTTCTCCTCAATCTTCTCAAGATACCGCACAACCTTTGAGACCTCGCCATCATCCAGCAACTCTTGAATCGCCAGATGGCCGTAGCCGTGAATAATCGTCAACAAGTTGTTGAAATCGTGCGCGACCGTACTGGTCAGTTTGCCCATCAGATACACCTGATTGACGTGCTGATCGTGCGCAGATCTCTCGGGCGTTGTTACATCCATGCCTTGCAGCGAAGGCGTTTCCGTACTCAGCAACCCGCGCATCACAGCAAATTCCAGCAGCTTCAAAAACGGATTGTCCTCCCCTTCAGCCGATTGCATCGCCTTTGCAATCGGACGCACAACACAGTCATCCAGCCCCGGCCGCATATCGTTCACGACGGCCGGAACAATCTCCGCGTCCGGCACAAAAACGATCGGGCATTCGGGCCTGAAAGTCATCCGTTTGAGCACATCATGCAGCTGTCCCCACGCCAGCGGTAGTGCAACCACAGCCAGATCCGGGATGCGTTCGGCCAGCACCTGGGTTAAGCCTTTGCAGCCGGAAACCCCGAGCACCTCGCTGTCCGGAAATTCATGCTCAAGATAGGTCCTGATCGTTTTATACTCAGTACGAGCATCGTCTACGACGAGAATTACTTTATCCGTGAACATGGATCACCTTTTACGTGAGTTTGAAGACAACGCCGCGCCGATTACGCTGATTTTGTCCAGGCGGGCCGCCCGCCATTGCATCGGGGCAAACCGCTACGTGTGCGAGAAAATCTGATTCCGAACTGATCTGGTCCTTGTTGCTTCCCTGGGAAAACGTTGTGGTCATGAGTCTTTCACTTCCAGTTTATATTGCGTCCGGCGGCGCCAGTCGTCGTTTCGGCAGCGATAAAGCACGTGCAGTCTTACCCGATGGTCGCACGCTGCTTGAACATGTGGTCAAGCCGCTGCGCGACGTTGCCAGCACGCTCACGGTTGTTGCAGATCGCGCAGATAAATACGCAGATCTGGGATTGCGGACCATCGCAGATCTGCAGCCCGGCCGTGGCCCTCTGGCCGGCCTCCAAACAGCTTTGCACGACGCTGGTGATTCCACCTGGATATTTTATACTTCATGCGACTTCCCTGGCTTTGACCTGCACTGGATCCAACAGTTATGGAACGCTCGTATGCCCGACTCCTCCGCAGTCGCCTTTCAGCGCCAACCGACTGGCGCTACGGAATTCCCCGGCTGGGAACCTGTGTTTGCGCTCTACCACACACGGCTACTTCCGGCCGTGACTACTGCCCTCCAAGAAAACAAACTCACGTTCTGGCGCTTTCTAGACGCCGTTTCTGCACAATCCGTTACGCCCCCGGTTGGCTGGGAAAATACAATTTCGATCAACTCCCCCGCCGACTTACAAACCTATCTACACATCATGAAATTATCCGGCCGGTGATATGCCGACACGTAGCACCAATCATCTAAGATACGGATAACATTCAAGTTTTCCAGAACAAGGTTCACTTTTGAGTCCTCCTACAAACATCAAAAATATCACGGTAAAGAAGATTTCTGCCGGCCGGCGCACGGACTTCGAAGACGCGTTGGCGATCGAAGAACCGCTTGAAATTCGCCTAGATTTTGAACTGGCCGGCCGGCGCGCCCGAAAAAGCATTTCGATCACCATGCGCACGCCCGGCGACGACTTTGCCCTGGCCGCCGGTTTTCTGTTCACCGAAGGAATCGTGCGCAGCCACAGCGATATCGCCTCGATTCAGTATTGCAAATCGCCCGATTCCGAAGAGCACAGCCCCAATATCGTGCGCGTCGAATTGCAGCCCGGCATTGGGTTCGATGCTGTAAAGTTGCAGCGAAACTTCTACACAACCTCAAGCTGCGGCGTCTGCGGCAAGGCCAGCCTCGACGCCATCCGCCAGCAAGGCTGCCCGACGCTTTCGGCCGACGGCCCGCTGCTCCAACCCGCGCTCGTGCATGGCCTGCCCGACCAATTACGCTCGGCTCAGCGCACCTTCGATTTGACCGGCGGCCTGCATGCCTGCGGATTATTTACGCCCGACGGCGAACTTCTCTCGGTTTTTGAAGACGTTGGCCGCCACAATGCCCTCGACAAATTGATTGGAAATGCGATCCTCACCTCGGCCGACACGCTTGCCAGCAGTATTCTGGTTTTGAGCGGACGCATCAGCTTCGAGCTCGTCCAGAAAGCTCTCATGGCCGGCATTCCCATCATCGCCGCAGTCGGCGCGCCCTCCACTCTGGCGGTCGAACTGGCGCACGAGCACAACCTCACGCTGCTTGGTTTTGTGCGTGACGAACGATTCAATATTTACACCGCGCCGTGGCGGATCCTCTAATCTTCATGCAGGTCAATTCCATGTCCAGGTCCTCCGACAACTCCAAAAAACCCGCCTACGACAAAGCCGCCGGCGGCATGGACGCAGTGTTTTCTTCCATGCGTCATGCCCTGGACCAGATGGGGCCCGTGCGCGCCACGCGTGCTCTCTGGCGCGTCAATCAGCAAAATGGATTTGATTGCCCGGGATGCGCCTGGCCCGATCCCAAAAACCCGGGCATGGGCGAGTTTTGCGAAAACGGCGCCAAAGCCGTCGCCGATGAAGCGACGCTTCGCACGGTCGATCCCCAATTTTTCGCCAACTGGACGCTCGAAGATCTGCGCGCGCAGTCCGATTACTGGCTGAACAGCCAGGGCCGCATCACCCACCCGATGGTGCGCCGCCCCGGCAGCGATCGCTACGAACCCATCGAATGGGACGAGGCCTTTGCATTGATCGCAGCCGAGCTCAACGCGCTGGATTCGCCCGATGAAGCGATTTTTTACACCTCCGGCCGCACCAGCAACGAAGCCGCCTTTTTGTATCAGCTTTTCATCCGCATGTTCGGCACCAACAACCTGCCGGACTGCTCGAATATGTGCCACGAATCCAGCGGCGTCGCGATGCTCGAAACCGTCGGCGTGGGCAAAGGCACCGTCACGCTTGAAGACTTCGAGCTGGCCGACGCGATTTTTATTTTCGGCCAGAATCCCGGCACGAACCAGCCGCGCATGTTGAGCAGCCTGCAGGACGCCAAACGCCGCGGCGCGACGATTGTCAGCATCAACCCGCTCAAAGAAGCCGGACTGGTCAGCTTCAAACACCCCAAACAGGTGCTCAGCTCGGCCACCGAACTCACTGACCTTTATCTCCAGGTCCGCATCAACGGCGACGTCGCCCTCCTAAAAGGCATCATGAAAGAACTCCTGGCCGAGGAAGAACTCCGTCCCGGCGAAGTCTTCGATCATGCCTTCATCCAGGAGCACACCGCGGGTTTCGAGGAATTTTGCGCAGCCCTGAAAACCGCCGACTGGAGCGAAATCGTCTCGCAAAGCGGCATCGCTCGCGAAGACATCCGGCGTGCGGCCGAAATCGTCATGCGCTCCAAAAACCTGATCTGCTGCTGGGCCATGGGCCTGACGCAGCACAAAAACGCGGTCGCCAACATCCAGGAAATCATCAACCTGCTGCTCTTGCGCGGCGCCATCGGACGCCCCGGCGCGGGCGCCTGCCCGGTACGCGGCCACAGCAATGTGCAGGGCGACCGCACGATGGGAATCTGGGAAAAACCACCCGCCGCGTTTTTGGACAACCTGGCCAGAGAATTTGATTTCGAGCCGCCCCGCAAACACGGATTCGATACAGTCGAGGCCATCAAAGCCATGCTCGAAGGCCGCGCCCATGTGTTTTTCGGGATGGGCGGCAACTTCTTAAGCGCCACGCCCGACACCGACCGCGTCGCCGAAGCGCTCGGCCGCTGCCGGCTGACCGTGCAAGTTTCCACCAAACTCAACCGCTCCCATCTGGAATGCGGCCAGACCGCGCTGATTTTGCCCTGCCTTGGACGCACCGAAATCGACATCCAGGCCGGCCGCCCCCAATTTGTCACCGTCGAAAACTCGATGGGCATCGTGCACGCCTCGCGCGGCCGCCTGCAGCCAGCATCCAACCATCTTCTGAGCGAACCTGCGATCGTCGCACGCCTGGCCGAAGCCACGCTCGGCCCCACCAAAAACCCGGATTTTGGCGGACTCGTCGAAGACTACGATTTGATCCGCGAACGCATCGAGCGCACGATTCCCGGCTTCGAAAACTTCAACCAGCGCGTGCGCACGCCCGGCGGCTTTGCACTCGTCAACGCAGCCCGCGAACGACGCTTTGAAACGCACACCAAACGCGCCAATTTTACCGTGCACCCGCTGCCCGAAGAAGTCCTGCAGCCCGGCCAATTGCTGATGATGACGATTCGCAGCCACGACCAGTACAACACCACCGTCTACGGCCTCGACGACCGATACCGCGGCATCAAGCAAGCCCGCCGCATTGTGTTTTTGAACGCACAAGACGTGGCAGAACACGGTTTTGAAGACGGCCAGCTCGTCGATCTGCACAGCCATTTCGACGGCGAACGGCGCGTGGCCCCGGGATTTCGGATCGTTTGTTATGATATGCCCAGACGTTCGGCAGCGACCTATTTCCCGGAAGCCAACGTGCTTGTGCCGCTCGACCACGTGGCCGAGCGAAGCAATACACCGGCGTCAAAATCGATCGTGATCACCCTGCATCGCCCGGCCTGAACCGTGGTTTTCCCTCCCCTGACTGACTAGAGCTGATCGTTTTCCAGGGGCTGGACTTCGCGCTCATCGCGCACTTCCTGAAGCGAGTCGTCCAGCACACCGTCGCGATACATCTGCTCGGCCATCGCCCGCGCCTGACTTTTCACGTGCCTGGCCTGCTCCGGCTGGATTCGATTCAGTAACTCCATCTCAACTTCCTGGCTGCGCCGGGTATCTCTTTGCCCGCCAGTATCTTTCTCCGCCATGATCTGCATATTGCAGCGCTGCTCGCCCAGCGCCATGCCCTGCACGATATAGCGCGAGCGCGCGGCCGCGCCCTCGTCTTTCCACTGCATTTCGAGCATGAATCCTTGCTGATCGTAAACGCCGGTTTGATACCCGCGTTTGATCAAGATTTCCTCGGCTACCGGCAACACCGCCTGGCAGCTCATCTCATAGACATAGGCATGAACGCCGCGTGTGAGGGCTGCGGCATAGGCCTCTTCCTGCAGACGATTCGCGCGCTTTTGCTCGGCAGTTGCGCACGCCAGCAGGCTCGCCATCAACACCACACTCAACAAAAGATAGCCGGCGCTCCTGCACGCGGCCCGACCGAACTTCATAGGAAATGTCATCATAGGGACTCGTCGATTGTAAGGAAACGTGCCTCCAAAAATGCTACCAACCAGGCGCTTCCTGAAAAACGTGACGATGCATCACTGAAAGGCTGAACAGATATATTTTCCTGACTGTTCTTTCCATCAAAAGGAGTGTGCCTAGCTTGCATTACATCGTCATAAACACGCGTATTTGCAGTAACTTACGCGACCTCAACACATCCGAAGCAGCCGGATTCTCCTCGCTGTATGACTGCTCCAATAGACGTGCAAATGCGTGTTCTACTGACAATCGTATGAACCACACTGAGGATTCCAACCCCGCCGAAGCATTACCTGTCACGACGTTTCACAGTGACGGTCCCCTTCTTACAATTCGCCAGCCTGTTCTTGATCCCGGTTCTTTTTTGCCTGGCTGCGCACGTTCTCGCCGTTTCGTTTACTTTTTGAAACCGGAAATGCTTATGACTGAACTATTTGAAGACCCAGAAATGGAACTTACCCGGTCCATCCATCTCAACCGCGATCTAAGCCTGCCCATGCTCTCCGAGGGCGGCCTCAATATCTCGGCCGATACCGATGCCACGAGCGCCTACCTGATGCGCCTGAACTACATCGCACCGCTTCCTGCCGACGAACAACAAGAGCTGGCCGAACGCTACGTCACCCACCAGGACGTAGAAGCCGGCAAGATGCTCATTTTGACCAACCTGCGACTCGTCGTAAAACTGGCCCGCGAATACTCACGACGCTGGAGCAACCTGCTCGATCTCATTCAGGAAGGAAACGTCGGACTGGCCGAAGCCCTCAAGCGCTACGATCCCTACCGCGGCGTAAAATTCACCAGCTACGCCCAGTACTGGATCCGCGCCATGATCTTAAATTACCTGATGAATCACATTCATCCCGTCAAAATCGGTAGCTCACGAGCCGGCCGAAAGCTTTTTTACAACCTCAAAAAAGCACGCCGCGATCTGATCAAGCTCGGCCACGCAAAACCCACGCCGGCCCTGATCGCAAAATACCTCGATGTCGACGAGCAAGAAGTCATCCGCGTGGCTGCGCAACTCGACGCGCCTCCGGTGCGACTCGATGCCGAAGCGCCCGGCTACGAAAACACCACCATCGGCGAACGCATGGTCGCCGAAACCCCCAACCCCGAAGAAGCCGCCGCCGAAAACGACCTCGCCCAGCGCCTGCGCACGGCCATCGATGAATTCGGCGCCAGCATCCAGCCGGAACGAAAACGCGCCATCTGGTTTGAGCGCATGATTCACGAAGATCCCAAAACCCTCGTCACCCTCGGCGAGGAGTGGCAGGTGTCCAAAGAACGCATTCGGCAGGTGGAAGTGCAAATCCGTGAGGAGTTTCGCCAGTACCTGATCGAAAAACTCGGCGACTCCATCCAGCTCGAATTCCTGGACGCCATGTAAACGCTGTAAAATCCTTCCCGACGCCTCGCAGGCCGTTTTGAATCAAAACGGCCTCTCTTTTCCCACCATTTTTGCGAAACGCCTTCTTTTGCCCTCCGGACGCGAATCCACAACGCGAAACGTCTTCTTTTGCCCTCCGAACGTAATTTTTCCGTGCGAAACGCGTGCTGAGGGGTTCAGGACACGAAACAACTTTGCGAAACGCGTGCCGAGGGGGTTCAGGACACGAAACAACTTTGCGAAACGCGTGCCGAGGGGGTTCAGGACACGAAGCAACTTTGCGAAACGCGTGCTGAAACCAACGGAAGACGTTGTACGCGGAAAAATCGTGTGCTGAGGCTCCGGGAAGACGTTTCGCACGCAAAAATCGTGTGCTGAGGACAAAAGAAGCCGTTTCGCAAAGTCGGTTCGCGTTCGGAGAGAGAAAAAAGACGTTTCGCACGCAAAACCCACACGCCTAGGCTCCGACAAAACCAAAGCGTGCAGGTAGCGCAAAACCTGCACGGCTGCTAAAGATAAAGAACCTTCGATCTACACAGAATTCTTGTAGATTTTACAATTACGAACACAGATCACTGCAACGCAGTCAGTTGGAGTCTGAAAGTCTTATGAGAAGTAGCGCAATTTTACGGATGCTTGTCGGTACCATGCTGTTTGTCAGTGCATGTCAGAGTATGCCCACCACGATCGACGATGGTGTGGCGGTTGAAGATGGCCAGACCGAAGCGCTGGAACCCGTCGTGGAAGAGGCTGCGCCGCCGCAAGAAAAAGTCTCCAAAGTCGTGATGTGGGTCTACAAAAACAACGACGCCTGGAGCGAAGTCATGACGAACGAAGCCCGTGATATTCGCGGCGAAGAAAGCGATACCAGTCGCTGCCAGGGCGCGGCCGATATGCAATATGTGGGGCAGTGTCTGAACTGGAGCCTGAGCGTTCCCTGCGAAACCGAGGGCGAAACCTGGTTTTACGGAAACCCCGCGGCGACCACCGGCTCGGTTTGTCGCAACAAAAGCGGCAAGTGGACCCTGACAGCGCCGCAGTCCTTTCAGGACCACGGCGGCTGCCAAACCTATGTCGAGGAAGTCTCCGAGGGAGAAGTCGCCAGCGTCAGCATTGAATGCAACTGGCTCTCGGAAGACCGGATGAAAAAGGGAACGTCAGCGTTTTATTTTGAACCGATGGCTCAATAAAGCTCACCGAGCGCAGCTTCTGCCCAGTCTTCGAGCACACCCAGCTCCCAGGCCAGATGCAAAATCGTGTAGCGGTTGCGAATATCTTTGGAGTTCACAACCGCTGCCAGCGCGCGATCGCGATCGACGTTCAGCTCCGAGAAACGCACAGGACACTTTGCCTCGAGCAGCTCGGCTTCCAGCGAATCCTTCGTACGCAACGTCTGCGAAACGCTGCCCATCACGCGATCCCAGTCACTGACCAGCCGCGTCAGCCGCGCGCGCATTACGTCCGGCGTCGGATACGCAAGTTCTGCGTGTTTTACTACCGCATCAAAGAGCGGTCCGAAACGCTCGGCGAGTCGTTCGCGGTATTTGGGCCAGTCCATGAGACGATCGACGCAGGCTTCCACGTCGATTTCGGAGGGATTCATCGCCATCAGACGCTCGTACAAATACGCCGTGGTCAACGTTCCGACACCCACCTGGCAGCCATGAAAATCACAGGGCAGATCAAACGCATGCCCCGTCATATCAATATAATGGCTGATCAAATGCTCGCCGCCCGACGCCGGGCTGGATGAACCGGCCACGCTCATTGCAAGGCCGGAAAGCATCAGCGAATTGACCAGACCGCTGATCGCGTCGCGGTCGCGGGCCGGCAATTTTTCTGCCACGCCGTCCAGCATCGCCGCGCCGGTTTCGATGATCGCCATCGCTTCTTCGGAATGAAAGGAATCATTCAGGCACGCGGAAAGCTGCCAGTCTGCATTGGAAACGGGCTTGGACATCAAATCGCCAAGGCCGCTGCAAATCATGCGATAGGGCGATTCGGCCATCACATCGAGATCTGCGATCACCACCGCGGGGGCTTTACAGGGAACGGTTGTTTTGACGCCTTCCGACAGCACAGCAGCGATGCCCGAGGTGTATCCGTTCATGCTTGGCGCGGTTCCCACGCACGCCATCGGCTGGCCAAGGCGATGACAGGCCAGCTTGACGATATCGTTGATCGTACCGCTTCCCACGGCCACGCCAGCCACGCAGCCGCTGGCTTTCAGCGCCTGCTCAAAAGCCAGTACCGCGGCATCGTCGCACATCGGCGTATCTTCGGGATTGGGAGCCACCACATTGTAGCGTTTCCAGGGCTGGCCGGCCTGATCGAGAACTTCCGCCAGGCGTTTTCCGGCCACTTCCCAGGTGTTTTCATCCACCGCAACCAGCCAGCTTCCGGCCGGCAAGTGCTCGACGAGTGCGGCAAAGCCGCGCTGGATCGCATCGTATTCTACAACAATGGCGCGTGTATCGAGCTTGTCAGCGAATTTGGAGAGTAAATGAGCGACAACATCAGACATCAGATAAAACTCAGGCGAGCTTCGAAATTACGAAGTAGATTGTGAAAATAGCAGCAGGTGCTGATTTAGAAAAACAGCGAGTAAATCGTGCCGAAAACGCAGCATGCTCCCAAAACAGCAAACGCGGCGCCGGCGATGATCAGTATTTTTTTATTCTTCTCGATAAACGATTCTTCGCCACTCTGGTTTTCCAGGCCCGTGGGTTGCATCGGCGCCATCGACTGCATCGCGGAAGGCTCGGCCACAGGCTGGGAAGCAAAGGGATCGGGCGTCACCGGACTGGAAAATCCGCCCGGCGGGGCCACCACTTCCGAGACGTTGGAAGGCACCTCAAAGCTGCCCGGTGCAGACTCAGAGAACTGCGGCTGTCCGAACCCTCCGAAATCTGTCGCCACGTCCGAGTCTGGATCCAGGGTGTCCGACAGCGCAGGGTTTTCGCTCAGGGAGGGCAAAATTTCGGTCGGCGCGATTTCATCACCCGGCAAACTCTGCGGTCCTGTTCCGCCGGTGGCCGGCGGCTGCAACGTGGCCAGCGGTTCCGTGGGACCGGGCTCTTGCTGTTGCTGGGCGCGCTGCTGCCCGGCTTCTTGAATCGCCTTTTGCAAATCTTCCGGCGAGAGAGCAAAGCCCATCATGGTTTTCTGACTGGTCGTTTGCTCGAGTTTATGGCCGCAATGCCCGCAATGAAGAGCATCCTCTGCGGCGGTTTTTCCACAATTAGGACAAGAAATCATCTGTACAACCTCGGGATGAGGATTTCAGTGAACGCCAGAAACACAACGCGCGCTAATTTGCATCAGCGCGCGTCGCTTGTCTAGCCCGGAAAGGTTTGTGAAAGGCACTGTTTCGGGCCTGTTCAAACTTGTCTGATTCAAGCCAAATTTGAACAGGATCGGTGAAATACTTACATGCAACTATAACCGCGCAGGAATGTCTGGGCGTTGTTATCTTCGTTGCACTCGTTGCGCGTGCCCTGGCGCGTACCGGTGAGATCGTCAGCGACCGCCACCAGATCATACGGACCGCCCGCGGGAAGCGTCACAGCCAGCTCCACGCGCTCGGATTCACCCGGCTCCAGAGCACCCGTGGTCGTGGTCTGTCCGAGGAAGTGGCTGACCGCACCGCGCATGGCGTAGAAGCTGACCGGAACGCCGGCTTCCGTACGCACTGCGCCGCTGTTCGTAACCCAGACGCGAACCGTGCCGCTGCATCCGTCGAATGCGGCCGAGCCCAGCTCCGCGATCATGTCCGGCGCACCTTTGGGCATGACAGGATTGAGCTGGTTGAGGCGATAGGTGTTGTGATCGACCCAGCTCTGACCGGGCTGCGCCGGGATTTTGCCGTTATCTTCGACGTTGTTGATGCTGTAGGCGTGCTGATTCCAGATTTTACGCGTGGGAACCCACTTGTTGCTGCGGTCGCCGAACACCCGGATTCCAGAGAATCCGCGGGTGCAGCCAGCCAGGCGGTCGCCGCACTCAAAATCATTGGTCGCAACGACGATGTTTGCAGCGCCATCATTATCCACATCCACAATCACGGGATACTCAAGCGCGGTGTACGAAGTGTTCGGCGCCATGAAGAGCACGCGACCGGTTCTTCCGTCAAATACGCGCAGGTTCAGCTCGTCGTTATAAACGATTTCCGCGCTGCCATCGCCATCGAAGTCAAAAACGCTGGAGCCGGTCATGCTGCTCGAAACGTCCTGCGTAGCGGCTTCCCACAGTTTGACCTGCGCAAACGACGGCGTTTTATTGTAGCCCGGCGTGCGAATATCTACCTTGAGCGCAACGTAGCGGTTGCTGCCGGCAACGCCGATTTCCGGATAACCATCGCCGTCAAAATCCGCGATGGTCGGCGCTCCGATACGACCGCTGCCCGGAATTTCTACCGGTCCCCAGAGCAGCTGACCGGTCTGACCATCCTGAATCCGCACACGACCGCGCGAAGCGATCACGACTTCCGGATAACCGTCGTTGTTAAAATCGCCAATCGCCGGATAGCCGTCCGGCATGCCTGCGGGCGACTGCCACAGAAGTTTGCCGTCGTAGGTATAAGCAGCGCGACCCGTGACAACTTCTTGCGAATAGCGATTGTTCAGACCCGGCTCACGCTTCAGATCGAGGTCTGCAACCACGCTCAGCATGCCGCCATAACTCAGGCTGGTCGGAGGCGTTCCATAATCGGCACCGTTAATGGTTGCCCAGTTGATGCCGTGGCCCGCCAGACCCGTCTGGCCCGGAGCATCGGCGCCCTTCCATTTCAGGTTGCCCTGATTATCGAAAACATAGCTTCCGATAACGATTTCCGGATTGCCGTCGCCATCCAGATCTGCAATCGACGGACCGCCGTACCAGTATTCAAACTGATCGGGGCCGGTCGTGGTTTTCCACAACAGTCTGCCATCGTGGCTGATCGCAGCCAGTTGCTTCAGGGTCGGGGCCTGATCGCTGGACAGGCCGACAATGATTTCAAGCTTTCCGTCATTGTTGATATCGCCAACCGCGATATTTCCGGCCGGCTGAACGCCCTGGCGCGCGGTCAAGCCAAGTTCCTCGTGTCCCACACTCCACAGCAAACCGGAGCCATCGCCGGAAGCTGCGCGCAGCACGCCAAAGAAGATATTGTCATGAGCGCCCGCTGCGGCATTGGTCGAGAACGTCGTGTATACAACGTCCGGCATACCATCCCCGTTCAAGTCGGCTACCACCGGCGTCATCATCACCTGCGTGATCGGCTGCCCGGTCGTAGGATGTTTTGCATAACGATCCGTAGACTTGATCTGCAATTCCCACTTCATTTCCGGCAAAAACGGCTCCGGGCCGGCCACATATTTACACTGATCATCAAACGGCAGGCCATCACGGCGCGTTTGATTCGGATCGATCTGGTTGTCGTCCTCGCACGCATCGCCCACACCGTTATTATCGGCATCTTCCTGCCCCGGGTTGGCAATATCTTTGCAGTTGTCGTGATCATCAGGAATGCCATCGCCGTCACTGTCGACCTGACACTTATTATAATAGCAGACCAGTCCGAGCTGACACTGCGAGGTTTCGGTACATGCGCCGCCCGGCCCCACCGGATCGGCTTCATCGCAGGCATCACCCACGCCATTGCCATTGCTATCGGCCTGATCGGGGTTCGACACGTTCGGACAATTGTCATGCGTATCCGGAATGCCGTCGCCATCGCCATCGGGCTGACAGGTGCCTTCATAACAGGCCAATCCTGCCTGGCACTGCGATGTATCGGTGCAAGCGCCGCCGGGACCTACGTTCTCAGGCTCCGTATTGTTGTCATTATTATCAGGCGTTTCCGTCTCGCAGGCATCGCCGATTCCATTGTTGTTGGAGTCTTCTTGAAGTGGGTTGGCAACATCCGGGCAGTTATCGATCACATTCGGAACGCCATCGCCGTCGTTATCGGAATGACAGCTACCGGAAAAGCAAACCAGCCCATCGCTACATTCTGCGGTCGTTGCGCACTTTTCACCGAATCCTCCCAGACCCACGTCCTCCGCACATCCCGTGGCTCCACCCAACCCCGCACAAAGCACAACCAACAACAACCAATGCCTCAATCGCATCGCAAAACCCTCAAGGTAAACGTGTTAACTTCGAAAAACGTGAAAATCAGCCTCACAGAGTGCCCTCTGTATTGAAAGTCACAATGAATTTCAAGCCTTACAATAGAATTGCTCCGATTTGATCTTTGGATGCTTCTAGCCCCGAGGAAATCCATTGCGCATTCCAAACGTTTAGCCCTTCGCCCGGGGAGTGCGCGTTGAATTTTGAAACACCCAACCTTGACACCCGTTTTACTACCATGCTAAAGCGCCGGGCGGCATCGCTCGGATGCAAAAAGAGTCGAGCCTACCAGGCTGTTTTTCAGGCTTTTTAAGGTTCCTCCTCCTGTGATCACACGACCATTGGTACGAATTTTATGAACATCATGATGACCCCATTCTATCCAGTTATTGCTGCAGCAGCTATCGACGTTGACGGTACGATCATTATCCAGATGGTAGTATTTTTATGCGTCATCATCTTCCTGCACTACACGCTTTATCGCCCGTTTTTGCGCACCTACGAAGCACGTCAGGAAGGTGTCGAGGGATCGCGTGAAGAAGCCGCAGAACTGGAAGCCCGGGCCGCTATGATGCTCAGCGACTTTGACACCAAAATGACCAGTGCCCGTCGCGAAGCGCAAGAGATCCGCGAAACACTGCGCACCCAGGCCGTCGAAGAGCATAACGAGATCATCGAAGAAGTCCGCGAAGAAATCGCAACCAAAATCGCTGCCGAACGCGCGCAAATCGACGCCAAAATCTCGGCCGCCCATCTCGAATTAAGTGCTCGTTCGCAGCAACTGGCCAAAGCCATGGTCGACAAGGTCATTTCGGCCGCCTGAGAAACCAGCACACGACTTAGAGCATGCAACGATACCTTTTTCGTCTGCGCCGTAACCTTTGCACGGCTCCCTCGTTTTTAGGAAAATTATGCGAACATCAAATCGTCTGACAGCCCGCAACAAAAGGCTTCTCACGATCACAACCCTTGTCACCAGCACGGCCCTTAGCTCAACCGCGTTTGCCGCAGAAGGCGCTCCGGGATTTCCCTGGGCAAGCTGGGGCGTCAGCATTCTGAACCTGTTTATCTTCCTGGGCATCATCATCAAATTTGGCGGCCCGGCTATTCAGAAACACTTTGCAGAACGCCGTCGCCTCTTTGTCTACAACTTCGAAGAAGCCGCTCGCCTGCGCGAAGAAGCCGAAGCACGCCTGGAAGAATACTCGGCGCGCCTGGATTCGCTGGACCGTGAGCGTCAGGAATTGCTCGAGGAATACCATGCTCAGGGCGAGCGCGAGAAAGTCCGGTTGATCGAAGCGGCCAAAAAACAGGTCGAAAAAATGCGTGCCGACGCCGAGCTCACCATTCAGCAAGATGTGAAAAAAGCCGTTTCCGATATCGAACGACAGGCCGTTGACCTGGCCGTCGAGATGGCTCACCAGCTGGCTCAGGAAAAGCTCGACGCCAACAGCCGCAATCGCCTTGTCGACAGCTACGTTGCCCAACTCAATCAGAGCAGCGCCAGAAATCAACAAACGACTGGAGTTTGATGGTTTTTACCTCTATTCTCCGCTCGTTTTCCGTTTTGTAAGGAGTCCAACATGGCAACGACACCGGTTGCGCGCCGCTACGCCAACGCTCTTGTAGAGCTCGGTATCGAACAAAAAAACCTGGATAAACTCAATGAGCAGCTCACTGCGCTCAGCCGCGTGTACGCTTCCAGCGCCGACCTGAGCAGCGTTTTGCTCAATCCCAGCGTCAAGCTCGAAGAGCGCCGCGCCATCTTGCGCGCGATCGCCAAACGCTACAACTTTGAGCCCATGCTCCTGAATTTTACCCTGCTGTTGATGGATAAAGATCGCTTCCGCCAGATTCCGGCCATTGCCGAAGAATTCAGCCGGCTGGTCGATGTCCACAAAGGCAATGTCCGCGCGGAAGTCACCAGCGCTTCTGAGCTGTCGGCTGCCCAGCAAAACGAACTCAAAAAAGCTCTCGCGGTCGTAACCGGCAAAAACGTCCTGCTCGAAACGCAGCTCGATCCGACACTGATCGGCGGCGCGGTTACACGGGTAGGCGGCGTCGTCTACGACGGCTCCGTACGCACGCAGCTTCAGAAAATGCGCGAAGCCATCTTAAAAGAAGTTATCTAAAAGTCTTTATATAAACATAGATCGAAATCATACGAAGATTTCCGAACCTAGGGTTGACGGGAAATGGATATCAATATCGAAGAAATCAGTTCCATCATCAAAAATCAGATCGAAAACTACGACAAGCGCGTCGAAGTCAGCGAGACTGGTACCGTTATTTCCGTTGGTGACGGAATTGCGCGTGTTTACGGTCTCGAATCGGCCATGGCCGGCGAGCTTTTGGAATTCCCGAACGACGTTTACGGCATGGTTTTGAACCTTGAAGAAGACAACGTCGGTGTTGCCCTGCTCGGAAGTGACCGCCTGATCGTGGAAGGCGATCTGGTCAAGCGCACCAACCGCATCGTCGACGTTCCCGTTGGCCCCAGCCTGGAAGGACGCGTTGTCAACGCACTCGGCCAGCCAATCGACGGCCGCGGCCCGATCGAAGCCACCGAGCGTCACCAGATCGAAATCAAAGCCCCCGGCATCATCGCACGTCAGTCCGTTTTCGAGCCGCTGCAAACCGGCCTGAAAGCTATCGACTCCATGGTTCCCATCGGACGTGGACAGCGCGAGCTGATCATTGGTGACCGCCAGACCGGTAAAACCGCTGTCGCCATCGACGCGATCATCAATCAGAAAAACACCGGCGTAAAATGCATCTACGTCGCGATTGGTCAGAAAGAATCCACGGTTGCCCAGGTCGTCGAGCGCCTCAAAAAAGCCGGCGCCATGGAATACACCACCGTCGTTTCCGCCACCGCTTCCGAGTCCGCTCCCCTGCAATTCCTCGCCCCCTACACCGGCGTCACCATCGGCGAGTATTACCGGGATAACGGCCAGCACGCGCTGATCGTGTATGATGACCTTTCCAAGCAGGCTGTTGCGTACCGCGAACTTTCGCTGTTGCTGCGCCGCCCGCCGGGACGCGAAGCCTACCCGGGCGACGTTTTCTACATCCACAGCCGTCTGCTTGAGCGCGCTGCAAAAATGAGCGAGGAAGAAGGCGGCGGCAGCCTCACCGCGCTTCCGATCGTTGAAACGCAGGCCGGCGACGTTTCTGCTTACATTCCGACCAACGTAATTTCGATTACCGACGGCCAGATCTTCCTGGAAACCGACCTGTTCCACTCCGGCGTACGTCCGGCCATCAACGTCGGTATCTCGGTTTCTCGCGTTGGTGGTGCCGCACAGATCGGCGCCATGAAAAACGTTGCCGGTACCCTCAAACTCGACCTGGCTCAGTTCCGCGAGCTGGAAGCTTTCTCGCAGTTTGCTTCTGACCTCGACCCGGCCACCCGCGCGCAGCTCTCCAAGGGCGAACGTCTGGTCGAAATCCTTAAGCAAGGTCAGGCCGTTCCGCTTCGCGTGGGCAAGCAGATCATGATCATTTACTCCGCCAACCAGGGCTACCTCAACGCTCTGCCGGTTGAGTCGCTGCGTCGCTACGAAGAAGGTCTCTACACCTTTGCTGAAAGCGCAGATCCGGCCATCTGGGATAAAATCGAAGGCGACAAACGATTTGGTAAAGACAAATCCGCAGGCGTTACGGCTGAAGTCGTCAAAATCCTTGAGGATTACGGCGAAGTCTTCGCAAGCAGCGTTGAGGCCGCGGCCGAATAAGGTCGCTCACAAGAGCGCGGCACGCGTCGTGTAAATCCTTCGATTGCCCGGCGCGCTGCCCACGCATTGAAAAAAGCTCGAACACGAGATGTTTGTTCACAAGAGTCGATATGCCGAATCTCAAAGATATTCGAAAGCGAATTGGGTCCGTTAAAAACACCCAGAAAATCACCGGGGCGATGAAAATGGTCGCGGCTGCAAAGCTTCGCCGCGCTCAAGACCGACTGGTTGCCTCCCGGCCTTACGCCCGTCACATGGATGCCGTCATCAAAAGTGTTGCCGAACGCGTCGAAGGCGAAAGCCATCCTCTGCTCGAACAACGCGAACAAGTCGACAACATCCTGTTGATCGTTTTGTCGAGTAATCGCGGACTGTGCGGTGGCTTCAACACCAACTTGTTCCGTACCGTCGGAAGTTTTATCCGCGAACAAAAAATCGCCGGCATCAACGTCAATATCATTACGGTCGGTCTGAAAGCTCAGGTTCACTTCAGCCGGGGCTCCCATGAGATCGTGGATTCCTTCCCCGAACTCATCGGCAACGTCACCTACGAAAATGCCAAAGAACTCGCCAATATTGCGATTTCTGGCTTTACTGAAGGGAAATACGACGCCGTATATCTGTGCTACAACCAGTTTATCTCGGCCATCAATTACAACTCGTTGGTCAGCCCGCTGCTTCCGTTGTCGATCGACAGCTTGAAAAGCGACGGTGCGCATGAGGTCGATAATTCCGATCCCAATGCAATCATGGCTGCAGGCGAATATATCTACGAACCCGATGTGCAGACCCTGCTCTCGCAACTTTTGCCGGGACACATCGAAATCCAGACCATGCAAGCTCTGTTCGAATCCGAAGCCGCCGAATACGGCGCGCGTATGACGGCTATGGACGGCGCAACCAATAACGCTACAGACATGATCTCGCGACTCACCCTGCAATACAACCGCGCGCGCCAGGCCTACATCACGCGCGAGATCGTTGAGATCGTCAGCGGTGCCGAGTCCCTCAAAGGTTAGTCGTCGAATTCACTATCGAATATAAGTATTCAGGATCTTCAGGAGTCATATTATGTCGGTCGCACCAGCAACTACCCCCAGCAATAAAGATGGACGCATCGTCCAGATCCTCGGTCCGGTCATTGACATCGCGTTTCCAACCGACGCGATTCCGCCGCTTTTGACCGCGCTTACCATCACCAACACCGCAATCAACGACAAGCCGGACAACCTCGTGGTCGAAGTTGCCCAGCATCTCGGTGAAGGCGTCGTCCGCACCATCGCCATGGACACCACCGATGGTCTTGCGCGCGGAACCGTCGTACGCAACACCGGCAACCCGATTTCGGTGCCCGTCGGTCGACAGGTCCTGGGCCGCATTCTCAACGTCGTCGGCGAGCCGATTGACGATATTACCGTCATGGAACTGAACGACGGGAAATTCGTCCGCGGTATCCTCGATAGCGAAAGCGATACTTCGTACACGCTCAAAGTTCGCACCGCAGATGACGTTCACAAACTCGAAAAAACCACGGTTTCCAAAACCAACGTCAAAAACATCAGCGGTACCGAAGCTACCATTACCTGGCCCATCCACCGCGATCCGCCGTCCTTCGAAGAGCAGAGCACCACGGTCGAAATGTTCGAGACCGGCATCAAAGTCGTTGACTTGCTCGCTCCCTACGCCCGCGGCGGTAAAATCGGTCTGTTCGGCGGCGCCGGTGTTGGTAAAACCGTTCTGATTCAGGAACTCATCAACAACCTTGCGCTTGAGCACGGTGGTTACTCCGTTTTCGGCGGCGTCGGTGAGCGTACCCGTGAAGGAAACGACCTCTACTTTGAGTTCATGGAATCCGGCGTACTTGCCCCCAACGGCGACTGGAGCAACTCCAAAGCAGCGCTGGTTTACGGCCAGATGAACGAACCCCCCGGAGCTCGTGCCCGCGTTGCTCTTTCTGCGCTGACCATCGCCGAATACTTCCGCGACGTGGAAGGTCAGGACGTGTTGTTGTTCATCGACAACATTTTCCGCTTCACCCAGGCCGGTTCCGAAGTTTCCGCTCTCCTTGGCCGTATCCCCTCCGCTGTAGGTTACCAGCCCACGCTGGCCACCGAGATGGGTCGCCTCCAAGAGCGTATTACCTCGACGACCAAAGGCTCGATTACGTCCGTTCAGGCCATTTACGTTCCTGCTGACGACGAAACCGACCCCGCTCCCGCAACCGCGTTCGCTCACCTTGACGCGACCACGGTTCTGTCGCGCCAGCTCTCCGCGCTCGGTATTTACCCGGCTGTTGACCCGCTCGCTTCCGGCAGCCAGATTCTGTCGGCCGAAGTCGTTGGCGAAGAGCACTACAACGTCGCTCGCCAGGTTCAGGCCGTTCTGCAGCGCTACAAAGAGCTTCAGGACATCATCGCCATCCTTGGTATGGATGAGCTCAGCGAAGAGGACAAACTGGTCGTAAACCGCGCTCGCAAAATCCAGCGCTTCCTCTCGCAGCCCTTCCACGTTGCTGAGATCTTCACCGGTATGAAGGGTAAATACGTCAAGCTCGAAGACACCATCGCCGGCTTCAAGGCTCTCGTAAACGGTGAAGTCGACGATCTGCCCGAGCAGGCATTCTACCTGGTCGGTACCCTCGACGATGCGCGTGAGAAAGCTGCTCAGCTTGCGGCCGAACTCAACTAAACCGGAATGTAGCACCTGGCACGGGGTTTTTTCGCCTGAAAAAACCCCGTTCGTACAACGGAATTCACATGGCAAACAAAATTCATCTCGTGGTCGTTACACCCGAGCGCGCTGTGCTCTCCGAGCAGATCGACGACGTCGTTCTCCCCGGCACGATGGGCCAGATGAACATCCTTCCCGGACACCTTCCGCTGCTCACCACAATCGGCGTCGGCGAAATGATCGTTAACCAGAACGGCCAGCGTCGCCATTTCCTGCTCGATCAGGGATACGCCGAAATTCTGACAGATCGCATCATCGTTCTCACCGAAAAATGTGCCGGCGTTAACGATATCGACATCGAACAGGCTCGCACCGCGCTTGAAAGTCTGGAGAAAGAACTGAGCAAACTCGAAACCCTCAGCCAGACTGAGGAAGTTGCCGAGGATGTCTTCGAGCTTCATCGCTCTGCACTGCATCGCGAGCGCATGAAACTTGCGTTCGCCGAAGAAACCTCCTCGGACAAAAAGAACTGAGCGGATCTACTTTTCCTATTAGTTTCGCTTCACGAAATACCAAAAAAGCGCGGATCTTCCGCGCTTTTTTGTGTTTCCGCCAACTTCTGCACCAGCATCTGCAAAAATACAAACACGGCCGCCGGATCTTGAAGCCGATAGTCAGCCGCGCTCGGCGTCCTGTCATCATTTCCTGCACCGTCCCCGGCAACCAGAATTCCAACGCCCTGATCTCCAAGCATTCGAAACGCATCTTCATCGGTCGTATCATCGCCGATATACACCACGAAAACCTCTTCGCACCCCACAACGTCATTTTCCTGTAATCGATCAAGCAGCCACGCAACCGCTCGCCCCTTATGCCAGTCAATAGCGGGCTTCAGATCAAAAACCTTTTTCCCGCCCGACATCTGCAAACCCGGGATCATTACCAGCGCGCGCTCCACCGCGTGCTGTATCTGCGTAATCTCATCCGGCGCAACGCCACGATAATGCACGGCCAGCGAATAGGGCTTCAACTCCAGATGCACGCCATCAACATTCAGTACCTGCGCCCGAATATACGAGGCTGCACGACGCAACAACGCCAGAACCTCACCGCGCTCTGCCGCCTCAAATCGTGTTCCATCCCGATCTTCGATATCAAACCCGTGACTGCCCGCATACGCGATCCCTTGCACCCCGACACGGCCACGGACATCCTCCAGATCTCGTCCGCTGACAATCGCCAACGGACAGTATCTCGCCAAATTCTCGAGCTCTGCACGCATTTCCGCACGCAGTACAGCCAGCTCCGGTCTGCGCACAATCGGCGTCAGCGTCCCATCATAATCCAGAAAAACCACAAGTCTGCGCCCCCGCGCCGAATCCAGAATCGTCTCAATCGCCGCCTTCGCATCCGGCAAATCCATAGATCTCTCCCGCTTTGCACAAGAAAAACAACCGATAACTTCGCCACGCTCAAGACGTTCAAGCATAAGAACCATCCGAGCTCCGACCACACCCCATCTTTTGAATTTTGAAACCTTCGATTACCGGAAACTTACCGTAATCTCATCGGCCGTCGCCATCATAAACTCCGAAGAATCCAGGCCGGCGATCTCGACCTTTGACGACGTCACACGCCGCATCGCAACTTCAAGCGTCAGCGTTTCATCCAGCAACGCATCCAGAGCATTTGACGGAATCTTAAAATAGCCATCATCCGCAGCACGACACTGCAAACGCGGCCGATCCGGCCCAAATCCGGTCGAAATGTCGATGAAAATATCGTCATTTCCATGCGCCGCAGCCGCATTCCAGCTCAATTCAATGTCCGTATGTGTGCTCAGCGACGCAAGATTCGCATTCCGCATATCCTGTCGGCTGACTTCCAATATTTGCAGTGGTTCCGGCCCGATCAATTCCACCGAAAAACCGCCCGTCGGCCCTAAGCCCGGCGCGCTGAACCGGTAGGAAGCCGA
The DNA here is from genome assembly GCA_040393065.1 of Lujinxingia vulgaris. Classification (GTDB taxonomy): domain Bacteria; phylum Myxococcota_A; class Bradymonadia; order Bradymonadales; family Bradymonadaceae; genus JACCWM01. Next base: position 12,844 of record JBEBUW010000005.1, on the reverse strand, counting down.
CGGAAAATAAAACAACTTCTTTTCCCGCACACCAGGAAGCTGCTCCGTGCCGTACACCACGCCTGAAAACGCGCTGAGTAAGTCCGGCAGCCTGCGCGCCTGCAACGCCGTCGTTTGCGTCGGACCATCGATTCGAATCGGCCCCAGATCAAGCAAATCCATCCGAATCTGTCCCGCCGAACTACCCGGATTGTACCTCTCGGGAATCCGCAACTTGCACGACGAAACCTCCAGTCCAAAATCAGGCATCCAGGCCTCGAGCGATTCAAGCGCCGAATCCAGACGCACGCCACGCACATCCAAAAACTGCGCATGCACCACCAGCCCCTGGTTTTCTGCCCCACGTGGATGCTTATACTGCGCCAGCAAACCGCCAACCCGCCGTGCCTCCTGGACCGCATCCACATCCGCGTTCACTGCAATCTCAGGCAGCGTATCGTCCGTAGAACAGGCCGCAACAAAGCTCAAAAGCAGTATCCCCAGCGTTTGTACAGGTAGCCTTCGCATGATCCTTTCTGCCATTGCAAAAGAAGTGCATTTCCGCCTGGAAGCGTAACATCACACAGTCCGTAGTCAAGAACTGATCCGAGAACTTCCCGCCGACTGCCTAACGACGAATCGCCGCCAGATCACTTTCTTTTTTCAGCAAAACACCCAGAAACGGCAACTCGCGCTTCAGGCTCTGCTCGTCCATGCCTGCCCGTACCAGCGCACCTATCCAATCGATCAACTCACTGGTCGATGGCTTCTTTCGAATCGCCTTCTGCTCACGCAACCAGTAAAATTTCACCAGACACTGCGAAAGCAACGCCGGTTTAATCTCCGGATGATGCACCTGCACAATCTGACGCATCAGCGCCTCATCGGGAAACTCGATATAATGAAAGATACACCGACGCAAAAACGCATCCGGCAACTCTTTTTCCGCATTCGATGTAATAATTATCACCGGCCGATGCTTCGCCCTGACCACACGACCTGTCTCCGCAATCGCAAAGCTCATGGCATCGAGTTCATGCAATAGATCGTTCGGAAACTCCAGGTCGGCTTTGTCGATTTCATCGATCAAAACCACGCGCCGCTCCGCACTTTCAAACGCCTGGCCGAGCGGACCGAGCTTAATATAATGCTCGATATTATTCACGTCACCGCCACCAAAACGACTGTCGTTCAGCCGCTGAACTGTGTCATAGACATACAACCCATCCTGCGCACGTGTTGTCGATTTCACATGCCTGGTCAACATCGAAAGTCCCAACGACTCCGCCACTGCACTCGCCAACAACGTCTTGCCCGTACCCGGCTCTCCACGGATCAACAACGGCTTTTGCAGCGCAACCGCCACGTTCACAACTTCCTGAAGCTCCGCGCTGGCAATGTATCCGTGCGTTCCCTGAAAACGATCCAACTTCGTACTCCTCTTCAAAAATTTACCCTGGCCGATTACCTTACTAAGCAGGCCGATTCTTTCAGAATCCACGTACCAACAGCCCGCCTTTCTTACAACCAGCCAACCGCTCTATTTCTCTTCCTCCCCATCCCACCCAATGAACTTTTCAATGAAAAATCCGCTCTCTTTGTGCTTTCTACCCTTGCTGTTCCTGATTTCTCTATCCATCACACTCAGCGCCTGTTCTGCCGTGCAACGCATCGGAGAACACGGCCCACAAGGCCGAGGATTCCTCGAACTCCTTGTCGAACCCAATAACGCCGAAGTTTTCATCGATGAAGAATACGCAGGAATCATCGCCGGCTGGCACGAACAAATCGTCCCCGTTGCACCCGGCCCGCGCAAAATCGAGCTACGTGCCGAAGGCTATATCACCCAGCGCTTTGACCTCACCTTCGCCGTCGACGAACAAGTCACGCTCGAGCTGCGCATGCAACGCGAGTATCCCGATATCTTCGACGAAACCATTCCCTCCCCGACTTCAATGTCCCCGGCTTCAATCCAGCCTCCGACGCCTGCTCAGCGCACGCCCATCCACTGAACCCTCACCCCGAGCGTTCCTTCCACATTCACAAGCTCGCCAGAGCCAATCACACGCCCGTCCACCACCAGCTCTACCCCGCGCGCCACGTCACGATTCAGCACCATCACATGTCCCGACTGCAGCTGCGCCATCTCACTGACACTCAACACAACCTGCCCCACACGTACCTCCACCACGGCCGTTGCATTGCCCGCCAGATACGCCGTCCGCTCCTCACTCACGTTCTGCTCCACGATACTCTCCTCCTGTGTCTGTACGTTATCGCTACAAAGCCGCAAATTCCAAAACCCATCCACACCTTCAAAAAGCTCACACGGCAAAAACCGCCGTGCACTCAGATGCAAGCGGCCATATTCGCCCTGACCATCCTCCAGCCCCTCAAGCTGCAATCCATGCTGAGCCAGAAAAACCACATCACCACGCTCCAAATCCCGAAGCTCCCCGGGCGCTAACTCCACACGTCCGAGCTCTACCGGAAAACGAAGCCTCAAATCAGCAAACGGCCCATACCGAACAAAATCCCGCCGCTGGCCGCGCCCCGGAGCACTGACTCCATACGCTTCCAGCGTCTGAATCACGCGATCCGGCAACAACACACGCACAAGCCCGCGCCGTGTCTGGCTGTAGGCAGCAAACACAATCTCCACAAACGTCTGCTGCCCCACCTCCAACAGCCCGTACAATTCCTCTCCCCCGAACTGCTCCGTCCCCATCATCAGCGGCGGCAGCCCGAGCGACCCCAGCTTTTCCATCATCCGCATCAGCACATAAAGCCCCAGCCCCCAGTCATACGGATTCGAATCCATCGGAAAACGATCATAAATATACGGCTGGTCAAACATCCCCGTAACCAGATCTTCTATAATCTGCTGGTCGATCACCATCGCTCCCCGCACCTGATCCGGTGGCAACTCAAACCAGGTCGCAAAACTATCCCCCAGATGTTCCGGAATTTTACCCGCCGCATGCGATTTCAATCGATACAAATCAAACCGATATCGCCGCCCTGTCAGCTCTTGAAGCCACCCCGAAAGCTGCGCCAGCGCACTATCTTCCGTACTCGCAAATGACAGCAAATTCAGCAATCGGTTCGAAAGCTCGACCTGTTCACGCGTAAGCATCTCCAGATTTTCAAGCGCCCACGCCGTAGCGACACTCCTTTGCCCTTGTGCCCTCTCCGCAACTCCTGATTGATCTCTCATCCCTCCACCTTTCTCATCCAACCACCTCGATATTTGCGAAATTCACTCCTTTACTCGCCCCGGATTCACGCAAATCCTCTCGATGCGCCCGCAACAAACGCGCCAGATCTTCATTATCCGCCCGCATGCGCACATCGACCGAATCACCCGTTTTGCTCAACCGAACACGCACGGAACCACGCCCGGGCACATTCACATCCATCATCACAATCTTCTTCGCGCGCGCATCTTGCCCCACATAAAACGCTTCCACGATCTTATTGGCCAATTGCGCAACCTCTGCCCGATCTGTACCTGCTGCCGGCCCCGCATCCGACGTTTGCTGAATGCCATGTCCGTCCGGCATTTCCCCAACAGCGCCCGTCAAAATCGCCTGCTCATCAATCACCTGCTCTTTCAACGCTTCGCCGATTTCCCCCAGCCGCTGCTTTTCCCCGTCAAACGCACTCTCCAATTCCCGCTGTTCTTTCTCAAACATAGAGCCAGACAAACCCTCATCCCGCATCGGCAGTTCTTCTTTTCCCGCCAGCCGTCCTGTCTCACTTCCCGACTGTTTCAAATCCGAAGCCGGCCCCGAACTCGTCGCCGGCCCCGACGCCTGCCCTTTCTCCGCCGTCTGCGCAAAAATCTGCTTAAATCCTTTTGTATCTCCCCCTACACGATCTTTATGCTCTCTTTGCTGCCCGGCTTTTTCATTCTTCTCGCTCTTTTTCGCCAATTTCGACTGTACATCCTGATTGCCCATCCGATTCTGATCGATCTTCACGCGCATCTCCTCCTTGAGCCCCAAAGGCACATGGCTATTGAAAAACCACCTTATGTTTTCGGAAGAATGCACCGATTTGTTGCGTACTATTTTGCAAGAAAAACAAAAAACCAAAGCCATTTCTTAGAAAGAGCTTTGGTTTCAATCACTTACAACCAGAACAAATTATTTATAAATTGTTCAAATTTTCATCCAAACACACAAAATTGGAACGGAACCGTCTATTTCTCACAACGGATTGATCACAAGCCCGCTCAAAATCTTCGGATAAAAATACGTCGATTTCTGCGGCATTTTCCCGCCCGACAAACACACGCTGTTCACCTGCTCAACCGGCGTTGGATTCATCAACACCACGAGCTGATTGTTCGCATCATCAGCAGCCCGCACAGCATCCTCAAACCCCTTGATATAACCAAGGTTGGTCTGCGCTTCCTGCGCCGCTTTGTGCACGCCAAGCATGCGGTCAATAATTCCTTCATGCAAAATCGCGACATCCAGCGCACGAACTTCCGCCGGCGTTTCATCATCAAAAATCGGCGAATTCCCATCACCCGTAAACCGAACCAGTAACGCCTGCTCGGATTGCCCCGCCAGCAGCACAAAACTCGGCCCGACTTCTCCGGATTTTTGAAGCGCTTTCTGCAAATCAGCCGACTTCTCAGCTACCGTCTCTGCATCGACTGTCAGCGTCTGCACATCAAAATACGGAGCCGCTTCCAGCGACTGCTGCAATTTCTGAAAATCAAAATCCGCCGTGCCATGCACCACGCGATGCGTCGCAAAAACCTGCAAACCAGGATCATGGATATTGACCATGAACGCCATCACATACTCGTACAGCGCATCCGCATCGGGTTCTTCCGCCACGCTGCGCCGAAAATCACGATACGCCAGCGCCGTTTCATAGCGATGATGTCCATCCGCAATCAAAATCGGCTTATCCGCCAGCACCGCCGCAACCTGTTCATGGATTTGCTCCTCATAAACAGGCCACATCCGATGCCGGATCCCATCCGGCGTCGTAATATCTACGATCTCCACACCTTCCGGCGGCTCGCCGAGCAGCGCATCCACCTTACGATCCGGATCGTCATACAGAAAAAACACCTGACTTAAATTGCATTCCGTCGCCTTCATCAAATCCAGACGATCAATTTTCGGACCTTTCAGCGTGCGTTCATGCGGCAAAACCACGCCCTCGTCATATTCCGAAAGCCGCGTCAGGCTGATAAACCCGCGACGGCTATGCCGCACGCCGTTTTCATCACTGAAATCCTGCACATGCACCAACAACGCCGGCGCATCCTCCACACGCAACACTCCCGTGCCCAGCCAGTCCATCAAATAACGGCGCGAACGTGTATAACGATTGTTCTCGGAATCATCACCCGCCTGAATACGGTTCAAATCAAGCCGGACAATGTTATTCGGATGACTCGCGTACAGTGCATCCTGCTCGTCCGCATCGATCACGTCATAAGGAGGCGCTACAATTTTGGCCAGTTCGGAGTTGGTAAAGCGATCGGCATGAAAGCGAATCCCACGAAACGCCTTAATTTCTGCCATGGTGCTGCCTCCATCGATAAAGTAAATTCAATAAGAAAAACAAGGTGCGCTCGAATCCATCCATCTCTCCAGCGCCACGCCCGGGCTTCATAGCATAAGCCCATAACCATCGTCGAGAGCTCACCGCAACGAGAGTTTTACGACGCCGCGCGTATGTTTCACCTGGTCAACTACCCTGCGTTCTGCACCACACCCCGAGGTTTTTATGTTCGAAATTTTAGCCAGAGAATTAAGCAAATCGATCTGGAAAGAACTCGGCGAAGAAGCCGCCAAAAAAGCAATCGGATCGTTCATCGGCGAAGGCATCAAAGCAGCTTTCGACGTCTGGAAAGCTCGTCAGATCAAAGAATTAGATCTCGAGTACAAAGAGCGACAAAAAAAGGCCGATGAAGCCGAAAAAGCTCAAAAAGAAGCCAAAAACTCCGAAAAACCTGCGCCCGAAGAATCTGAATCTCCCGAAAATCCAGATATCCCTGAAAACTCAGAGAAAAACCTTCAGATTTCCGCCTGATTTTTTCGTTTTAAAAAGAAACACTGGCGCGCAGGCGACGCTCAAAATGCTCGGCAAAAACCTGGTTTCCAATCGAGCGGTAATAACGCGCCAGATGCTCCAGCGGAAACGGATTTTCCGGCGACAACGCAGCCAGCTCAAATAGCATCGGCAAGGCTTCCGAAGTTTGCCCGCGCCCGATCAAAATCGTCGCTGCTTCACGCAACACCTGCGCCCGCTCGCCGATCGTCGCATAGCCGCCATCGCTGCCCGAAACCTGATGACCAGATATCTCCGACGCCGAACGCTGCGGTTTTCTAGGCTCCGATCCGACGCCTGCTTTTGCGTTGCGATCACGCAAGGCGTACGAGCGCTGCAAACGCTTCGCCACACTTCCCTGCGAATGCGACGTCACTGGCGGTAGAAAAGAAGAAACTGGCCCAAGCCCCGCTTCCATCGGCTTCGGCGACGCAGAAACGCCCTGCAAAAGCACAGAAAGCAAAACCGGCATCGTCACGATATCAATGCGGTTATGCTCAAAAACGCCTTCCAGCAAATGCTCCTCGCCGGTTTTTAAGTACCGCTTCCAGAGCGGCGGAATCTGCCTGCCGGGCACATCATCCACGCGAAACAGACCCAGCACCGATTCTTCCAGCGCTCCCAGCCGATAACTCGGATAGCCCTTCAAACGCCGCCGCGACATCGGCAGCAAATCCGCATGCTGGCGATGCAAATGTCCGAAAGGCGACGCAATCCCCACATGCCGAAAACGATCTTCCAGCCGGGCAACATCAAATTTCTGTCCGTTGAACGTGCACAATCCACGCGCCGCCAGCACGCGTTTCGCCACACCTGCCAACATGGCTGCCTCGCTTTCCGCGTCCTGCATCACGTATTGCTCGACCAGAAATCCGCCTTCCGACCAAAACCCGAGCCCCACACAAAACGCATACGAATCACGCCCAAGCCCGCTCGTTTCGATATCGAGATATAAAATATCCTCCGGCTGAAACCCCTCAAACCTGGCCGACGCCGTCAGCGCAGAAAGCCGCTCAAACGCACACTCCCTGCACGCGCCCAGCACGTAATTTCCGTGGCAATGATCGTCTTCATAAAGATGAGCCAGCAGCCGAAAACGCCCCTCCTCATTTTCTTCTATACTTTGCTCAAGCTCCGAAACGCCTTCTTCAATGCTTTCCTCAACCGCAAGAGCAGGCGCAATTTTCTCCTGCTCTAAAGCATCGTCCGCCAGATAAACGCGCGGCGAGTTGGGCGCGTCGGAGGCTTCCGCTGCGCGCAGCCGCGAATCATGAAGCCGTTTTAAGCGCTGCTTAAATTTTGACGTCATCACGAATTTCTAGCGTAAAAGAAGCAGAGCTTTAGAGTCGTGCTCGATCGCTCTCAACATTGATCGGACTGGTCGGAATGACCACGCCCATCAAATCGTATTCGGTCGCCTGCTGAATTTCGACCTCGACGAATTCACCCGGCGTGGGGATTTCGCCGCCATAATCAAACGACAAATACGTCACGCCATCGATATCCGGCGCCTGGCCAAAGTGACGACCTTCGAGCACAAATTCATGCTCCTCGGAAACGCCGTCGACCAGAACCTGCGTGCGATAACCGATCCATTCCTCATTTTTGCGCAGGCTGATTTCCTGCTGCAATTCCATCAACGCATCGCGCCGCTCATGCTTGACGTGCTCCTCGACCTGATCCGGCAAAGTCGCCGCCAACGTGCCATCTTCCGGGCTGAAGGTAAAAACGCCGACGCGATCAAATTCAACTTCCTTGACCCAGTCATACAGATCTTGGAATTCTTCGTCCGTTTCACCCGGATACCCCGTAATAAACGTCGTCCGAAGCACAAGATCGTCAATCGAGCGAAGCCGCTCGATCAGCTTCATCTGCTTATCGCGTTGGATATTTCTGCGCATCGACTTCAAAATCCGCGTGCTGATATGCTGCAACGGCATATCTACATACGGCAGCAAACGATTATCGGCCCGCAACAAATCGACGATTTCATCGCTGAAATTCCACGGATACATATACAAAAGACGAATCCACTCGATATCCGTCGCCTGCGCATCCAATTCACGCAAAAGCCGCACAAGATAATCGCGATTCAGCTTCGGATTCAGATCGATGCCGTAGCTGGTCATATCCTGCGCCACCAAAATCACTTCCTTGACGCCGGCCTGACCCAGCTTTTTCGCTTCGGCCACAACGTCTTCAATCGTCCGGCTGCGCTGATCTCCACGGATTTTCGGAATGATGCAAAAGCTACACGTCCGCGAACATCCTTCCGCAATTTTCAGATACGCCGTACCGCCACGCACTGTATTTGTGCGTGCGATTTCGCTATCCATAATAAAACTGCCCGGCTGGATATACGTTTTGCTCTCCAGCGTTCCGTGCAACGCCTTATTGATCGACGTAAACGTCTGCGTTCCCAGAATCGCGTCCACTTCCGGAATTTCGCGCTCAAGATCTCCGGAAAAACGCTGCGACAGACAACCCGTCACCACAACCTTGTTCAAACGCCCCTGGTTTTTCAGCTCGACCATCTCCAGAATCGTGTTTACCGACTCTTCCTTGGCTGCATCGATGAAGCCACACGTATTCACGACCACAATATCAGCCGCGTCGACGTCGCTCACCATATCAAACTCGCCATCGCCCTGGATCAAACCGACCATGACCTCGGAGTCGACACGATTCTTCGGACAGCCCAGCGATATCATATGAACTTTCTTGCGCATCTTTTTTACTTCCACGTGAGTTCGGATTTCTTTCGGAGTACAACGACGACTCGGCTCGGGCTATCAGATTCACAAGAGCCTGAACAAGCGACGTTCTTGCCTTATTTGAGAAGTTTTGCATAGTCCCATCGAATCCATCCGTGCCCGCGCTCCAGATTTTGTATTGACCACATCCGCCTCAACCCCTCACGATAAAAGCCCTGACACCGTATGCACCAGGAGTTCATCACATGAACCAACTCAATCCTCCCACACAGGCGCACTCGCCAAAACCAGCTCAACCCAAGGACGACGGGCTATCCGGGCTCATCCTCGATGTCGTCCTCGCACTTTTTTACGGCGTCCTCGCGACCTGGGCAGTTTTTACAACATTTCTAATCGCCGGGACGGTGCTCGATCAATTTCTGGACGGTGATTTAAAACTCTTTCTAGCCTTAAGCCTCGCGGTCGGCATCCCCTTACTGACCGCGCTCGGTGAAAACAGCCGCCGGGAAGGTTACAACAAAATGCTCACTCCGCTGGAGCGCGTCCACCGCGTGTTCATCGGTTCCGCCATCATCAGTTTTATGGCCGCTATTTTATTCTCGCTCACCATGGCCGGCAACGTCGTCAGCCAGCTTCGCAACAACCCGGTCTGGTTTTTAGCCCAGGACGACCGCGCCTACGGACCACCACCGCCGCTGGAAGATTTTACCCGCCGTTATTCGATCATCCTCAGCGATCTGATCGAAGAAGCAACGACCCCTCTGGGACTTTACGAATGGCAGCCGTACCGGGCCGATAACAGCCCGAATCCTGAAACATTCCACCAGACCCAGGTCTGATTCCGGTTTTGGCCGTCCCTTCGGTGCCTACCTTCTGAGACGTTTGGAATAGCGTAGCGTCGCGATCATGTTTGTGATCGGGATGGATGTACGTTAAACTATTGAAGTCAATTCGGTTTACCCGCTCGCGCAAGGAGAAACGACCATGGCAATTACTCCCAGAACAATTTTAACAAGCGCTGCTCCGGCAACAATCGCGGTGATCTCCTTGTACGTGTTTACTGCGCTAGGCACGATGGCTTACAAAGCCGGCCGCGATGCCAGTCATGACCATGACTTCAATCACTCCAAACGAGTCGTAAATACGATCGTCATCTCGAGCGGCGATAACCCTATCTGCAGTGAAGTGCTCGATGCCCTGGGCACCGACAAACGCGCATGGACAGAATCCAACTGGATCACCTACGCGGCCTGTTTCGATTACCAAAAAGAATCGTCCCGCGTTATTTCCGTGGCCTCCCAGGGCCTGCGCTACTACCCGCAATCCGAAACCCTGTATAACCTTGTCGGCTACCACCAGATTGTCACCGGTCAACACGAAGAAGCCGTCAAAACGCTGCGTCGGGGCATGAACAACGCCTCCTCCCAGAACGGCATCATGGCCAACAACCTCGCCTGGGCCGGTCTGTGGACACCGCGTTCGATGCCTCTTGATGAAGCGCGCGTCCTGTATCGCCAGTCGCTCGCGCTCAACCCCGGCTCCTGCGAAACCATCCACACCGGTCTGTGGGTTGAATACGCCACCGCACGCAACACCAACAGCATCGAGCGCGTCCAGGCCCTGAGCAACTTCCAGCAACTTCGCCAGATGTACGCCCCCTGCATGTCCCGCGTCCATCAGGCAGACAAAAACACGCTCGCTGAAATCGTCGGCGCATCCGTGATTTTTGACGACATCGACCAGCAGCAACGTGGCACCAGCCGCGTCAGCACCGCTGCCATGCACGCAACCAAACAACTGGTCGTCAACCACAGCAGCACCTCCGTTGACGAGTTCTGCGCAGAAGCCATGCCCCTGGCCGAAACCCATCACAAATGCGTTTCGCTCATGCAAGAAAACGTTCAGCGCCTTGAGCAACACCAGCGCGCCCTGCGCCAGCACCAGGCCAAGCGCACCCATTGCGGCGGAATCACCCGCTAACGCTCCCTGATTTCTCCCGAGCACTCGCCCCCCTCAAAAAAAAGCCACCGCGTTCCCCACAAACGCGGTGGCTTTTTTCATGCCTTTTATTTCCCCACACCAGTGCCCCCTTCGTGCAGGTTGGAACGTCAGAAACCGGCAAAGGACGAGGCGAGCAGCCTTGCACATATCACACGCTCCGAAACGTCAGTTCCTGCCCTACACCCGGCTTACCGACAATCTCTGCCTGCGTTTCTTCGCGCCGATAAACCAATTCCCCGCCGACCCACGTCATCACCGGCCAACCCACAAGCGTGCGTCCGCTCCACGGCGACCAGCCACAACGCGAAAGCTGCTCATGATCTGTCACCGTATGCTGCATCCTCGGATCAATCAGCACCAGATCTGCATGCGCGCCCACTTCCAGCCGCCCGCGCCCCTCAAGACCCCACACATCCGCCGGCCCATGACACAACCAGCGCAACACATCCTCGTAATTACAAAGCCCACGAAACGCCGCATCGAGCATCAGTGGCAGCATCGTCTGCACGCCCGGCACACCGCTCGGCGCCTGCCGATACGGCCGCGCCTTTTCCTCCGGCGAGTGGGGCGCGTGATCGGTAGCGACCATGTTGATGTGCCCGGCTAGAAGGGCGCGCCACATCGCCGCCCTGTGCACCTCCTCACGAAGCGGAGGATTCATCTGCACTCTTGTCCCCAACATTTCATAAGCCGACGTATTCAAAAACAGATGATGCGGGCACACCTCACAGGTGATTTTTGTCGCCAGCTCCTGCTCACGGGCGATTTCGCGTGCATCCATCACAACATCCAGCTCATCCTGCGTTGAAAGATGCAAAATATGCAGATGACGCTCGTATTTTAGAGCGAGTCGACACGCCAGCCGCACCGCTGTCGCAGCAACCTCCGGACTACGAATCTGTGAATGCACCGCCGGATCTTCACGCTCCGCAAACATTGCCTCTCGCTCCTGCAACATCCGCTCACTCTCGGCATGCACACAAATTCGCTGCGCATAGCCCGCAAAAACCCGTTCGAGCTCCTCTTCTCGCGCCACCAACAAATCCCCCGTGCTGCATCCCATAAAGATTTTCAGCCCAGGAACGCCTTCCACCTGTCTGTATTCCTGCGCGTTGGTCGGACTGGCACCAAAAAACAATCCGTAATTACACAGCGATTGTTCGGCGGCCAGAGAACGCTTCTCCTCCAGACGCTCCAACGTCGTCGTTGGCGGAGAAGTATTCGGCATTTCCAAAACCGACGTGACGCCACCCGCAACGGCCGCCGCCGACCCCGTCCCCCAGTCTTCTTTATAGCCGCTGCCCGGCTCCCGAAAATGCACATGCCCGTCAATCACACCCGGCCACAACCAGCGCCCCTTCCCGTCCACAACTTCCAGAGAATCAAAAGAATTGAAGGCCGATGACACATCTCCAAGCGCTAAAATCCTGCCCTTATTCACCAGGCAATCACCTGTTTTTCGCCCCTCCGCCCCAAAGTAGACGACATCCCTGATCTGCAACGCGCACATTCAGCCTCCTGTAGTTCCGCTATGGTTCTGTACCTGTTTCATGTTTCATGAAGTGCAAGACTACAAAAATTCGCTCACCGTCCGTCCAAACCTACGTCCCAACCTGCTAAAAACATCCGTACCGCAAACATCCGCTCCAAAGTCACCGGCCAAACCGTTCAACATAATGAAACTAATCCAGGGCCCCCAAACGTCTCCACGGCCAGAAGGACCAGGACCAGAAGAACATCAACGCGCTCCGCAAGAACCAGACGCTCATTCTCCAATGCATCTCGAAGAGCCAAAACATATAACCAACATGGCTTACCTACAGATTTTGCATTGCAATCAGCGGCCTGCGTTTGCTCGCTTGCTCGGGAATTGGGGTTGGCTGAAGTTCCCATATTTCCTGACGTCCTGGAGCTTTCCTTACATAAAATTCTGTCCCGGCATAAATTCGTGAAAATATAGAAAAGTACATGACCGGCCGGCCAGGACAGAACAGTTCTTGAAAAGACATGAAATTTATAGAAATTTCTACATTTTCAGAATTTTCTATAATTTTCTGCCAGAATTTTTA
>JBEBUW010000004.1:0-91438 GCA_040393065.1 Lujinxingia vulgaris | reverse complement strand
TTGTAGGCTCGCCTCCATTTTTTCGGGCAAAGCCCGGCGAAGTTGTAGGCTCGCCTCGGATTTTGGCGGGCAAAGCCCGGTAGATTTGTAGGCTCGCCCTGGATCCGGGTGGAGAGAGATTAGAGGGTGGGTGGGGCGTGGAGTTCGAAGTTGTAGAGGAGGGTGCGGATGCCGCGGGTGGTGTCGGGGCGGATGGTGAGGAGCATGGGGCCGAGGCGTTGGACGAGGATGCCGAGGTCGATGGGATCGAGGGCGTGGGCGCGTGATTCGGTGAGGAGGGCCATGAGGGCCAGGGGTTCGAGGCGGAGGTAGAGGACGTTGTTGGTGTTGTTGGTATTGGTGGTGGGGGGATTTTGGGCGCGTTGGAGCTGGCGGGCGGTTTCTTCGGGGGGCAGGCCGCGGGTGAGGAAGATGAAGGGTGTGGGGGCGGTGTGGTCGATTTCGACGGTCATGTCGAGGGAGAGGTCGGTGATGAGGGTGTGGACGGTGTTGAGGACTTCGATGTGTTGTTCGGTGGTGGCGTCGGGGCGCAAAAAAAGCATGATGGCGAGCCGGGCGTACCAGTCGGGGCGGGTCATGTCGGGGTTGATGCTGGCGAGTTCGATGCGTTGGACGAAGCGAAGCGGGGCGATGAGGGGATCGTAGTCCTGGAGGTTTTCGGCTTCGAAGTCCTGGAGGAGAAGTTTTTCGACGTTGGCGAGCATGAGGGCGATGCCGCGGGGGATGGAGAGTGCGGCTAAGACGGGGTCGATGGTGATGGCTTCGAGGCCGTCGAGCAGGGCTTCGGGCATGGCGACGTGGACCCATTGTTTCCATTCGTTGACGAAGAAGGGATCGAGGTCGATGGCGGCGGCCAGGCTGCGTTCGGTGATGTCCAGGCCCTGGATGGCCTGGTCGGGCGGGGTTGTGAGGTCGGGCAGGGAGCGGGCGCCGACCAGGTGCATTTTGAGGTTGAGCAGGCAGGTTGGTTCCTGGTGGGGAGCGGGTGTGCAGTCGCGGGTGGCGCTGTAGATGGTTCCGGGGAGGTTGTTTCTGGCGAGTTCCCAGGTGCGGACGTTTTCCATGGCCTGGATGATGAGTTCGATGAAGAACTGGTCGCGGTCGTTGGCGTTGAGGGAGCGCAGGGATTCGAGGGCGCGGCTGTAGCCACGGACGCGGGCCATTTTGGCGGTTTCGGTCTGGTGAAAAGCGACGGCGAGTGCGGCGTTGAAGGGCGGGCGCGGTGCGGCGGGGCGTCCGGCGGGGAACTGGCGGGTGATGTTGGTGATGTCGGAGAGCATGCGCTCGCGGTATTTGAGAAAATCGGAGGCATCGCTTGCGGTGAGCTGGAATTCTTTGAAGACGATATCGAGCGTGGCCCAGCCGTTTTCGATGCGGACGCGAAAGGCGGGCCAGGGGCTGTCGGGATTGAAGAAGATGTGGTCGCCGGCGGGGAAGTTGGGATCGGTTCCGGCGTTGGGGGTGATGGCTTCGTAATGCGAGGCGGCGGCGAGCGTGTTCAGGCTGGCGAGCAGGTGGGCGTCGTCGAAGACGGGGATGATGAGGCGCATGCCGCTCTGGGGGCGCAGGTGTTTGACGGCGCTGGAGATTTCGGCGCTGATGCCGATCCAGAATTCGTGGTCCTGGTCGTGTAAGATGGCGAGCATGGCGTCGAGCATGGTTTCGTCGGGCTCGAGCTGGAGTCGGTCCTTGAGGATGGTTTCGATGGTGTCGATGAAGGTGACGTTGTCGCCGGTCGAGGACGGGTAGAAGCCGAGATACAGGGGGCGTGCGGGGTCGATGCCGCGTGCCTGCCATTGTGCGGTGTCGAGCGGGTTTGCGCCGAGTTCGCTGAGCAGGCCGTGCCATGCGGCCAGGATGGCCTGGACGATGGTGTCGCCGTTGGTTCCGAACATGCGGGGTTCGGCGATGCTCCAGTTGAGCAGGTCTTCGGTGCTTGCGAGGACTTCTTGCAGGCGGATGACGCCGATCAGGGGAGAGTCGGCGGGCAGGAGCAATTCGGCGTCCTGCCAGAGTTCGGTTCCGGCGATGGGGCCGTGATCGTTCAGGGCGTCCTGGCGGCGTTTGTCGACGCCGGAGCAGGCCGTCGTGAACAGGAGGGCGACGAGCAAAAGTGCGGTCAGGATCCAGTGTGAGCGGTTCTTGTGCGGAAGAGCAATCATGCGGTGCGCATCTCCATGGGTTGCGAGAGCAGCCACAGAGCAAAGACGCTTAGGATGGCGGTGAACAAAATCATGGGGATTGCGGCGCGGAGTGCCTGGTGTCGATTGCCGAACATGCGAAAGCTTGCGCGGTGCACGAGTATGGCGGCCGCAAGGTTGCCGGCGATTACCAGAATCAGTTGGAGAACCCATAAGTATTGAATGGGGATGAGCATCGTCAGTGGACTTTGTGCGGTATTGAATAAATCCCAGCCCCTTCCGAAGGGATCGCTGATGAGACGGACAAGCTTGCTTCCTTCATAGAAGAAGTGGAGTGCGTTATGCGCCAGATGGTACGCCAGTGCAACGGGCAAAAGTGGATAGGCAAAGGCGACGAAGAAATCGCGCAGGCGATAGGTCAGGTTTCCGCTGGCTTTGCGCATGAGCTGGCAGGCCAGCAGGTAGAGGGCGATGGCCAGGGCAAAAAAGGCGGCCATGGCCAGGGTGAAAACCGTGAGGTGGCCCGGATCGATTCCGAGGGTTTGTTCAAACCATGTGCGCAGCGGCGGGACGGTGTGGTGGCTCCAGAGCGGGATCATGGCCAGGCCGTGGAAGATGGTGACGATGAAGATGATCAGGATGAGCCAGGCTTCGTCGCGTTTGCGGCGGTGGGGGCCGATTAAGTCGGCCAGGGGCGTGCGGATGTTGATGCCGATGTTGTCGTGCGGGCAGGTTTTCAGGCATTCGGTGCACATGGTGCAGTAGGTGTTTTCGTTCATGGCGCCCATGAATTCGCCGGTGGGGCAGGGCAGGCCGCGTTCGTTGCCGTGGTAGCAGTCGTGGGTCTGGCAGGATTTGCAGGTGCGGGCGTCTTTGCGGCGGATTTCGAGCATGCCGGTGGTGCCGTAGGCGCCGGTGACGCGGCCGACCGGGCAGACGTAGCGGCAGAAGCCTTTGCGGTCGAAGACAAAGAGCGTACCGGCGGCCATGGCAACCATTGCCAGGCCGAGCAGGGCCGTGAAGGCGGGGCGGTAGGGCGCGTCGTAGGCGAGTTCGAGCCAGGTTAAGACGAGAAAGAGGAAGATGGCCGGGTAGAGGTTTTTGAGAAACTTTGGCCAGGTGCGGCGTGTTTTTGGGGAGGACTGTCGGGAGAATTTTATTGCGAGTCGTTTTGTGAGGCGGTCGATCCAGTCGGGGACAGCCATCCAGGGGCAGACGGTGCACCAGATTTCGCCGGCGAAGAACGCGAAGAAGATCAGGCCCATCCACCAGATGTTCCAGGTGAGAACGGGAGCGATGTTGCGGCCGGCTTCCTGGTTGCCGAAGAGTCCGGCGGCGATGACGAGCGCGAACAGAGCGACGACGGGGATTTGCAGCATGGGTTGGAAGCCGCGCCATTTGACGAACTTTTTGAAGGGCTGCCAGCTTGTGAGTTCGAAGCGAGCGTATTGCCAGCGCTCGGATGTTTTCTTGATGTTGCGTCTGGGTTCGCCGAGCAGGACGAGCAAAAGAAAGGTGATGATTACGACCACGCCGCTTGCGCCGTAGAAAAGCATGTTGGGTACGCCGGGCATCAGGGCGCGTTTTGGGCGGGCGACGATTTCTTCGCTTTCTTCGAGGAGTAAGGCGGCGTCGAAAAATCCGCCGTCTTCGAGTTCGGCGAACAGGTCGGGGTCGGCTGTGGCAGGCGCGGCTTTGGACGTGGTGCGTACGCGGTGGGGCACGAGGGCCATGTGGCAGATCGGGCAGTCGCCGGCTTCGTGGAATCGCTTGTTGCCGCATTCCATCGGGCAGATCCATTCGAGGACTTCGGGTTGTGTTTGCGGGGAATGTGCGGCGTGTTCCGATTGTGTGTCGGGAGGGGATTGTGCGCTGGCCGTTGGTACACTTGCCGGGGTCAAGAAAAATGCAACCGAGAGAATAATAGCGGAGAACAGTGCAAACAGTGCTGTATGTGCGGTGTTGTTCATGCGATAGACTCGGAATCGTAGAGATCAGGAGTGCAAAATAGACAGACTCCCGGAAAGAAGCACGTTCAAAACAAAACAGGTCGAAATCATGACACTACTACACATTCAAGATCACGTCTTCCGCGCTCGTCAGGAACCAACCACCGAAAACCTGGAAGCGTTGTGGAAGTCGGTTTTTATGCTCAAAGCCTGGTATTTTTTGCCGGCCAGCAATGCGGAAGGTCCAAGCTACCCGACGATTGCGAATATTGACGGTACAAGGTGGTTGCTGGCGTTTACAAACCATCGACGAATCAAAGAGTTTGCAGCGGCTGCCGGGCGGGTCACTGAACGCGGAGATGTCTTCTTGCTCGTACTCGATCCGCTGCAATCCGTCGAGCGTGCACGTGAAATTCAGGAGCATGTGGACGGTGTGATTTTTAATATTGATTCTGAGGAGATGTTTCGAACGTCGATTGAGGGGCTGTTGGGTTTTGCCAGGCATTTCGGGTTGGATGTGTGAGGTTTTGGGGGTGAGGTGGGGTTGGAAAGGGGCTAAAAGTGAGAGAATGGTGTTTTTTACGCCATAAATTTTATGAAACGTAGTATAGGGCTGGTAAGAAGTAGGTAGGCTGCGCGGAGCGCGGGCATGAGACAGGCCCGGTCTTGTGCATTTGGGTGAGTAGGACTAAGATTTTTCGTCGCCTGTTTCGTTCGGAAATGCGGAGGCGTTGGTGGTTGCTGGTGTTGCGTGCAGGGGCTGTGCAACCCAATTGTAGAGAAGGAGTTCGCGTGGCGAACGAAATGATCCTGGTAGTAGATGCGGATAAAAAGAGTCAGAAGGTTCTTGAGGTTTGCTTCAAGAAGGCTGGCTATCGGGTGGAATTGGCGGATACGGTTGCGGAAGCGATGCAGAGCATTGAGCGGGCGCAGCCTTCGTTGATTATTTCCGACACGGTTTTGACTGATGGAGACGGGCTGGAGTTTTGTGCGGATCTCAAGCATGACGCTCGTTATAAGGATATTCCGTTTGTCTTTCTGACCGAGGATCGTTCGTTGCCGCAGAAGATGCGGGGATTTGAGCTGGGGGCGGACGATTATCTGACCAAGCCGATCTACATCAAGGAAGTGACGACGCGGGTGGAGTTGCTGCTTCAAAAGCGTGCGAAGGAATCGCTGGCGGATGCGGACGCGGAGGCATTTGAGGGAGATCTGTCGGATATTACGATGATCGACCTGTTGCAGAGCATTGAGAGTGAGGGGCGTTCGGGTTCTGTTTCGATTTTGCGGGGTACGCGTCAGGCGGTTGTGTATTTTCGGGACGGGAATTTGCTCGATGCGATTTGTGGGAAATTGCAGGGCGAGGATGCAGTGTACCGGGTGATGACATGGCCGGATGGTCGGTTTGTCGTTCGTTACTATGAGCATTTGCGCCGGGTTGATCATATTGAGAAGAGTACGGATGCGTTGCTTCTGGAGGGGATTCATCGGCTTGAGGCGTGGAGTGCGCTGGCGGAGCGGATGCCGGGGTTGGAGCGTATATTTGCGGTGAATTATCAGCAGATGTCTGCTTATGCCGAGGAATTGCCTGCAGAGGTTGAGCAGGTTGTGCGGCTGTTTGACGGGCATCGCAGTTTGAATGACGTGGTGGATGATAGTCCGATGGAGGATATTCTGACGCTGCAGATCATTCACAGGCTTTTGGAAGATCATCTGCTGGATGATGTGACGCCGCTGGAGGCGCCGTCGTTGGGCAATACTGCGCTTGATCCGGTGGGATTGAATGCGTGGCTGGCGAGCAATGAGCTTCGGGATACGAATCCTGGGATTCCGTTTCGGGAGTCTGAGGAGGAGGAAAGCGGTAGGGATTCGGGGGCGTTTGAACAGGCTGTACACAGTCATTCGCCGGAAGATGCGGACGAGGTTCAGACGGTGGATTTGCGTCGTCCGGTGGAACAGAGCCGGGAAGAATTTGGCGAGGAGCCGGGCGTAGGTGGTGGTCACTGGAGGTTTCATTGGAGTGACGATGAAGATTCCGGGCTGGTTGAATCGGCGCTTGATGATGACGATGAGGAGCGGGAAAGTTCGACGAGTCGTCTGGCTGGCAGTGCTGTGAGCGTTACAGGCTGGGCAGAAGAAGATGAGGAAGAGTCGGGCCGGGATGTGGCGAATGAAGTGATCGATTCGCTGCGGGAAGTGGAGGCCCGGGAGACGATTCGGCGTGAGGAAGAGGCGCGTCGTCTGGCGGAGCAGATGCGTCAGGTCGAAAGCAATGTGGCGCAGACGCAATTGCAGAGTGTGCCTGTTACGGTGGAAGAGCCTGCGGTTGTTGAGGAGCCGTTGTCGGAAGATGGCGGATTGCAGGTGGATAGTACGCAGGAATTGTTCGTGACATCGGTGCAGGAAGTGGAGGCGGACGAGGCGGATGAGGCGTATTATGAGCGTTCGCGGGCAAGTACGCCGCTTTCGACGCCGGCTCAGTTGATTCGTGCCAGTGCGGTTTCTGAAGTGGATGGTCAGTGGGGAGCGTTGGAGACGGCTGTCGCGAGTTCGGTTGCGGAAAGTGTGGGGGATGAGGTGAGTGCGCCGGTGGTGTATGCGGCGCGCGAGGCGGTGGAAACGCTGGAGCCTGTGTTGGTGGCGGATGAAGCTGTGGTAGCCGAGGAGTCGCCGGTGGAGGCTGCTGAAGCGGAGCCGGTAGAGCAGGATGTGGTGGAAGATCACGTCGAAGCTGCGGCCGAGGAAGTTGCGGAAGGCGAGGCCGGGGCTGAGGTTGCAACGGATGCTGTTGTTGATGCTGATGCTGGCCAGGATGAGGAATCGGAGCGGCAGGTAGAGCGGCGTGAGCAGGCGATTGATGAAGCCGATGCTGTGAAGCAGGAAGTTGCCGAGGCGCGCGCGTATCGTTCGGAACGGCCGACGCTGCCGTTGTTTGAGTCTGAAGAATCTGAAGAATCTGAAGAAGTTGCGTCTGAAGCTGCTGTTGAAGCGGAGGCTGCGGAATCTGAAGGATCTCAAGGTGCGGATGAAGCTGCGTTCGTAACTGAGGAAAGAGGGCTGGATGAGGAGAGTGCGGAGGTTTCGCTTCCTCAGGAAGAGCCGACTGTGTCCGAGGAGGACGAGGAGCCGTTGCAGCGTGTTGTGTCGGCTTTTGAAGCGGTGGAGGAATTTGAGGCGCCGCTTTTTGATCCGGTTGATCCGCAGACGACGTCGTTGCAGAGTCCTCGGGAGGGCGAGGTTGTGCGCGCGACGTTTGATTTGACGAAAAGCGGTTATCGGAATGTTCGTCAGGCGAGTAAGCAAAAATCTGAGGCTGGCGAGGGTGTGGAAAAGTCGGCTTCGGTCGAGGAAAGTACCGAGGAAGTAGAAGAGAAGTCTGCTGAGGAGCTTGCTGGTAGCGTAGCGGCGGAGGTGGATGCGGAGGCATCGGAAGTTGCTGAGGCGTCGGAGGCACCGGAAAATTCTGAAGTATCGGAGGCATCGGAAGATTCTGAAGCGTCGACAGATGTAGAAGCACCGCAAGAATCAAATGCAGAAGCTGCAGAAGAAAAGATTGAGAAAATTGAGAAAGAAGAAGAGAAAGTAGAAGCGTCGGCGGGTGCGGGGCTTGCGGAGAGTGCGGAAGAGGATTCGTTTTTCTCGCGGGAGGATTCTTTTGAGGATTATGAGGAGCCGCGTGTTGTAAGCAGCAATTGGAAGGGGCCGGTGTTGATTGCTGGCATTGTGGCGTTGCTGGCCGTGCTGGCCTGGAGTGGGTTCCGGTTGTTTGATTCCGGGGCGTCGAAGGTTGATCCGGCGCCGGCGCCGGTGGCAGAGGCTGTGGAGAAGGAAGAGCCTGTGGCTGAGGAACCTGCGTCGGTGGCTGTGGAAGAGCCTGCAGAATCGGCTGTGGAAGAGGCTGAAGCCGGTGAGGAAGGTCTGGCCGCAGAGGCTGTAGAAGAGGCCGTGGTTGGCGAGGACGTCGGTGAAGTGGCCGAGGCGGCGGCTGAAGAAGAAGAAGTTGTCGCTCAAGAGTCGGTACAGGAAGTTGCGGTTGTTGAGCCGGTGGTTGAGGAGAAACCGGTTGTGGAGAAACCGGTTGTAGAGAAGCCGGTGGAAAAGGCGGCTTTGGCTGTGGCGGCGAAATCTGCGGGTTCATCGGCTGCGGCTGCGCCGGCGGCTACGACGTTTGAAGGCAAGGTGCTGGAGCTACGCGAGATGATTCGTCGTGAGCGTACGGGCGATGCGTTGAAGTTGGCGCGCGAGTTGAGCGCGCAGGCGCCCACGGATCGGAGCGTGGCGTTTTTGCATGGCCAGGCGGCTGCGTATGAGAATCTGAATAAGGAAGCGCTTGAGAATTTGGAGCGCGCAGAAAGGCTGGGCATGCGTACGAGTGCGCTTTATATGGAGCTCGGGCAGGCGTATCAGCTTGCCGGACAGACGGCGCGCGCGAAGCAGGCTTATGAGGCGTTTTTGGAGCTTCAGCCTTCGGGTCGAAGCGCGGATGAAGTGCGCTCGATTCTGCAGAATCAGTTTTGAAAATTCGTTTTGAAAAGCGTTTGTGAGAGATAAAAGATGCTCGTATTGACGATTGAGTCGAGCTGTGACGAGACATCGGCGGCCGTAATTGTGGACGGTCGCAAGGTGTTGTCGAATGCGGTGGCGAGTCAGATTCCGGTTCATCGGCGGTATGGCGGCGTGGTGCCGGAGTTGGCGTCGCGCAATCATATTCGGGATATTCAGACGGTGATCGATGAGGCGTTGCAGGGGGCTGGCGTGACGCTGGAGGAGATCGACGGGATTGGTGTGACGAGCGGGCCGGGGTTGGTGGGCAGTCTTCTGGTGGGGATTGAGACGGCCAAGGCGCTTGCGTGGGCGTTGGATAAGCCGTGTGTGGGGCTGAATCATCTGGAGGGGCATCTGACGGCTGTTTTGCTGGAGTTGGATGCGGCGGGTAGTTCGTCGGGGATGGGTGGTGTGGCGGAGTTTCCGTATCTGGGGTTGATCGTCAGTGGCGGGCATACGGATTTGTATGTGGTGCGCGGATTTGGCGATTACGAGCTTTTGGGACGTACGCGGGATGATGCGGCGGGCGAGGCGTTTGATAAGGTTGGAAAGATGCTGGGGCTGCCGTATCCGGCGGGGGTGGAGATTGACCGGTTGGCGGCGGGTGGGGATCCGGAGGCGATTCAGTTTCCGCGGCCGATGTGGACGCGCAAGCATTTTGATTTTTCGTTTTCGGGCTTGAAGACGGCGGTGGCCACGCATGTGGAGGCGCATGGGATTCCGGAAGGGCAGGCGCTTCGGGATCTGTGCGCGTCGTTTCAGCAGGCGGTGGTCGATGTGCTGGTGATGAAGGCGGTGGAAGCGGCGCGTCGTTACGATCTGGATCGGCTGGTGTTGTCCGGTGGTGTTGCGTGCAATTCGCAGCTTCGGCTGGCGGCGCAGGCGGCGTGCGAGCGGCATAAGCTCAAGCTGCATGTGGCGCCGCCGTCGTTATGTACGGATAACGCGGCGATGCTCGGGCCGATAGCGGAATTTTATCTTTCGGAAATGATGGAAGATGGTGGGGAGGAGTCGGTGGGATTTACGAGTTTTTCGTTGAATGCGACGGCGAATATGGCGCTCGGGAAGAGCTTGAGGAAGGTGGGGCCGTCGCATCGTTGAATCGTTGTTTTTGGGGGGCTATCGGACGGATTTGATGTTGCCAGACGAGAGGTTGTCGTAGGCGTCGTCGGTGAAGGGTTCTGCTTTGAGTCCGCCGGACATGACGACCTGGGGGATTCCGCCGATTTGTTCGATGGTGAGATCGTGGGCGCGGGGTAAGATCAGGAAAGCGAGTCCGGCGTAGGAGGCGATGACGACGACCCAGACGTAGACTGCTTTGAGGACGTCGGCCTGACTGATGGCGACGAGCAGGCCGAAGTATACGGCGCCGGAGCCGAGAACGCCGAAGATTCCGAAGTCTTTGAGGAAAAATGCGATGCCGTTGCTGATACCGGCGGCGATCAGTGCGCCGATGAAGGAGTTGTATTCTGGTTCCAGTTGGAGCAGGCGGAACATGATCAGGATGATGACCAGATGTAATACGGCGGCGGCGATGTAGAAAGTGGTGGGAGTCCACTCAAGCGAGCCGGTCTGGGCGATGATCTGGGCCAGGATGAGGAGAGGATTGCTGAAGAGAGAAAGGGATTCGAGCATAGTGTGATTTATCGGGGGTGATCGGCTCAGGGATTGGCCGAGGGTGGTGGATTTTGATCGTTTCGGAGTCTGGCGATGGCCTTGCCTATGGCCTGGAGTTTATTCAGACCAACAACGAGTAAAGTGATAATAATGATCAAGATTGCTTCGGGTAAAGTCAACATCATAGTCGGCAACTCCGGCGCGAAATGGATTCAAGCGGCAAGATTTTAACGAAAAACAAGCACGATGATATCGTAGATGGCGTGGGTGTAGACGGCAACGGCAAAGCCGCGCAGATGGTAGATTGCGGCGAGCAGGATGCCTGCGAAAACGCGGAACATGAAGGTTCCGAGCACGAAGGGTTCGCCAAGAGAGCCTACGTGGTGGATGGTGCTGAAAATAATGCTGGAGATCAGCAGGGCGGAAAGTGCGGAGAGCCAGCTGGGGAGGTTGAGCAGGCGGATGCCGGTCCAGAACATGCCGCCCATAAGGAACAGGCGAAAAACGAGTTCTTCGTAGAGTCCGGCGCCGATGCTCAGGATGAATTTGCTGAAAACGCCCATGCTGGCGATGTGTGAGGTGTCGCCGCTTGCGAGGAGGACGTCGAGTCCGAGCAGACTCATGGAGCCGATGACGGCGGCGCCGAAGAAAAAGGCGTAGACGCTGCTTTCGGCGATGACGTAGGGCCAGATTCTGGGGTGGAAGGTACTGTGTTTTCTTCGGACAACGAGGAAAATTGCGAAGGCGGCCAGGATTCCCAGGTTGAGGAGCAGGTAATTTTGCAGGTTTGCGCCGGCGGTGAGCCAGAGCAGGTCGGTCATGAAATCGACGCCATTGCGAACGCCGCCGGTCAGCATGACGCCGACCTGGTAGAGGACGAACAGGGGCATGACGAGGATCAGGCTGGTGTAGAGATCGCTGCTGTCCGCAAGATATTTTCGGAAGCCGGAGCGCGAAGCGGGTGCGGCAGCGGTTTTTTTCTTTTTGGCCATGCGCAAACCTGCTGGGTTGAAAATTGGTGGGGTGAAGCGTGTCGGGTTGGCTTTTGCGAGCTGCTTCGGGGGCGCAGCGTACGATCCAACCCGGGATGAGGCAAAGATTATTCTTTGTGGAGATCAGGCGCGGGTTTGAGCGGTTCCGCTGGAGAGGACGGGTTGGCCGTGTTGGTTGGTGGTTTCGAAGGTGTAGGAATTGTCGGCGAGTTGCCAGATTCGGGTGGTGAGCTGGTCGCCCATGTAGACGGGGCTTGCGAAGCGGACGCCGACATTTTGCAGGCGTGTGGAGTCGCCCTGGAGGACGCCGTCGACGATGGCGCGTGTGGCAAAAGCCATGGTGCAGAGTCCGTGGAGGATGCAGTCTTTCAGGCCGGCGGCTTTCGCGACGTTGGGATCGATGTGAATCGGGTTCATGTCGGCGGAGGCCGGTGCGTAGCGTTGTGCCTGGTCGGGGTCGACTTGTTGGGTGGTTTCGTGGACGAGGGTTTTGGAGTCGTCCGCGTTGGGGGCGGGTTGGGCCTGAGCGGAGGATCTGGGTTTTGCGGGAGCGTTGGGATCGCGGGGTTTGCGGATGAAGAGACCGCTGCGGGCTTCGACGGCAGGTTGGCCGTCGATGCTTAACCACTGATCGACTTCGATGAGGTGTCCGGAGGATTTTTCCTGGATGGAGGTGATCTTTGCGCCGGGGACGACGACGTCGCCGGGGCGTAGGACTTTGTGCAGGAAGAGTTTTTGTTCGCCGTGGACGAGGCGCAGCAGGTCGAGGGCGAGTTCTTTGTCCTGGAGGACGAGACTGAGGACGGAGTAGAGGGGTTTTACGGCGAAGAGCGGAGAGGCGATGATGGATTGTGGATTGGTGTCGTCGATGAAGCGCGGGTTGTTGTCGTTGGTGGCCCGGGCGTAGGCGATGATGTCTTTGGCGAGGATGGTTTCGGGTGCGGCTTCGAAGGATTTGCCGGTGGCGTCGTAGTTGACGCCGGGGGGTGTCGTGGTCATGCGATTTTCCGTTCGTTCTAGAGGGGAGTGTTGAAGATCGTACAATGATTTTTGGAGAATTGTGCGGGATTTCAGCCGGGAGGCCAGGAGAAGGGGCGTCCGCCGAGGATGTGCAGGTGGAGGTGGAAGACGGTCTGGCCGACGCTGGCGCCGTTGTTGACGACGAGGCGATAGCCGGATTCTTCGAGGCCTTGTTCGCGTGCGATTTGTGCGGAGGCGAGGATCAATTTGCCGAGGAGTTCGGCGTCGGTGGGACTGGCGTCGAAGAAGTTGACGATGTAGTCGCGTGGGATGACCAGAATGTGGACGGGAGCGACGGGTGTGATGTCGCGAAAAGCGATGCAATATTCGTCTTCGTAGACGCGATCGGAGGGGATTTCGCCGCGAAGGATTTTTCCAAAGATCGTGTTGTTTTCGGATTCACGCATAGAGTCCTCAAAAAATAGTAAGGTTTGTGAAGTAAGGTGTGGGTTGTTTACCAGTTTGATGAAGCGGTTTCGAGTTGTGCGGGTTCTGTGGGTTGGTGGGTCAACAGTGTGGTTTTCTTGTTCTGATTGATGATGGCGTGTGTGCAGTCGGCGAGAGCCTGGAGTCGAGCGGGGATCAGGGGTTGGTTTTGGAGGATTCCGTTGGGATATTCAAGTGTGAGCGTGTTGTGTTGGAAGCGAAAGTCGGGACATAATTTTCGCAGGTTAAGAAAGTTTCGTCTGACGTCTGGGCATGCGAAGAGGTCGAGCGCGTCTTGTGGGGAGGGAGCTCGGATGATGAAGGCATTGTCGAATTGCTCGTCGCCGGTCTGGATGTCCTGGGCACCGAAGACTTTTTTGACTTTGGCCAGGTTTTTCTCGGGTAGAACTTCGAGGCCATCGATCGCGTTGAATTCGTCGAGCAGAGCTTCGTAGCGTGTAGAGATGTGTATATCTCTGTGGACTGCTCTGGCGTCATCTTGGATGTTGATGCTCACGTCCTGGAAGGTTCCATGTATCCAGCCGCCCTGGTGAAATTCAGAGTTTTGTTCGACATAGGTCAATTGAAGACTGTCTACCATGGCTTTGAGTTGTTCTGAGGTTCCGGGGATTGTGATGTTTTCTGGGGAGAGCCTGGGGACTTTATTAAATATGACGAAAAGATACACAAAAAATGTGAGAGTGCTTAAGAGTATGACGATAAGCATGGTTGAGAAGCCTCCGGTTGCTGTTTATTGACTGTGCGGATGTGGAGCCGCAAGGCTACCAGAAACAATTTGTGCAATCGAGGTCAAAGCTGTTGTTTGGGGTGGGGAAAATTGGTTTCAGGCGTTTGTGTTTTTTAATGGTTGGGTTTTCTCGGGAGTTGGGACGTTTGGGTGAGAAAAGAGCGTGGTGTTTTCTTTGGGTAAAAGGTTTGGGGGCGTGTTGTTGGTTTGTTCCAGGGCTTGAATGCACTGGATGAGAGCGTTGAGGGTGTCCGGGATTCGGTGGAAGTTCTGCGCGAGATGATTTGGGTATTTTACACTGAGGATGTCGTTACTCAGATGCACATTTTTGCCTGATTTGTGGAGGTGAAGGAGTGCATTTGTGATGTCAGGGTGGGTAAAAATTTCTTTGATGCGAGGTTCGGGGACGCCGCGGACGGTGAAGTGTTTGTCGAGGGCAGGGATGCCGGTCAGTGTGTTTTGGGGAGCTGAACGGGGCGTGATTTTTGAGCGAAGTGTCCGGGGCTGAATTTCCAGATTTTGCAGGGTCGTCGTCTGTGGGAGATAGGCGGCCATGATGGTAGAAAAAAATACATATCGGCCGTTGTCGAAGGTTTCTTCGTACAGACTGATCTGGATGTTTTTGTAGGTTCCGGTCAGGGATTCTTCGTTGTTGTAGTTTTGCTCAAACGTGAGGTTGTGGGCCGTGGCGAAATCTTTGAGGAGGGCGCGAGATTTTTCCAGATTTTGGAGTGCTTTTTTGTCTGATATCGCGAGGTATGCAAACAAGATTCCCAGCGCGATGAGAATGGCAAGCAGATATAAAAAGGTCATGGCGGATGCTCAGAGTTTTGGAGTTGGCGAAGCGTTTATCGTAGTTGATTTCGTGTGAAACGGTTAGATGCCGAGCAGGTTGCGGATGGAATCCAGGAAGAATCCGGCGGTGCGTTCGGTGATGCTGGCTTTCTGGGCGTTGGAGGTCGGGTTTTTCTGGTAGAGGAAGGCGCCGGAGCCCTCGAAAACGTCGACGACGAGGGGTTCGCGGTTGGGATTGATGAGATAGGGTAAAAAGGTGGCGGTTCGTCGTGTTTTGTAAGCGAGGCGGGTATCGAATCCGACGACGAGGGGCATGCGTTTTTCGGTGGAATTTGTGTCGGCGGTTGCTGGATCCAGGGGTTGGGCGGCGATGTCGCCGTAGCCTTCGAGGATGATGCTGCCGGTGCCGGAAAATACGAGGAAGCGGATCTGGCTTGTGGCCCAGGCGTGCCAGCTTGTGAGGCGCCAGCGGGAATGGACGTGGATATCGCCGACGACAGCGACGATGTTGCGTGCGCGCAGGACGACGCCGGGATGATCTTCGAGGCGAAGTTCCATGAGGTAGGCGTCGGCGTCATCGGGAGAGCCAAGGGTGACGGTGCGGCCGGTTGCTTGTGCGGCTTCGACAGTATTGTTGGGGGCGGGGGGCGCGTCGAGGCGTGTGAGGAGCACGAGACCGGAGAGGTAGCTTAAATTGGGGGATTTCCAGTCAAAAAACAGATCGGTGCGTGCGCCGATCTGGTCGGATTGGATGTAGCCGGAGCGTGCGCGCAGGCTCTGGGAGGCGGGCACGGTCAGGGAAATTGTGCGTTCGCCGGAAGAGGCTTCGATCGTGCCGGGGGCGGCGGGATCGGTGAGCTGGATAGGAGCGGCGCGAGAGACGAGCGGCATGCCGATGAAGTACCAGAGGGTGCGGCGGATGTAGGGGGCAAAGAAAATGATGAGTGCGGCGGTGAGCAGGCCTGACCAGCGTTGTTTGAATTCGAGCAGAAGCCAGTTCTGGCTTTTGAGGCGTTGTTCTTCGCTGGCGAGTTCTTCGAAACGGGCGATGATTTTGTGTCGTTCGGCTTCGAGGTGTGAGTTTTGTTGGAGGATGGCGGCGATTTCGTTTTGCAGGTCTGCGGAGCCTTGCTCAAGCTTATTTTGTGCGTGGATGCGGAGGTTTTCGGCTTCCTGGCGGGCGTTTTCTTCGAGTTTTGCGGCGGTCTGAGCCAGGGCCTGGCGTTGCGCGTGCATGTTGTTTTGCAAGGTCTGGACGCGTTGGCGCATGGCCTGGCAGGTCAGCCATTTGAGGGGATTGTAGGTGCGGCAATATTCGAGATCGATGGCAGCGAGTGCTTGTGTGTGGCGTTGCTGGTTTTGTTCGATGACCTGGGCGAGGCGTTGTTTTTGGAGTGCGGCGGTTTGTTGAAGTTCGGCAAGGCTTGTTTCGAGTTCGGATTGTACGACGTTTTCGTGTTGGATGATTTGCTCGCGCAGAAGATCGATTTGCTTGTTTTGTTCGGCAAGCGCGGCGTCGGTTTGTTCCAGTTGTGATTGGCGCTCGAGTCGTTCGGCCTGCAGGTTCTCGAGTTGTTCGGAGGAGTTGAGAAAGGATTGAACGGAGGGCCAGAGGTTTTCGACAGCGAGATAGCCGATAAAAAGCAGAACCATGATCAGGCCGATGATCAGGAAGTTTTTGAGCAATCCGGCAACAATAGCAGCAAAAAGACGCATGATTTTCGGTCAATCCAGTGCAGGTGATCGGTGTTTTTTGCAGAAAATCCGGAAATTCGTGGGTGATTCTAGCAGGGAAACAAAGCCGTGGCGCGCATCGTTATGTTTTTGCATGGTGGAACGCTGCGAAATTCGTGGAGTCGAGTCGTGGGGAGTCTATTGTCTTTGAATTCCACGGAAAAAGTTGCAATAAGACTTGTGTTTTTGGACACGAGGCACTAAGAAGGCGTCCAGTGTGCGAAAAAGCTAACGCTATACTTTCGCATGAGTTGATAACATAATCAGCTCGCGGTTGAATCCCCGGTGCGGACTCAAGCGAGTGCGAACATTAAAAAGAAAGAAGGAGCACAGTGAAGCATACGTCAGGAAACGAGCTTGGCCCCATTGAGGTCGCAGTACGCGACAACAACGTTAACCGTGCGATTCAGCAGCTCAAGCGTGAAGTGGGCCGCGAGGGAATCGGCCGCGAGGCTAAGCGCCGTCGCTTCTACATGAAGCCGAGCGTTGCGAAGCGCGTAAAATCGATCGAGGCAGAGCGCCGTCGTCGTAAGGACGAAGCCAGCCGCCGCAAACGTCGCGACTACTAATCCGTCCGCGTTTCGATTTTTGTTTTGAAGTGAGAAACCCATCGCACCGAAGAGATTCGGTACGGATGGGTTTTTTGCGTTGTCTATTGGTTCGTGGCTACAGAACGGGCTGTTTGCGTGGTGCTGAGGCGGCGTGAAAGCCAGATCCAGAGTCCGGTGAGTGCGAGCGCCAGAGGGATCGCAAGTGCGATCAGGGCGGTGAGTGAGGGATCTTGTTCGGCGGTTTTCTCGATGCCGACCAGGCGCGGCAGGATGATGCCGTTGACGGTGTTGAGCGCAGCGTGCGCGAAAATCGCGGGGAGAATGCTGTTGGTGCGCACGGTGATGAACGCGAAAAAGGCACCGACGATGACCAGCGGGGCGAAGCTGACGGGATCGACGTGCATGGCGGAGAACAGGATGCCGTTGATGAGAATGGCAGGTGCGGCGCGTCGGGGAAGATGCGGGCGTTGCTCGGGCAGGATGGTGCCGCGGAACAGGGTTTCTTCGCAGATCGGGGCAAAGATGGCGATCGAGATCGCGCCCAAGATCTGTTCGAAGACGCTTGCGTTGAAGAGGAGATCGGCCATTGCCTTTTGTGATTCTTCGGCGATTGGTTTGAGGGGCGGGATGAGCTCGATGAGGAGGGCGCCGAAGAGGTTGGCGAACAGGCCGAGGATGACGGTGGTGAAAAGGATCAGGCCCAGGTTTGCGGCCGAGGTGTTGGTGCGCCGAAAGGTGGGCCAGGTCGGTGCGATCGGGCCTTGTTGGTTGCGGAAGTGGCGGTAGACGAGCGCGGTTCCGAGAATGGCCGTGGTGTGGGTGAGCATCAGGCCGAAGTACATGCCGGCCAGGGAAATGAAGAGGCTTCCGGCGATGAGAAACAGGAGCAGGCTCAGTGAAAAGAGCACGAATGGGCGGATTCCTGCGGCTTGCTCCTCGGGTGTGTGGGGGGCGTGGGAAAACTTCAACGTGGACTCCGAAACGCTCAGGAAGGATCGGTGAGACGGCCGATGAAGAGCAGGGAGCTCGTCGGGCGGTCGTAGATCAGGTAGAGAAACGGGCGATCGAGTTTCATCTGGAATCCGCCCATCGGCGCGCTTCGCAGGGACATGGTGGCGGCAGTTGCAGCGGCGGCTTCGGTGCCCTGTTCATCGACGGCGATGAAGGATTTGTGGAGGGCGTCGCTGACGAAGAGATTTCTGGCGCCGTCGATGCCGGAAAAGTCTGCGTTTTGCGCGTCAAAGGCGTTGGTGATGCCGAGGCTTTTCAGGGCCGGCTTAAGATCGGACTGCGATCCGTAGGAAAATTTGGGCAGGGTGAGCAGGCCGGTTTCGCTGCCGAGTTTGGAGATCAGGCGATCGAGGGTCTGGGAGGTGAGGTTTTTCTCGAAGCTTTGCAGATCGTCTTTGGGCAAGATCAGGATCATGGAAACGTCGTGTCCGACGTAGGGGAGTTCGACGATCTGGTGGCCATCGGCGGTGCCGTAGCGCATGGGGCCGCGATCTTGCATCATTTGCACGGGGACGGTGGAGCCGTCGGGGCGCGTGAAGTTGGCTTCGTGTGTGTTGGCTTCGTTGAAGGGGTAGGCCCAGCCGGCTTTGAAGGTGATGGCGTTGGTGAGCACAAGTCTTGTGGATGCGTCGATGGCATCGGCGGGTAAGAGATCTTGGATGCGCTGATTGGTTTTGCTGGCGATGAAGTCGTTGATTTGTTGGCGTGCAGCGTCAGGTTGTGTAGCAAAATCAACGGTTTGTGGTTCTGTTTTGTAGTTTTTGGCGAGTAGGTTGAGGTATTCGGGGAGGAAGGGGTGGTTGGTCTGGAACCAGGGCGTGTTGATGACTTCGAGCTGGAAGGGATCGCCGGATTCCACGGATTTTTGGGAGCGTTGGGTGAGATCTGCGTCGAGTGCAGAGAATGCCTGGTGAAGCTGATTCTCGGGCAGGGTGAAGTGTGCGGCCTGAGAGATCTGGGTGGCGGTTTCTTCGCGGGCGCCGGCGTAGGTCATGGCGAGCGTGGCGGCGATAGAATGTGGGGAGATGAGCAGGTTTTTGTCGGCATTTTCGTCGGAGCCTAATTTTTTGTAGAGCTCGATGCCGAAGGTGCGGTTGTTTTGCACAAAAGTTGCGGCGTCGGAAGCGCTGAGTTCCTTTGCGATCTGGCTGGTTTCTGCGGGGGCAGGGCCGTCGGGTGTGGCGGAACCGGTCTGGCAGCCGGTAAATGCTGCGGCTGCAACAAGGGCAAGGAAGGGCAGGGAGTAAATACGCATTGCAAACATCCTGTGATTTGTCAGTGGTTTATCGGTTGAAAGAGTCAGCGGGAACTTCTTGATCTGCCATGAGGGTGACGGTCAGGAAAACGAGTGTGAGCCAGACAAGTTGAGCTAATAACAAATGAACGAGCTGAAGCCATCCGGGTGCGGCAAGTGCCACGTTGAGAAACCCGGCGAGGACCTGAATGATAACCAGGATGATGGTGATTTTGGTCCAGCGATTGGCGGTTTTGCTGAGTTCGTCGAGTTGCAGGCTGCGCGCGAGTACAAAGAGATAAAGCGCGGTGAGTACGGCGACGATCGGGTGAATGATGCGCAGGCGAACCAGAAAGTGGTTGGCCGGCGAGAGATCGTCGCGCAGGCGTTGCGCGAGTCCGTCGGTCAGGGTGGGATCGACGGGAAAGAGCGTATCGCCCAGTGCGGTGACTGCGCCGGTCATGCTGGTGGCGATGAGTGCGAGTAAGCCTGCGAACAGCAGCCAGCCGGTGGTGTTGGCGATGAATCGGGCGGGGATTTTTCGGCCGGTGGACCACCAGGCGGTCAGTCCGGCGGCGGCGGTCAGGCTCAGGGTGTTGGCCAGATGCAGGGCAATGACGATGGCGCGGGCGACGGAATCGTTGTCTTCGACCAGTTCGGCAAGGACGAGTCCAGCGCCGATGGCGCCTTCGAAAAGAATAAAGACGTAGGTGATGATCGTAGCCCACAAAACCGGGTGTTTTCCGAAGCGTTTTGCGGCCCAGAAAATGCTGATCAGTCCGAAAATCCCGAGCAGGCCGCTGGTGAGCCGGTGGGTGTACTCGATCATGGTTTCGACCGAGGGTTCAAAGGGGATGATTTCGCCGTGGCATGTCGGCCAGTGCGAGCCGCAGCCAGCGCCGGAGTGGGTAATGCGTACCCAGGCGCCAAATAAAATGACGAAGAGCAGGTACGCCAGCATGAGCCAAGAATAGAGCGTGAACCCCTTACTGGTTGTACGGGCGTCGGGCGAAATTTCGGCGGATGCATCTGGTGATAGAAGATCGGTCACGGCAGCTCCGGGTGTTGTTCAAATCCTGCAGCCAGTGGAAATGAAACGGCCCGTGCTGCGCATGTTCGGGAAATTACCGGTGCGCGGCACGGGCCGTTTTTCAGTGCGGGCTATACGTTTCGCGTATTATGCGCGTGCATTCAAACGGCGACGACGTAGTACCACAAATCCGAGCAGCGGCAACGCTGCAAGCGGCCAGGCCGGGGCAATGGGCGTGGTGCTGTTGGTGACGACGCCCGAGCAGAACAGGGTGGAGCCGGCCAGTTCGCCTTGCAGTTCCGGTTCGGTGGGGCCGACGTCCTCGCCGGGGCCAACGTCCTCGCCGGGGCCGACGTCATCGCCGGGGCCGACATCATCGCCCGGCCCCACATCCTCACCAGGGCCAACATCGTCGCCTTCCTCCGGCTCGCCGCAGGTGTTGTCGGAGCGGCAGACATCGTTTGCGAGGGCGCAGTCAGCGTCGGTTTCGCATTCGGTCAGACAGGCGTTTTCCGATTCGAAACAGATGTATTCACCACAACTGGTGGTTTCTTCGCCGAAGGAATGGCCGCAGCTTCCGTTGCCATTGCAGGTCGGAGCGTGGATCAGCACGTTGTTGTCATTCGGATCGCAGAAGTCATCGCCGCAGATGGTGCCGGCTGCCACGTTGGTCCATTCGGTCTGGCTTACGCTCGGATCACATTCCTGGCAGGGGTTGGCAGGATTGATGCCTTCGGGAACACAGGCGTTATCGATCACGCAGAAGCCAGCGTCGATCGTGGGCGTGGTGCAGCCGTTTGCGCCGTCGCAGGTGCTGGGGCCGGTGCAATCCAGGCCATCGTCGCAGGTGTTGGTTCTGGGAACACAGGCGTTGGCTTCGCACACAAACGAGGTGCAGGTGGACGGATCCATCTCACCGCAGACCGTGTTGTCCGCCAGCGGGCTCCAATCGGTCTGGCTTACGCCCGGAACGCAGGCTTCGCAGGTGTTGTCCGGGTTGCGTGCGCCTTCGGCGACGCAGGCGTTGTTGATCACGCAGTGGTCTGCAGCGATCTGTGGTGCCGAGCAGGTCTGGTTGCCTTCGCACGTACTGATTGTGCAGCTCAGGCCGTCATCGCAGCTATCGACGACATTCGTGCAGGCACCGGCCTCGCAATACGAAACGGTGCACTCATCGCCATCAAAGCCGCAGACCGTTCCATCCGCACGTACGCTCCAGTCGGTGGTGCTGACCGAGGGATTGCACGATTCGCAGGCGTTATTGGGATTGACAGCGCCTTCGGCGACGCAGGCGTTGTCGATTACGCAGCTTTCCGCATCCAGTGCGTTGGTGCAGCCGCCGTTGCCGTCACAGGTGTCGGCGGTGCAGGCCAGGCCGTCGTCGCACTGGTCGGTGAGCGCGCCGCACACGCCGGCGGAGCAAACCGCGATTTCGCACGTGGCCGCGTCTTCGCCGCATACGGCGCCGTCGGCCAGCACGGACCAGTTCGAGTTGTTCTGTGCGCTATCGCACAATTCGCAAGGATTGGCCGGATTTCGCTCGCCGTCCTGATAAAAGGTTGCGCCGATCTGGCAGCCAGGCAGTCCCATATACAGGTTCACGCGGCCATTGTTGGTGCCGACGGTATTGTGGCGAACGGCACCGACCAGAATATCACTGATCCCGTCACCGTTGACGTCGCCATTACCGGCAACGGAGAAACCATAAAAAGAGTTGGTCTGGTCGGGAGTTCCCGTCCAGTACGGAGTCGTGGCAAGTCCGGTAGCTGAACCGAGATAAAGAAACGCAGCGCCCTGGTCCGTGTCGTGCTGATGGGCTCCGATCAGAACATCGGCATAGCCATCGCTGTTGACGTCCCCTGCATGCGCTACGGAGTTGCCAAAGGAGCTGCCCGCCTGGCCGGTCTGGCTCCAGACGACATCCAGCGTTGTGGAGCCGGGTACGTATTTCAGGATGAGAACCTGTCCGGCGTTTGAATTTACGCCGATGGCGCCTGTCATGATGTTGTAAAGCAGCTCACCATCACTGTCCGTGGCCTGCTGAATATCGGGGATAGTATCCAGCGAGTATCCGACACGATCCTGGGAAACTGCACCGGCATAGGAAGCGGCCGGAGTATTTTCCGGGCCGGAAGGTGTGCTGTTAAAGAGCAAAACCGCGCCGGCAGCCCCGTTGTATCCAAGAGCACTGGCAGCGAACGAGGCGCATTGCTGATTGGTCGTGGGGTGCTTGGTGCCGGTCACATTGCCAATGTTCTTTACGTTGAAACCAAGTTGGATTCCCGCCGTCGGGTTCAGGTATTCCCAGTCCGGAGCGCTGGAGAAATAGCCGTTCTGGGGTGTCGTTCCATAGTACACGGAGACTTTGCCGGCATTGGTAAGGGTGGAGCCATTGTCGGGAGTGGCGTGACGTGGTGAACCGATGATCAAGTCCGTGCGACCATCACAGTTTACATCGCCGGCCGAGATGCTGCGCCCCAGTTGTGAAAGAATTTCTCCCTCGTCTGTCCAGATCGGCGCCGGATTTTTTGGCGAGCCATCACATTGGTAAGGCTGGTACACATAGCTTTTGCCGAAGTTACCGTTGTAGGCAGGGGCGCCGATGGCAAAAGCATCACATCCGCTGCCGTCGATGTCTCCGAGCGCCGCAAGTGCAGTTCCCATTTGTGAACCGGCGGCTTCACCCACGAAGGCCAGATCTGCGGTATTCAGCGGGCCGGTGGCCGAACCTAAAAACAGCAGGACTCGCCCCTGGTTTGATGAGAACGTAGAGTTTCCGATCAGGATGTCGTCGAAGCCATCGCCGTTGACATCACCGGCAAACGAGAGCGCGTTCCCAAAGTTCGTGTTGTTATCGGGGTTATCCACGGTCCAGTCCGGCACGCTTGCCAGCGGATCGATGGTGAGCGGATAGACCGCATGCTGATCTTCGACTTCGATGGTAATGGCGTTGCCAGCCACGCGCATGCGGGCCGGGAGCGTGGTTTTCTCGGCGTCAAAAACCACCAGATTCGTCCACGACATGGCGATGGCGTCGTTGTAGTAGACATCGACGCGTGCACCGTCTTCGGCAGCGCGGAGCTGGATATTACCGTCGACGTCAAATGTTACGCGCAGGGTATCGTTGCCCGGGATGCGCTTGCGCAGGCGAACGTTTTGCTCCAGACCGGCGGGCAAATGGTTGTAAAAGACTTCGATATCGTTGCCGTACTGGTAGGTCAGCTCACCGTCTTCGATGCGACGGGCATCGGCCTTGTCAAAGGTTCGGGTGTTGGAGCCGCGCTCTACTTTGCTCAGCCATGTTTCGTAGTGCCAGGTTTTTGCACCCGGTTCGCCATGGGCCTGAAAATGAGGCGTGGGCTGAATGTGGACGCGTCCGTTGTTGTGAAGCTGTACATCACCGAGCGCCAGGATGGTTGCCGAGGCGCCGGTCTGCAGCACGTCAAAGCCGTTGGGCCAGGTGCCCGAGGTTTGAATGGCCTGGACATCGCCCGGCGTCGGAAGCTGCGGGCGCGTTGGATCAAGTGGATCTTTGATGCCACCGGCCTTGAGAGCGCCTGTTGTTGCGGTCAGCGATTCCGGAGAAAGTTCATTGTCAGAGCAGCCGACGGTAAACGCCAGGGCTGAGAGTACGACGGCGCCGGTTAAAGTCGGCCGCAGGTAGCGTAAGTTTGCACGATGAAACGGCTGCATGAAGATCTCTCCCTATCTATAATGAATTGTTTAGCAATCAGGTCTTATTGAATACTGTCCATCAATTTAGCAGAGTTGGAATACCTAGCCGGGGCGTACAAGTCAATTCTGACAAGGGCCATGCCTCCTGAAGCCCTGTATGCAAGCGGTTGTAAACAAGGTTGGCTTTGCGCTATAGGAGCGCTCTTGCTGGCGGTTTTTGGGTTTTGGAGATTGGCAGGCGTTCGGGAAGTGAATCATGGCAGAAATGCTTGTTTTGGTCGGGGAAAAAACATGGGTACAGAGCCGGGCACTCAGGGACGATGAGCTTTGTGTGCAGCACGCCTCGGCTACCTCTCGGAACACGCAGCTGCAGATCGCGTTTCGCCCGGGGCGCGTTCCCTACGACGGCGGGTACGGATTCTCCAACAACGTCGCACTGGCCTGGATCGGGGACTGGCGCAATCGTTCGGAAACGCTCGAAAAAGAAGGCATTGCAGCGAGCACAATTGCCGAGGAATTGATCGCACTCTGGAAATTGCGCGGCCATGCCATGTTCACCCACGTGCATGGACTGATGGCGTGCGTGTTGTGGGATGAAACGAGCGGCCAGCTCCGGGCTTTTCGCGATAAGATCGGGCTGGTTCCGATGGTGTATGCCATCGATCCGGTGACGCGAAATATCGTGATCTCGAGTGACGCGGACTGGTTGCTGGAAGCTGCTCGAATGCCGCGGGTGGTGAATCGTTCGCGATTAACCAAGTTTTTATTAAATGATTATACTGATCGTGGGCGTGATGATTTCATTCATGGCTTGCAGCGAATTCGGCCGCGCGAGTATCTGGGATGGTCGGCATCGCAGTTGACGACGGACTATTACTGGAATCCCACGACCGATACATTGCCCCCGTCGGAGGAGCATCCGCGTCAGTTCCGCCGCTTGTTGAGCGAAGTGCTGGAGTCAGTCGGAGACTATCCGCATGTGTTTGAGATGAGCGGCGGCATGGATTCGCCAGGTCTGGTGGCTGTGGCTGTAGCGCTGCAAAAGCAAGTATCGAAAACGGCGCGGGTTCGGACGGTTTCTATGGTGGCGCCGGGCTATCCGGGAAGCGACGAAACAGCAGAAATTCAAGAGATTGTGGATGCGTTGCCGCTTGATGCGCATTATTTTTCGATTTCTGAACACCCGCCTTTGCAGGATCTCAGCCTGTTTGAAGATTTTACGGGGAGCGGGCCGCAGTATCATCCCGAGGAGGAGTACGCGCGCGCGTTTTCTAACTGGATTCGAGAAAACTTCGGGGAAGTGGATGTGATCGGCGGAGGCGGCGCCGATCAGCTTTTGTTTGCCTCGCGTCGAGACTTGATCCGAAGCCTTCTGGCCGAGGGACGATGGCAGGAGGTGCACCGGCTCTGGAAAGATCGGAAATGGCACCGCTTGATCGCAGTGATTTTGCTGGAACAAGTGCATGCCAAAGAAATGGTAAAAAGCGTGCGCGATGTGTTTTTGCCGGGCATTCGTGCAGGAGCGCCTGGCGAGTCGTTGCTCTGGCGAAGACCTGAAAACTGGGTGGTTGGTGGGGAGCCGATCTCACGGATCGCTGCCGCAGAAATGGAAGGAAGCTGTGGGGCGAAGAAACTGGAGGCGCAACAGCAGTGGTTGTGGGAATTGAGTTGTCGCGGCGGTTATCGTAAGGCGAAAAGAGCGGGTCTGCGCACGGTGCAGCCGTATCTGGATGATCGTTTGTGGGAGTTTGTCTTGCGTATGTCTCCAACACAGCTTATTCGTGGCAACATGCCAAAAGGGCTGTTACGTGATACGGTGGCATCGCTTTTGCCGGAAACGGTGGTTCGTCGGCCAAAGCACAGCAGTTTCGACGCCGTGGTCGAAAATGGTCTGGTGAATTTGAGTCAAGAAGTCGTGCAAGATATAGTCGGACAGTCCAGGCTGGGTTTGCTGGGAATCATTCACAGCATGAAATTCAAGCAGGCTTTTGTTGCGTATCAACAATGGAAGCCGCAGCCCCCCGGGCGGTCTCGCGGTAGTTTTCCGGTCTGGTCGAGTTTGAGTGCAGAGCTCTGGCTTCGTCAGCAAATTTTGTAGTCTGGAAGAAACAAACAATTACGTGCAGTCGATCTTACAAGTAAGTTTTCACGGGTGATTCAGTATGAACAAGCAAGAGAATAACGGCGTTGTCGAAAACACAGATACACAGAGTCCGGTGGAGTCGCTGAAACAGACGTATGCGAAGCCTGCGCTGCAGGCGTACGGCTCGCTGAGCCAGACGGTGCGTGGTCTGAGTGGTGATGACTTCGATTTCGGTAATCCTACCGGCGAGCTGTAAGCAAGAGCCGTCGGTCCAGGCGGCGGTATGGGATCCCACCCCCCCTTCCCCCCAGTGTTTAGAAACCGGGGCTACTGAACAAAACCGATGCAGAAGGGGGTCGGGTTGGTCGATTCTGGGATTTTGATCGATGTAGAACCGCTCGATTTGAGGCTGCGGGGGTCAATCGGGGCAGCGGGTGGGGTGGCAAAACCATCGAGAGCGGTTTTTTTGTGGGTAGAACAGGGGGGCGCAAACAGCGTTTTCTGGAAATTCAGGGGTACGTGGCCCCGTGATTTTCGGGGGCGTCGTGTTTTTGAGGCGGTGGTACGGGGTGCCCTCGGGCAAAATCGATGTTTCGTACCCTTTCGAGATCGGTCGCAAACAGGGGTAAGGGGTGTTTGGGATGGATGTCCAACGGGTTCGGTGCAGGGGTGAGAGATGTCCGGGAGAGGGGGGGACGGGGTTAGGAAAAAAGAAATCGCTCCGGTCGACCCGCTTAAGGCCAAATGACAGGAGCGATTGCAGTGTTGGCAACCCGTTTCCCCCGGGTGTGTCCGGGGGCTCAGGGGCGTTTGAGAGGGGGGAGGAGGGGTTACGCGGAGGGTTGCGCTTCGGGGGTGGGCATTGCGGACAAATCGGGAAGCTGGCGGTTGAGGATGAGTTCGGCCTCGGAGGTGGTGTTTTCGTCGTCGTCCAGGATTTCGCCGCTGCCGGGGTCTACGCGGGGTGTTTTCTTGCGGTTCTGGTAGTACAGGCGCAGGCGTTCGTTTTGCTCGTGGATGGGAGCAAGGATCTGGTTGCGCAAGGACTTGTCGTCCAGGAAGAGGGCCCAGACGGTGAGGATGACGGCGAAGAAATCGTCTTTGGCGATCTGGCTGGCGTCGGTGACCTGGGCGTGGGTGATGCCGGTGTTGTCGAGGCTGCTGAGTTCGCGGGCGTAGATCTGGTTGGCTTCGCGGAGTTCTTCGATGTAGGGCTCGAGCGAAAGGCGCTGCACGATGGGGAGGAATTCCGTGTCCAGTCGGCGGAGCATGACATTGACGGCGGAGTGCTCGTCTTCGAAGCGCAGGGACGTGATGACGCCGGGGCCAAGGGGCATGAGCTGGCTGAGCAGGGCTTCGGCATCCTGATGGCGCGGGTTGGTCGGGCTGAGTTTGCGCGGGGTGTCGGCGGCGTCATACAGGGCGCTGATGGCGCGGTCGACGACGTTGTCGGCGTTCATGACACCCTGGCGGCGCAGCGGTTCCAGGCGCTGTTTGGACATCCACTGAAACTGCAGGTCGGCGGCTTCTTCGCTGGAGGCAAGGGCGCGGTCGATGCGCGCGCGAATGAGCGGCTCGTCGATGAGCAGGCCGGGGCCGACGCGCGCAGAAACGCCGGCCAGGCTGTAGCGCATGCTGCCAAGCGTGGGTTTGTAGTAGTTGGCGATGATGTCGGCGGTCGAGAGGTTTTCGATCTTCATGGGTAATCTCCTTCGTCTTTGAGATAAAACCGTTGTGGGTACGTGGCGCTTGAGCTTTTTGGATGAGAAAAATTTCAACCGGTGCGTCCTACAGCAGGAGCTTTTCGAGGTCTGAGGACAGAAAAACTCCAAAGATCGTGGTTCCTTCCCATGGTGCGCACAACGCGTTGCCACGGGCGCGTTGTGTTATGTTGATGCAAGAAAGTGAGGGGATGATAGGGGCGTGCGTGGATGCGTGTCAAGGGGTGGGGCGTGGTGCTGAGAGGTGGTGGGGTGGTCTGAAGGGGGTGGGTGGTGTGCGGCGTCACGCCCACGGTTTCACCGTGGGTTAGCACGGATGCTGCGCTGCGCTCGGGTTTCACCCGGCTTCGCGGGGGGATTTGGAGGAGATGGGTGGTTTGAAGGGAAAAGCAAAAAGTCGCTCGCGAATGTGCGAATTGTCGTGAATTGTTGTGAAAGAAAGACAGGGTAAAAGCACAGCAAAGGCGTGTCTCGCGCGAAGCCGCAAAGTCGTGAAGGGAGAAGCATAGAAAGGTTAAAAAAAGCAAAGAACTGGGTGGGGAGAGCATGGAACAATGTGGGTAAGCGTTCGTTCTTTATCGGGAGCTAGTAGATGACCTGGACGGCGTCGGGGAGGGTGGCGAGTGGGGTGAGGTCGGGGGTGGCGTGGAGGGAGAAATGTTGGTTGCTGATGGCGATGGTGAGGATGTGGCCGTTGGCAAAGAGGGCGTGGATGGTTTGCTGGGGATCGTCGTGGGGATGATCGCTGAAGAGGGACCAGGCGAAGCGGATGGATTGGCCGATGAGTTGGTGGAGTGGGTGGTTGTGGGGATGTTGGGTGGCGTAGATTTCGCCGGCGCGGAACCATTCAAAGGCGATGAAGGGGTAGATGTATTGGAAGGTGAAATCGAAGTCGGTGCGGATGGGGGCCTGATCGTTGTCTTCGGGGAGCGGGTGGAAGGTGAAGTAGAGGGAGTCGTCGTCGTAGAAGATGGCGGCGAGTGGAAATCCGAGGGTGGAGCGCAGGCCGCGGAGGATGGGAGAACGGTGGACGACTTCGGGTAGAGGGTGGTCGCGGCGCGTGAGGGTTCTGGTGAAGCCGTTGATTTTGGACAGGGCGCTCTGTGCGAAGGATTCTGATTTTGTCCATGCCGAGGTGATGAAGGTGTGGACGAAGTCGATTCGTTCTGCGTCGTTGAGATGGTCGGGAAATACGCGGTGGAGGCGGAAGCGCTCGAAGTCGATGGCGATGGTTTTTCGGCGGGCGTTGTTGTCCATCGAAGCATCGATCTGGTGGCGGTATCTGGAGTACGTTGCGTTAGGGATGCCGTAGGGATTGTTGGGTGGAGGTGGTGGCAGGCTTTCGCGGTGGGCACGTTCGGCCTGGTCGCGCAGTTCATTCTGGCGAGTTTTTTCTTGTTGATTGCGTTTTCTGCGGGCTTTGTTGCGGGCTTTGACGGCTTTGCTTTTTTTGGCGGTCATGAGCTGGACTCCGTTGGCAAAAGGAGGAATGGGCCAGGCCAATGGTGTGATTCATGGTGAACTCCTCCCGGCGGTGCGTATGACTTTCACTGCGTATATAGCGGTGAGGGTGCAGATTTACAAAAATACTTTGGGGGAAGGTGAAAATAGGGGGATTTGGGGGGAGGGGACGTGGCTGGGAAAGGCGGAGGGTGTGGAGAATCGCTGGTCTGGTGCGCTGGTATCTGGCCGGGAATTGGGTTAAAAGTTGCGCTCTGTTCAAGGGTTCGAGCTGAGAATTGCGGTGATAAATTATAGAGAAGCGGAAGGTTATGGGGTTGAGTCGAGTGGATAAAATTTTGGATACGGATGTTTTTGAGCCGCGCGCAGATCTGGTGATTGAAGCGGTGGAGGATGAATTTTTGGTTCTGGATCTGAAGACCAATCTGTATTTCGGGTTGAATGAGCTGGGGCGCGTGATCTGGCAGGCGCTGGGTACGGGACGAAATTTTGGGGAAGTTGTGGCCGAGGTTTGCGACAATTTTGAGGTGGACGAGGCCGTTGCGCGTGTGGATGCGGCGGAATTTATCGGCGATTTGATCGGGCGCGGACTGGTGAGCAAAAGCGTTGGTTGAGCGTGGAAACTATACGTGTTTTGGGTTGGTGGTGGCGTCGGACTTCGCGTTGCCGTTTCCGAGGGTGAGCGCGGATGCGGCGGTAGATCTGCGGCTGGTTTCGGGCACGGTTCGGGAGCCGGGGGCGGGCAGCGAGCTTGTGCATGATGTGGTGGACTGGGTGGGCGGGCCGCGGCTGGAGATCTTTCGGCTGGCCGATGGCGGGGTGCTGATCCGGTATGATGTGTGGCGCGTGTTGCTGGACCATGAGAATCGACAGGTGGTTGTGGAGCGCTTTGTCGACGGAGAGCGCGCGGGGCAGGCCGAGTTTGAACTGATGATAGAGCGGCTGGCGTT
This sequence comes from Lujinxingia vulgaris, assembly GCA_040393065.1. Lineage (GTDB taxonomy): Bacteria > Myxococcota_A > Bradymonadia > Bradymonadales > Bradymonadaceae > JACCWM01. The sequence goes on along the minus strand of JBEBUW010000004.1, from coordinate 61,755 downwards.
GCCGCTGTATGTATTGTTCGGGACGAAGAATACGCTGGGGCTGCATGGGAGCGCGGTTGCGTTTGAAGGCAGAGCGTGGGTTTTTATCGGAGAGTCGGGGGCCGGGAAATCGACGACGGCGCACGCGCTTTTGGCGCATGGAGGACGGCTGCTGGCGGACGATATGTCGATTGTGGATGTGGAGAACAGGGTGGTGTGTTCGGGTTCGCCTTCGATTCGGTTGTGGAAAAACTCCGAGGAAGTGGCCGGGGCGGTGTTTGACCGCAGGATTCATGCACAGACGACAAAGCGCTGGTTTCGGATGGCAGATGAACAGGCCGTGGCCGGAGCGGTGGAGCTGGGCGGCGTGATCTGGCTGACTCCAACCGACGATGCGTTCGAGCATGGTTCTTGGGAGCGATGTCAGGGGCGCGCGGGGCTGGTGGCGATGTTGAAGCAGACGTTTGATTTTACACGGCCCGAAAAGGCATGGATGACGGCGCGATTTCAGAATGCGAATCGATTATTGAAAAGTGTGCCGATGTTTCAGTATCGCTACCGACGTTCGGAAAGTGGTGATCCAACGCATGTGGATGGGCTGGTGGCGCGGCTGCGAGCGGATTTTCTGGATAGGCCAGATCGGCAGGTTTAACAGCTCGAAAGCTTGAGAAAAATGATGGGTTTGAAAACACCGTTGTATCCGGCGGCTCAGCTTGAAATGGGGATCTTGATCGCTTCGGCCCGGGTGTTGACGACGTTTATGGGGCTGAAGGAGATCGTGACGTTGTGCCATACGGTGGCGGAGAAGATGCCGGGTTTTATGGTGCAGGAGACATCGAAAGCGACGCTGGAAGATACAGTAAAGCGGGGAAAGGTGCTGGCGGCGCGCGCCTCCAAACTTGTGCCGGGCAGTGAATGCATGCACCGCGCGCTTGCGACCCGGTTGTGGCTGGCGCGGCGGGGCGTGGATTCGCAGATTGTGGTTGGATTCCGTAAACGCGGCGCGATCGAAGGGCATGCCTGGCTGGAAGTCGTGCTGGCGAATGGGCAGTTGGAAGACGTGTATCGTTCGGAGGCGGATGGCTATTCGCGCAGCCTGGATGAGAGCGATATGGTGGGCACAAAACGATGATGGGTTATACGGACGCAGTTTTGGAGGCGATTGGAGTCCACGCCGATGGGGGGATCGGCCAGGGTGGCGAGGTTTTGCGGCGCGCGAGGCAGTTTAGTGTTTCTCCGCTGATTTACAGCGTGTGGAAAGAACGGGGCGTGGAGCTTTCGGAAGCGGTGCAGCAAAGCAGGCGCGAGCACATCGTAAATATCGCGATGCTTCGCAATGAAATCCGGGAAGTGCAAAAGCTTTTGGAGCCGGATATCCGATCGATCTTGTTGAAGGGCGAAGCGCTCGGCCTTCTTTTGTATGGGGAGCCTTATTGCCGAGGGACCGGGGACATCGATCTGTTGGTGGATCCGGAGAATGTGGAAGAGGTCTGGCGGCGGTTGGAGAGCGTTGGTTATCGCGTGGATAAACATGAAGCGCCGCGTTCGTGGACGTATAATCAGTTTGCGCTGACGCATCCCCACAAAAAGATCACGGTCGAGATCCACTGGGCACTCGCCTTTCCGCAAATGCCGAGCATTCCGGTGGCCAGATTGTTTGAGCAAGCGCAAGAAGTTGAGCTCGCGCCAGATTTGAAGGTCCTGGCCCTGGGGCCTGAGCATTTATTGTTTCATCTGGCCTATCACTACCATCAGCATGAAGGGTTTTTGAAAGGTCTGCTGGATATTGCGGCCTGGCTGGATCGGTATGAGGCGACCGCAGATCGGGAGGAGATCGCCAGGATCGCTGAAGAGCTCGGCGTTTCCGGGGTTTTACAGTGGCCGCTGCATGTCATTGAGAAGCTGACCGGGAAGCGATCTGTTTATTATGAGGCCGATGTCGGCCTGGCCGTCCGGCTGTGGAGTGATCGGTGTGCGGAGGCGACGCGGGCGTGTCTGGTGCGCAGCGATCTGTCGCAAAGCGATCGGGCTATTTTGCGGACGATGGCACGGCTCGGCAAGTTACAGGGCGTGTTTGTCGATTCGATGACGATGCTGACGCTGGATGGGATCTCGCCGAAGATCGTAGGCTTTATGCGGCCCTGGGTATGGGGACCGCATCGTGTGGGCCGGTTTATGTACAGGATTACGCGTCCACTGGTGGCGATGGAGCGGCGGGTGCGCGACGTGTTTTAGGAAAGATTTTTCACAGAAACGGTTTGCAATCAAAACAATGTGTTGTAGGGAGTGTGCGCAGTTCAGGGTAACTACCGGCGGTATTGGCAGAACTTTGATGTTCGTCTTGACATCGTAAACAACCTTCCTATAATCCGCCGTCCAAAGTCTGCGTTTCTAATTGAAATGCAGCGTTACTTATTTTTCATAGTCATATCGCTTCGCTGTTTAGAATATCGAGATTGCAGGGCGATTGGAACGATCGCGGTTTATGGTCTTTAGGTCCCAAATATGCCAACAATTAATCAGCTAGTTCGTAAAGGTCGCACACAGATCAAGCAAAAAACGATGGCACCGGCCCTCAAGGGTAGTCCTCAGAAGCGTGGTGTTTGCACCCGCGTCTACACGACAACTCCGAAAAAGCCGAACTCTGCTCTTCGTAAGGTTGCCCGTGTGCGTTTGACCAACGGAATGGAAGTAACGAGTTATATCCCTGGCGAGGGTCACAACTTGCAGGAGCATAGCGTCGTACTCATTCGTGGTGGTCGTGTTAAGGACCTTCCCGGTGTTCGTTACCACATCGTTCGTGGAACGCTCGACGCCGTTGGTGTCCAGAAACGCCGCCAAGCTCGCAGTAAATACGGAACGAAGAAACCTCGCTGATCAGTCGTACGGCCGCGCTACAGCTTTGGTAGAAGCTGGATGGAGCGGTCGTCGTTTTTCGGTTCGGCCTGGATTTCCTTACCTGGTATATCGTGGCGCACCGTCGAACAGCCATCCAGAAAATTTGAGAGTCTATTAAATGCCAAGAAGAAGAGTAGTAGCCAAACGCCCGATTCTGCCTGATCCGAAATACGGTGATAAGCTGTTGACCCAGTTTGTAAACGTGCTGATGCGCGACGGCAAAAAGTCGACCGCTGAGCAGATCATGTATGATACGCTGGATGCCATCGAGAAGAAGGCTGGAGAAGATCCGGTCAAGCTGTTCCGTCGCTCCATCGAAAACCTTCGTCCGGCCGTCGAAGTTCGCTCTCGCCGCGTGGGTGGTTCGACCTATCAGGTTCCGGTGGAAGTTCGCAGTGAGCGTCGTACGGCGCTTGCGCTTCGCTGGCTGATCGGTGCAGCACGTAACCGTGCTGAAAAAACCATGGTCGACAAACTGACCAACGAGCTGATCGACGCTTCGAACAACCGCGGCAACGCAATTCGTAAGCGCGAAGACGTGCACCGTATGGCAGAAGCCAACAAGGCTTTCGCTCATTATCGCTGGTAATTAGCAGCCATCGCTATGCTCTCAGGGCATAGCGCTTGAGACGCCGGATAATTCAGTATCGCGTCCCGGGGCGCTCGTAGAATCAGATGCCGATGTCGGCGGTTTTTAAACAAGAAACCGTTGCACATCGGCATTTTCATGAAAATACGCGTGTTCTGGCTGCACAAACGATACGTAGGATCGAGTTGATGCGAAGTCTACCGCTACATAAAACGCGTAATATCGGGATCATGGCCCATATTGACGCGGGAAAGACGACGACGACAGAGCGGATCCTTTATTATACCGGCGTTTCGCACGCGATAGGTGAGGTGGATTACGGCTCGTCGGAAATGGACTGGATGGAGCAGGAACGTGAACGGGGAATTACGATCACGAGCGCTGCAACCGCCTGTTTCTGGAACGTCGATGACGAGCGTTTCTGCATCAATATTATCGATACGCCTGGACATGTTGATTTTACGATGGAGGTCGAGAGATCTCTGCGTGTCCTGGATGGCGCAGTGGCGATTTTTTGTGGCGTAGGTGGTGTCGAGCCGCAGTCGGAAACCGTCTGGCGGCAGGCCGATCGCTACAGAGTTCCGCGAATTGCTTATATCAACAAAATGGATCGGATCGGGGCGAATTTTGAAAATGTCGTCTCGATGATGCGCGATCGCCTGGAGTGCAGGCCGGTTCGGTTGCATTTGCCGATCGGAGCCGAGAGTACGTTTTCGGGTGTTATCGACCTGATAACGATGCGTGCGCTGACCTGGGAAGATGATACGCCGGGTGAGCTCTATATCGACGGCGAGATTCCCGCCGAGCTTCGGGATGAAGCGGAATTTGCACGCGAAGAACTTCTGGAAGTTGTGGCAGATCTCGATGAAGAGATGATGCTGAAATATCTGGAAGGCGAGGAAGTAACCCCGGCTGAAATTATGGCGGTGCTTCGGCAGGGAACTTTCGATTTGAAGATCGTGCCGGTCGTTACGGGAGCTGCGTTTCGTAACAAGGGAATTCAGCCGCTCCTGGATGCGATCGTACGATATTTGCCATCGCCCGAAGATTTACAGGATATTTCTGGTATCGACCTGGAATCGTATCGTCGCCTGATCGAGCAGCGCACGTCGTATGGTGAGTTAGATAAGATCTATCGTCGCCCTTCCGATCAGGAACCATTTGCAGCTCTGGCCTTCAAGGTCATGGTCGATCCGTATATTGGGACGATTACTTTTGTCCGGGTATATTCAGGCGTTTTGGAAACAGGCGATTACGTCTTCAATGCCTCCAAAGGAAAACGCGAGCGTGTCGGGCAACTGGTGCGGATGCATGCAAATCGGCATGAAGATATCGATAAGGTCGGAGCCGGCGATATTGCGGCGTTGGTTGGGCTGAGATTCACGACAACCGGGGATACGTTGTGCGATGAGCATCATGCGATCATTTTGGAAGTGATGGATTTTCCGACTCCAGTGATCGAGATCGTCATTGAACCATCTACGGAAGCAGATCAGGAGCGTTTGACGAAATCGCTAAGTTTGATTGCGGCAGAAGATCCAAGTTTTCAGGTGCGAACCGATGATGAAACCGGTCAGACCGTGCTCGCCGGGCAAGGCGAATTACATCTTGAAGTCATTGGAGCGCGATTGTTGCGGGAGTTTGGTGTTTCTGCGCGTGTTGGTTTGCCGCAAGTTGCGTACCGAGAAAGCGTTCAGAAGTCTGTAGAGATCGTCGAGCGGTTTGAGCGACAGATGGGGGATCGCGCAATGTTTGCCGAAGTAGTGTTGCGAATTCGGTCAGCGGAGCGCGGAGCCGGTGTCTTGTTCGAGTCGTGTATGAAAGGGGATGCATTTCCACGAGAATACCTGGCTGCGATCGAGCAAGGGATTCGAGAGGCAGCCGAGTCCGGGCCGCTTGCCAGCTATCCAGTTGTTGATGTGCAGGTCGAACTGATCCGCGCCAATTATCATGAAGTGGAATCCAGCGAACTCGCCTTTAAGATCGGTGCGGCGAATGCATTCCGAGCGGGAATGGCACAGGCGTCGCCGGTTTTATTGGAACCGATGATGGCGGTTGAAATTATGACGCCTGAAGACTTCATGGGGGACGTGATCGGAGATCTCAGTGCGCGTCGTGGGACGATTCAGGAAATTGTTCCGCGCAGTTCGCAACAGCTGATTCGGGCCAGGGTCGCACTTGGGGAGATGTTCGGTTACTCAACCGATCTGCGTAACCGAAGCCAGGGGCGGGCAACTTATAGAATGTCGTTTGTAGATTACGATATAGTAACGAAAAACATTGCGGAAGAGATCGTCGGCCGATCGTCCGGAGGGCGCGCAAGCCGTTCTTCGTAATAAAGGACGTAGACCAGGAAGTCGTGTATTGACCGGAAATGGTCGATTTCATGCAGAAATATCTAGTGGATCGGGGCTCAGAATCGAAGAATGTGAAAAGCGGAAATAAAAGGTCTAAAGTCAGTTATTTATATCTTGATCTTGAGAATCTCCTACTGTATGGTCCGCGTTCGCTGAGGGCAGGCCGCCCGGCATTGATGCACCATTGTTGTCGCTGAGAGTTGCGACTGGCGAAAGAAATTAGAAGTACCGGATTACTCTCGAAGAGGTTCCTACCCGCCGTTTCATTGGAAAGTGAGACGAATGCACCACGGGTAGGAACGTGAATTTAGAAGCAAGAAGAATAATCAGCGCACTGACCCCTTCTGGGATGGTCTGGCACACAAGGTTTGGAAATGGCGAACGAAAATATCCGCATTAAGCTCAAGGCATACGATCACAAGCTGCTCGATGCCTCGACGGCTGAAATCGTGGAAACGGCACGTCGGACAGGGGCTCAAGTAGCCGGTCCGATTCCGCTTCCGACAAGAGTGAATCGTTGGACGGTGCTTCGCAGCCCGTTCATCGACAAGAAATCGCGCGAGCAGTTTGAAATGCGTACGCATAAGCGTATTTTGGACATTCTCAAGCCGACGCAGGAAACGTTTGATGCTCTGATGCGCCTTGATCTGGCGGCAGGTGTTGACGTAGAGATCAAAACCTGATTCATCAGGAATTGGTTTCACTAACGTAAAAAGCCTGGCTTGTTTTTGCAGGGTGGGGAACAAGCCGCAATATTTACTCTTTCGCGCGTCTGAGCATTAGTCAGGACGGCGCAGGAGAATCGGATGAAAGTAACAGTAGTTGATTTGAACAATCAGCCAGCGGGCGAGATTGAGCTCGATCCGCAAGTTTTCCAGACAGAAGTGCGTGAGCACCTGTTCTGGGAAGTGGTGAACTGGCAGCGTGCTCGGCGTCGTGCCGGAACGCACAAAACCAAAACCCGGACGGAAGTTTCGGGTGGTGGTAAGAAGCCCTGGAAACAGAAGGGAACCGGACGCGCACGTGCGGGTAGCTCGCGCTCTCCTGTCTGGGTTGGCGGTGGCATTGCCCACGGTCCCCAGCCCCGCGATTACAGCTACACCATGCCCAAGAAAAAGCGTCGTGCGGCTCTGCGTTCCGCACTGAGCATGAAGCTTCGTGATGGCAGCCTTCGCATCGTCGACAATCTCGACCTGGGCGAAGTGCGTACGAAAACGGCCGTAAAAGCACTGGATACCTTGGAAGCTCCGAAAGCATTGGTTGTCGATGTTACCACGCGTAACTCGGGCGACAATTCGGTTGCTCACAACGAAAATCTTCGTCTTTCGGTGCGTAATCTTAAGAACGCCAAATACCTGGCCGCAGAAGGACTCAACGTCGAAGATCTGCTGCGCTATGAGGTCCTTGTGATCAGTCGAAGCGCCGTCGAGCAGTTGCAGGAGACATTACGATCATGACGAACCCATACCAAATCATTCTTCGTCCCGTATTGACGGAAAAGACCACAGAGATCGCCGAAGCCGACAACAAAGTCGTATTTCGCGTCGACAAAAAAGCCAATAAGCATCAGATTCGCCAGGCGATCGAGCAGATTTTTGGTGTAGATGTGGTGAAAGTTAATACGATTTATGTTCCCAGCAAGCCGAAGCGCGTGGGTCGCTCACAGGGACGTCGTTCGTCCTACAAAAAAGCGATCATCACGATGGCACCGGGACAGAGCATCGACTTCTATGCGTCCGAGACTACGGAGGGAGAAGCCGGCGTAGTGTGAATACCGCACGCGTCGTCTGCTCACACCGGTCCATAATAAGGCAGGTAGATCATGGCAATGAAAGATTACAAACCGTCATCCCCCGCACGGCGTTTCGCCCGTCTTGTGGATACGACGAAGGTTATTACTAAATCGACACCGGAAAAAAGCCTTACGGCACCGCTGAGCAAATCGGCTGGTCGTAACCAATCCGGTCACATCACCGTGCGTCATCATGGCGGTGGTCATAAGCGTCGGTATCGCATCATCGATTTTCGTCGCAACAAAACCGGTGTACCGGCCAAAGTTGCAGCGATTGAATACGATCCGAACCGCACAGCATTCATCGCGCTTCTGCATTACGCAGATGGCGAGAAAAGCTATATCCTGGCTCCACAGCGTTTGAACGTTGGCGATCAGGTCGTCTCGAGTGCACACGCAGATATTAAGCCGGGCAACGCGCTTCGCTTGAAGTACATGCCGACGGGTACGGTGATTCACAACATCGAACTTCGTCCTGGAAAGGGCGGCCAGATGGCTCGTTCGGCTGGAAGCTGGGCACAGTTGATGGCAAAAGAAGGTAAGTATGCGCTGCTTCGTTTGCCCTCGGGTGAACTTCGTCGTGTACTTTTGACGTGCCGCGCTACGGTTGGTTCGGTATCCAATCGTGAGCATGAGAACGTCTCGCTCGGAAAGGCAGGTCGCAAACGTTGGATGGGCGTTCGCCCGACCGTACGTGGTGTTGCAATGAACCCGGTCGATCACCCCCACGGTGGTGGTGAAGGTCGTACTTCGGGAGGTCGCCATCCGGTTACTCCCTGGGGTGTCAAGACCAAGGGCAAGAAAACACGTACCAACAAGCGGACCTCTAAGTTCATCGTTAAACGTCGCAAGTAAGCGTCGCGCCCTGTTAAGGCGTCCGCAGCGAAGAGTTAGTCAGGAGATAAAACGTGCCACGTTCAATTAAGAAAGGCCCCTACGTACAAGACAGCCTCATGAAAAAGGTAACCGTCGCTCGCCAGTCCGGCGATCGTCGTGCGCTGAAGACATGGAGCCGTGGTTCGATGATCGTTCCAGAGTTCATCGGTCTGACCTTTGCCGTGCATAACGGCAAGGAATTCGTTCCCGTTTTCGTAACGGAGAACATGGTTGGCCACAAGCTGGGCGAGTTTGCCCCGACGCGCACCTTTTACGGGCACGCGGCTGACCGCAAGGCAAAAGTGCGCGGACGCTAATCCGCAGTGTGTCTGTGGATGTGAGCGAAGATGTCCAGCGATTGTGAACTGGTCGAATGTAGGAATATTTATTTGAAGACGCGCAAGACCTTTCTTTGATGAGCTGATCTCCCTGGAATAAGAAGAGATCCGGCGAACCAAGCAGGGAAGTGCAAGAGCTTCGAGTTAAGAGCTGAGTTTTTAGCCATGAGCAAGCCAAAAAGTAAGGAACACCGCGCAAATAAGGCGTCGATTCTCAACATCCGCATCGCGCCGCGTAAAGCCCGGGTCGTAGTTGACCTCGTTCGTAACAAGCCTGTAGGAGAGGCATTGCAAATTCTGCAGTTTACGCCTAAGAAGGCGTCGCCTGTAGTTGCAAAACTAATTGAATCGGCGTTAAACAACGTTCGCACCAGCGAGAAGTTGGACTGGGATGCCGATGATCTGTATGTGGCTCAGGCCTATGTCAATGAAGGTCCGACGATGCGCCGCTTCATGCCGCGTGCCCAGGGTCGTGCCACGCGCATCAACAAACGCACAAGTCAGATCACCGTCGTTTTGCAACCTCGCGGATGACACGCTTGTTAGAAAGGTTTAGGAGGTCGTTTTGGGTCAGAAGGTAAATCCAACAGGTTTTCGTCTCGGTATTATCAAGCCGTGGAATTCGACGTGGTACGAGGAGAAGAATTACTCCAAGTGGCTGCACGAGGACCTCAAGCTGAAGCGATATATTCAGGAACAGCTTGGCCATACCGGTGTAAGTAAGATTGATATTGAACGGATGGCCAGCAAGGTCAAAGTTTCGATTCATACCGCCAAGCCGGGCATTGTGATCGGTAAGCGTGGTGCAGGAATCGAGGGACTTAAGAAAGACCTTCAGCGTCACACCACCAGCGAGATTTTCCTGAACATTCAGGAAGTTCGCAAAGTAGAGCTGGATTCAAAGCTGGTTGCAGAGAGCATTGCTCAGCAACTTGAGCGCCGGGTAAGTTTCCGTCGTGCGATGAAGAAAGCTGTTCAAACGACGATGAAATTTGGTGCGAAAGGAATTCGCATCAACTGCTCGGGTCGCCTGGGTGGTGCTGAGATGAGCCGTCGTGAATGGTATCTGGAAGGTCGCGTTCCGTTGCATACGTTGCGCGCGGACATTGATTACGGCACCGCAATCGCTAAGACCACCTACGGCATCATTGGTGTCAAAGTGTGGATCTTCAAGGGCGAAGTGCTCGAAGATTAATCGAGATGTGGGCTGCTAAGGCCCACACTTGTGAGAAGGAGTTAAGATGCTTAGTCCAAAGCGCGTGCGCTGGCGCAAGCAACATAAAGGCCGTACCAAAGGAACTGCGATCCGTGGCAGCTCGATCTCTTTTGGCGAGTATGCACTGATTGCCCTTGAACCGGGCCGTATTACTGCGCGCCAGATCGAAGCGGCACGTATTGCAATGACACGCTACATCAAGCGTGGTGGTAACATCTGGATTCGTATTTTCCCGGATAAGGCAGTAACCTCCAAGCCTGCCGAAACGCGAATGGGTAAAGGTAAAGGTTCCCCGGATCACTGGGTTGCCGTCGTGAAGCCTGGCCGCGTTATGTATGAAATGGACGGTGTCTCTCGCGAGCTTGCGAAAGAGGCATTCCGGCTTGCAGGCCACAAACTTCCCGTCAAGGTGAAGTTTATTGTTCGAGGAGAGACGCTATGAAAGCTGCACAGTTGAGAGAGAAGTCAGTGCAGGAGTTGCGTGAGCTGGAAACTCAGCTTCGTGATGAACTGTTCCGTCTGCGGATTCAGCAGTTCACAGGACAGCTTCAGCGTACGAGCGAGCTTGATAGCAAGCGCCGCGATATTGCACGAGTAAAAACGATTTTGAATCAGCGCAATGCCTGATAGGCAGCGCCGAAATAGGAATTACGTCAGGAGCAAGAAATGGTGACGGAAGAAACCCCCACGAAGCAGACAGTTCGGCGCAAAACCCGTGTCGGCCTGGTGGTCAGCGATAAGATGGAAAAGACCGTGGTGGTTTCCATCACTCGCCGCTACATGCATACGAAGTACAAAAAATACATCAAAGAGCGTTTGAAATATAAAGCTCATGATGAGAACAACGAATGTGCAATCGGCGATAAAGTCCTCATTGAGGAGACTCGCCCGTTGTCGCGTGACAAGCGTTGGCGCGTCAAAGAGATTCTCGAGAAAGCCCCGATCGTTTGATCGGCACTAAAAAATTACCGACCCATGCTTGTGTGGTGTTTATGCGCTTGACCGGAGATGAGAATCTCCGGGGCGTGGGCGGCTTCGCCCTGGGCACATTGGGTTCGTGCAAAATGATAGAGGTACGTCATGATTCAGATGCAAACATGGCTTCAAGTGGCCGACAACTCTGGCGCGCGCCGGGTGCAGTGCATTAAGGTGCTCGGCGGCTCGAAGCGTCGTTATGCTTCGATCGGAGACGTGATTGTCGTTTCCGTCAAAGAAACTATCCCGAATTCAAAAGTGAAGAAGGGCGAAGTAAAGCGTGCGGTCGTCGTACGGACAAGCAAAGAAATCGGTCGTGCGGATGGAACTTACATTCGTTTCGATGACAATGCCGCCGTGCTGATCGACAATCAGAATCAGCCGTTGGGTACGCGTATTTTCGGGCCGGTTGCCCGTGAACTCCGCGCCCGCGAATATATGCGAATTGTCAGCCTTGCTCCGGAAGTGCTCTAAGAGGATCACGGCCACAAGGCGGCGCCAGCGGTGCGCCGAAATGGAGTTGGATAATGCACGTTAAAAAGAATGATAAAGTAGTGATTTTGACCGGAAAAGATCGCAAAGAAACCGGTGAGATCATTGAAGTTGATCGAAAGAATTCACGCGTGAAAGTTGCTCGTCGCAACATGATCGTGAAGCATAAAAAACCGAGCCCGATTACGGGTGAGGCCGGTGCACGGATCGATAAAGAGAACTGGATTCACGCTTCGAACGTCGCTCTTTATAGCGAAAAGAAGCAGGGCCCGGTTCGGACTTCCGCGCGCTGGAAAGGCCAGGGCGACGCCCTGTTTGCTTCTCGTAAAGAGGCGGCAGCAAGTTTCGGAGATAACGTTCCTGCACAGATTAAGAAGGTTCGTTACTCGGTGAAAACCGACGAAGTTTTTGATTGATTTTGCACAACGAAACGGGTGGCAATTCGATTCGTGCGATCTTTATGAGCCCTGGGTGTTGACAGGGCTCATCGCATTGGATAAGAAGGCCGCCCTTTGAAGGAATGGTGCGAAGAGTATCCCATCATTTTGTTGGTTTGTGCTGTAACTGGTTGCTATGAAGTCCAACGGAACAGAAACCTGTTGGCAAGGAGAATATCATGGCGTTTTTGGATCAAAAGTACCGTAATGAAATCGTGCCTGCCCTGATGGAAGAGCACGGTTACACCAACCCGATGCGGGTACCTCGTATTGAAAAAGTTTCGGTGAATATCGGACTGGGCGAAGCCGTTCAGAACCCGAAAATCATCGAAGGCGCAGCCGCTGAGCTGGCGATTATTACCGGTCAAAAGCCGGTGATTACGCGTGCGCGTAAGTCGATCGCTCAGTTTAAGCTTCGCGAAGGCATGCCGATCGGCGTAAAGGTTACGCTTCGTGGTGCCCGGATGTACGAGTTTCTCGAGCGTTTGATTTACATTGCACTTCCGCGCGTTCGTGACTTTAAGGGCGTCAGCTCCACATCGTTTGATGGACACGGAAACTACTCGCTCGGTATTCGTGAGCAGATCATTTTCCCTGAAATTGATTACGACAAAGTCGATAAGGTTCGAGGAATGAATATTTCTATCGTTACCTCGGCTGAAAACGATGAAGTGGCCGCCAACTTGCTTCGCAAGCTTGGTATGCCGTTCCGTTGATGAATCCGGTTGGATTTACACTTCTGGACGCAGGTCGTTTGGATCTGCGTTTGGATTGGTTCTATACAACATCTAAGTGATGGAGTGACGTTTTGGCACGCAAAGCATTAGCCGTTAAGGCGACGACCAAACAGAAATTCGCTGTACGCCAGTACAATCGCTGCCCACTTTGTGGGCGTCCGCGCGGATACATTCGCAAGTTCGATATGTGCCGCATTTGCTTCCGCACGCTTGCGCTCCAGGGAGATATCCCGGGTGTAACCAAGGCGAGCTGGTAACAATTACCCCCTGAGTAATGTCTTCGCGTCTACAGTGTTTCTTGATAACAAGAGAGCTATGTCGCGCAGGCATCGATTTAGGCCCGGCAACCGATCCTTTGAGCGTGGTGTTTAAAGGAGAAATGATTGCCAGGGAACCGCTTCGATGGAGAAGAAAACAATGGCAACACTGACCGATCCGATCGCGGATCTGCTCACCCGGATTCGTAACGCTCAGCAAGCAGGTCATGCGAAAGCGACAGTTCCTGCGAGCAAAATCAAGTTCGAAATTTCCAAGATTCTTAAAGAGTACGGCTACATTGCCGATACGCGTCTGGTGGGCGAAGGCCCGACCCGCGTCATCGAGCTTGAGCTTAAATACGACCGGCAGAATGTCGGAATGATCCGTGAGATCAAACGTATCAGCAAGCCGTCGCGTCGTAAGTATGTGTCGGTTCAAGAGATTCCTAATGTGCTCAACGGGCTGGGTTTGGCCATCCTGTCGACGTCGCAAGGAGTTCTCGGTGATCGGGAAGCGCGCGCTGCCAATGTGGGTGGTGAGCTTCTTTGCACAGTGTACTGATTTTTTGCTTGCTGGGAGAGAAACATGAGTCGCATAGGTAAACAACCCATTGCTGTTCCCGACAAGGTCGAGGTTCAGATCAATGGTAATCAAATTAGCGTAAAAGGTCCTCAAGGTGCCTTGAGCCGTGAGCTTTCGGGTGTGGTGGATGTTGCGCTTGATGGTGGTCAGATTGTCGTAAGTCGCCGGGATGAGTCTCGCGAGTCTCGTGCACATCAGGGATTGGTTCGCAGCCTGATCGCCAATATGGTGGAGGGCGTGGCCAACGGCTTTAAGCGCAATCTGGAGATCAACGGTGTTGGTTTCCGTGCTGAGCAGCGCGGTTCCTTTATTCGTTTTGATCTGGGCTACAGTCACCCGATCTTGTTTGAGCTTCCGGAAGGGGTAAAAGCAACGATCGAGCGCCAGACCCAACTCAGTCTGGAAAGTGCAGACCGGGAAGTTCTGGGCCAGGTCGCTGCAAAGATCCGAAGCCTGCGCAAACCTGAGCCTTACAAGGGCAAGGGCGTTAAGTATTCGGACGAGGTCATTCGCCGTAAAGCCGGTAAATCGGGCGGCAAGTAAGCAGACGCAGATCGCTTCGAGAGGAAATTTTAAATGCTTAAGAAGAATGAACAACAAGATGGACGTTTACGCCGCAAGCGACGTATTCGTAAGAAAATTACTGGCCAGGCAACCAAGCCTCGCCTGTCGGTTTATCGCTCCAACAAGGCTATCTACGTACAGGTAATTGATGATACGTCGGGCCAGACGCTGGCAAGTGCTTCCTCGCTCGATGCGGAGGCACGTGAGAGTGTAAAGGGATTGGGCAAGATCGATCAGGCGAAAGTAGTCGGTAAACTGGTTGCCGCTCGTGCAATTGCGCGGGGTCTGGAAGAAGTTGTATTCGATCGCAATGGATTCATCTATCACGGCCGCGTCGCGGCTGTTGCCGAAGGTGCCCGCGAAGGCGGGCTTCGGTTCTAAAGGAGAGTCGCTGTGGCAAACGCACGACGCAGAAAAGGTGTGGAGACCGATCTTAAAGATCAGGTTATCGCCATCAACCGTGTAGCAAAAGTCGTCAAGGGCGGTCGTCGCTTCAGCTTCGGAGCGATCGTCGTAGTTGGAGACGGCGAAGGCCGAGTTGGTGTTGGACATGGCAAGGCAAACGAAGTTCCCGAAGCGATTCGTAAGGGAACCGAACAGGCCAAAAAGAACATGATCGAAGTGCCGATCATCAATGACACGATTCCCCACGAGGTGCTCGGTCAGTTCAAGTCCGGTCAGGTTTTGTTGTTGCCAGCAAGTGAAGGTACCGGTGTTATTGCCGGTGGTGCGGTTCGCGCGATTTTGGAGCTTGCGGGAGTGCATAACATTCTCACCAAGAGCCTGGGTTCGAACAATCCGCACAACGTTGTTCACGCAACGATGGAAGGGCTTAGCCGGCTCAACGATCCCGAAACCTACCGTCGTAGACTCGGGCAAGTGAGCGTTGAAGAGTAAGTTCGATGAGATTCCCTTCACAAGGCAATAATGTGAAGGGACTCGTTGTTTGTGGTAAACGCTCGTTCCGGCGGTCACTTCAGATGAAGTGCTCCGTGCAGGTGACAGATAAGGAGAAATGATGAGTCAATATAAACTCTCCCTTGTACGCAGTCTGATTGGTTCGACAAAACGCCAGCGCGACTCGGTTCGTGGCCTGGGCCTGAAACGGATTAATGATTCTGTGGTTGTTACAGATACACCGGCCATTCGCGGCATGATCGACAAGGTGTCGCATCTTGTGGCGGTTGAGAAAATTGAGGGTTAAGATCATGGATTTGAGTAATTTGAAAGCACCTGAGGGTGCGAACCGCCCGACAAAGCGTCTGGGTCGTGGTCCGGGTAGTGGAACGGGCAAGACGGCTGGTAAGGGTCATAAAGGTAAAAAAGCACGTAGCGGCAAAAAGGTTTCTGCAGGATTTGAAGGCGGTCAGACGCCTTTGCATCGTCGTTTGCCGAAATTCGGGTTTATCAACCCGTTCAGCAAAGAGTACACGATCATCAATCTTGCCGATCTTGAGCGCGTATTCGAGGACGGAGACGTTGTCGATGAGAGCACGTGCCGTGAGAAACGCCTTGTGCGCCGGAATCTGGATGGAATCAAGATCCTCGGTTCAGGTGATTTGACCAAGAAGTTGACGGTTAAAGCTAATAAGTTCAGCAAATCCGCATTAGAGGCCATTGAAAAGGCCGGTGGAAGCGCAGAGGTCATCGAACGTGTCCAGTAAGTTTTCAGACATCGTCAAAATCCCGGAATTGCGTCGCCGAATCCTGTTCACCTTAGGAACCTTGGCGTTATACCGAATCGGTATTTACATCACCGTGCCTGGCGTCAATCGCTCGGCGATGTCGCAGATGGTTTCTGGTGAGGGTGGCGGACTTCTCGGGTTGATGAACCTGTTTACAGGTGGCGCGCTCGAGATGATGAGTATTTTCGCGCTCGGAATCATGCCGTACATTTCGGCGTCGATCATCTTGCAGTTGATGACGATCGTGGTTCCTGCCATTGAACGCTTGAAGAAAGAAGGCCAGACCGGTCAGAAAAAGATCACGCAGTGGACCCGTTACGGGACGGTCGGCCTGGGGCTTGTGCAGGGTTTCTTCATCGCGATGTATCTGGAAAACATGAACAGTACGAACCCTGAACTCGGTTTGATTGGTACGCCGGGGATAGGGTTCCGTCTGATGACGGTTTTAACGTTGACGGCCGGTACTGTGCTGGTGATGTGGCTCGGTGAGCAGATCACGGAGCGCGGTCTGGGTAATGGTATTTCGCTGATCATTATGGCGGGTATTATTGCTCAGTTCCCGACGGCAATTATTCAGACGTATGCTCAATATCAAACGGGTGCGATGAGTACCTTTACGATATTGATTCTGGGTTTGATAGCTTTGTTTGTCACGGGTGCGATCGTGTATATGGAGACTGCTCAGCGCAGAATTCCATTGCAGTATTCGAAACGTATCCTTGGTCAGACGACCTATGGCGGTCAGGCAAATCACTTGCCGCTTAAAGTCAATATGGCGGGCGTTATTCCGCCGATTTTTGCAATGTCTTTGCTGATTTTTCCGACGACGATTGCTAGTTATTTCGCAGATCATCCGGCAGGTCAGTGGGTTCAGCAGGTGTTGATTCCAGGTGACTGGCGTTACAACCTTCTGTACGTGATTTTGATCGTATTTTTCTGCTTCTTTTATACGGCAATTCAGGTCAATCCCATGGATATGGCCGATAACCTGAAGCGTTCTCAGGCGTTTATCCCTGGGATCCGACCGGGTAAGAAGACGGCAGACTATATCGATGACGTGCTCAGTCGTTTGACGATGGCGGGTGCGTTGTATATTTCCGCAGTTTGTGTACTGCCCTATTTCTTGATCGATGAGCTCGGCGTGAGCTTTTATTTCGGTGGTACCAGTTTGTTGATTATTGTGTCCGTTGGTCTGGATACAGTAACGCAGATTGAGAATCACCTGCTTACGCGTCATTACGAAGGTTTTGGTGCAGATGGCGGCAGCCAGGCACCGGGTCGTATCAAGGGACGTAACGATTCCGCGTTTGATACTGGTTTCGATTACTGATTCCTCTGGTTGTAGCTCGGTCAGACTGCGATCGCATTGAACAGACCCATCTCCTTTGCCCAAAGGATGATGGGTCTGTCCGATATTTTTTCACAAATTTTTGGCAGGTGCGGATGATGGCAAAAAAACGATTGATGATGCTTGGACCGCCGGGGGCAGGAAAAGGAACGCAGGCTAAAATGCTTTCTGAAAGGCTTTCGGTTCCTCATGTTTCGACGGGCGATATGTTGCGCGAAGCGCGGCGGGAAGCTACTCCGCTGGGCGTGGAAGCGGGTCGTTATATGGATGCCGGGGAACTTGTTCCGGATGACGTCGTAATCGGCATTGTTCGCGATTGCCTGGGCGGTGAGAAAGGCGCGCAGGGGTTTATTCTAGACGGTTTTCCGCGCACTCGTGCGCAGGCCGAAGCGCTTGCCGATATGGGGCTTGATCTGGATGCGGTACTGAATATTAAGGTTTCGGATCAAGAAGTAGTTCGACGCCTTGGTGGTCGGATCAGTTGTCCGAGCTGTGGTGCTGTGTATCACGAGATTTTTAATGCTCCGAAAGTAGCAAATACCTGCGACGTATGTGGGCATGTTGGTCTTGTGAAGCGTGAGGACGATCAGGAAGCAACCATTTTGAATCGGCTTGAAGCTTACTGGAAACAGACTAATCCTCTTGTCGAATTCTATCGTTCTAAAGGCGTGCTGGTTGATATTGACGGCGAGCGTTCTCCGGACGAAGTGGAAGAATCGGTGGTTGATGCTGTTTCGCAGTGAATTCAATCACTGTATTTAGCTGGAAAGTTCATGGCGCGCTCTCAGATATTGTTAAAAAGTAAGGAAGAAATTGCCATCATGGCACAGGCAGGCGCGATCGTGTGCGAGGTGCTTGATGCTGTGGAGGCACATGTTGCTCCTGGTGTAACTACTTTGCAGCTTGATGAGATCGCGCATGATGTCATGAGAAGTCGCGGTGCTTCTAGCGCGTTTTTGGGTTATCCAAGTGATAGCGGTGGGGCACCGTTTCCGGGAGTTCTCTGCACATCGGTCAATGATGCGATCGTGCATGGGATTCCATCTGCCGATCAGGTTCTGGCTTCCGGTGATATTGTCTCGGTAGATTTCGGATGTGTTTTTGAAGGGTTTTACGGAGATAGCGCCAGGACGTTGGCGGTTGGCGAGGTTTCGGCAGAGGTGGCTCAACTTTTAGAGATCACCCAGCGAGCTCTTGCGGAAGCGATCGCCCAATGCAAAGTCGATCGGCGGCTGCATGAGATCGGTGCTGCTGTCGAACGGATCGTAAAGCCTTTTGGTTATGGAATTGTTCGTGATTTTGTCGGTCATGGGATCGGCCGGGATCTTCATGAAGATCCACAGGTCCCAAATTATGTGCCTCACGGCTACAAACCTGTGAGTGGGCCACGACTTAGGCCAGGTATGGTATTGGCAATTGAGCCGATGCTAAACCTTGGCACCGGGCGGACAAAACGCACGAAAGATGGCTGGACCATCACAACAGCCGATGGATCGATGTCGGCACATTTTGAACATACGGTTGCGATTACAGAGAATGGTCCAATCGTCTTGACTTCGCGCAATTGAGTGTGTATTTAACGCCCCCTTGTCGCGTGTGGTTCTATCCTGACGCTTCGGACGAGTGATCCGCGACGTCGACATTCGTTACTTGAATTGAAGGTGTTATTTTATGGCGAAAGAAGAGGCAATCGAAGTCCAGGGCAAGGTCATCGAACCACTGCCGAACGCCATGTTTCGTGTAGAACTGGAAAACGGTCATCAGGTGCTTGCGCATATTTCCGGCAAGATGAGAATGCACTTTATTCGAATTCTTCCTGGCGATACGGTCACGGTGGAGCTTTCGCCGTATGATTTGACACGTGGGCGCATCGTATACCGCGAGAAGTAATTTCAGCTTATTCGGCCTGGATGCAGGTAGAGTATATTTTAGGACTTCCGTCTGTTCTGGTTTCAGAGCGGGCGCGTGCGAAATAACGAACGAAGGAGACTGGTCATGAAAGTCAGGCCATCAGTAAAGAAAATTTGTGATAATTGTAAGATCATCCGCCGCAAAGGTGTTGTACGTGTGATCTGCATCAATCCTCGGCACAAACAACGGCAGGGATAAACGGTCCTTTGAGAAACTGGCGTAAAGAGCATGAGCTCAGAAGCCAGGACCCATAATAAGAGTAGGAGATTCACGTGGCACGTATTGCTGGTGTCGACTTACCGCGTAAAAAACGCATTGATATCGCTCTGACCTATATTTACGGAATCGGACGTGCGAAGGCCAAGGAAATTCTTGCCCGCGCTGAGATTGACGGAGCTTCACAGGCAGACGATTTGACCGAAAACGAAGTTCGCGCAATTCGCGAAGTCATCGAGAACCACTATAAGGTGGAAGGTGATCTTCGTCGCGAAGTTCAGATGAATATTAAGCGTCTGAAAGACCTGGGCTGCTATCGTGGGCTGCGACATCGTCGTAACCTTCCGGTACGTGGACAACGCACGAAGACCAATGCGCGTACGCGTCGTGGGCCCCGCCGTGCGATGGCTCGTAAGAAGCGCTGAGATTGAGAATAGTCAACCGACAGTCCTCGGGTATCGGGGATCAGGTCGTGAGCGGTGGAAACCCACCTGCAGTGGTTGGCCCTGTTATATGGGCGCATGGGAGAGTTTGAGTCATGGTAAAAGGTAAGACCAAAATCAAGCGCAAGGTTCGCAAAAATGTCCAGACGGGCATTGCGCACGTTCACGCGACGTTTAACAACACATTGGTGACGTTGACGGATGCCTCCGGCAACGCTCTGTCGTGGTCCAGTGCAGGTGCACGCGGTTTTAAGGGCTCCAAAAAGTCCACGCCGTATGCTGCCGGTATTGCGGCTGAGGATGCAGCGCGTAAAGCTCAGGAGCATGGTCTGAAGACGATCTCTGTATATTTGAAGGGACCGGGTCCGGGACGTGAGTCTGCTCTGCGTTCGTTGCAGTCGGCAGGGCTGAAGATCACGGCGATTCGTGACGTGACGCCGCTGCCTCACAACGGTTGCCGTCCTCCCAAGCGCCGTCGCGTTTAAGAGTCGGCATCGAGCGTTTGCGTTCGATCATTTCGGTAGGATGGATGTCGCAAGAGTGCGATGTCCGTCCTGCTGTGATTTATCAACCGTTGTTGCGGAGGCATCGTAAATGTACCGAAACTGGCGAGAACTAATTAAACCTCGCGAGGTGACCATTGATCCTCGCTCAAAAACGGATACGTATGCAAAATTTGTGTGCGAACCTTTTGAGCGCGGCTATGGTATCACGCTGGGGAACGCTCTGCGACGCATTCTTTTGAGCAGCATCATGGGCGCGGCGGTAACCAAAGTGCGCATTGATGGTGCATTGCACGAGTTTACGAGTCTGCCCGAGGTCAAGGAAGATGTTACTGACATCATCCTGAACTTGAAGGAGTTGCGCCTGAAGTTGCACGGACATGATCCACAGGTCGTAACCATTGATGTTCAAGGGCCGAAAGTCGTTACGGGTGCTGATATTGCAGTGAATGCGAATGTCGAGGTTCTGAACCGCGATCATGTCATTGCTACCGTCAGCGAGAAGGGTCATCTGCGGATGGAACTGACCGTTGAGAGTGGTCGTGGCTATGTTGTGGCAGAAGACAATAAGTCGGAAGATGATCCGATCGGTGTGATTCCTATCGATAGTCTTTTCAGCCCGATTCGCAAGGTGAACTATCAGATCACCAACGCGCGTGTTGCGCAGCGTACGGACTATAATCGTCTTACGCTGGAAGTGTGGACGGATGGTAGTGTGGTTCCTGAGGATGCGGTGGCGTATGCTGCGAAAATTCTCAAGGAACAGGTATCGATCTTCATTAACTTCGATGAGGCTGCGGAGCCTGTGGAAGTTTTCGAGGAAGCTGAGCCGGAGTTCAATGAAAACCTGCTTAAGCCGATCGATGAGTTGGAGTTGACGGTTCGTGCGTTCAATTGCCTTCAGTCCGCAGGAATTAAGTACCTGGGCGATCTCGTACAGAAGTCCGAAGCAGAATTGCTGAAGACCAAGAACTTCGGTCGTAAATCCCTTGAGGAAATCAAGGGTGTACTGTCGAAGATGAATCTTGAGCTTGGAATTCGGATTGACAACTGGCCGCCAAAAGAGCTTGAACGAAAATCGGCCGAGGGTGTTTGAGCCCGCGTCAGGCCATTGAAACTGTAGAGGTCATTGGCCTCGCGCATCACAAGGATAGAGATTATGCGACATTTGAATTCCGGGCGTTCGCTTAGCCGAACCGCATCACATCGCAAAGCGATGCTGAACAATATGGCGAAAAGCCTTTTGAAGTATGAAATTATCGAAACGACCGATGCGAAAGCGAAAGAACTGCGCCGGATCACGGATCGTCTCATTACCCTTGGCAAGCGTGGTACCTTGCATGCTCGCCGTCAGGCTCTGGCTCAGATCGGTGATGCCGAGCTGGTTGGAAAATTGTTTGAAGACCTGGCCAAACGCGATGTTATCGTGAATCGTCAGGGCGGATATACGCGTCTGATCAAGATCGGTAACCGCACATCGGACAACGCACCGATTACGCGTGTTTCCTGGGTTGGTTCGACTCTGGAGAACACCGAAGCTCTGCGCTACCCGGCTCACATTCGTGATCAGTTCGTTGATGACGAAGGCGAGGAAGAAGGCGAAGAATAATCTTCAGATTATCTTTAGCTGATGATGTTATTTAAAATCCCGCCAGGACTCTGTCCTGGCGGGATTTTTTTTGAATGGAATCGCTATGGAGTCGGATGATGCTTGGAGAACGGGGAGATCGGCGCCGTGTAATGAGGGGCCTTCGTCGGACTTTGCAGTGTGCTGCGTGTCTTGTTTGTATTTTGTTTCTGGTGGGCTGTACGCATAGTCGCGCTTTGAAGCGTGGCGATGCGTTGTTTGAAAGCGGGCAGTATGAAGCCGCGTTGGTGGCTTATGAGGAGGCTCTGGAGGCCAGGCCGGAATCCGAAGAAGCTGTTGCGGGGATTCGTGCGGCGCGGGCGGAGGTGGTTCGGCTTCGGCTTGCCGAGGCTGAGAGATGGCTGGCGGAGGGCGATGTTCTGGCAGCACTGGTGGAATGGAGTGGGGCGTCTCAGGTTTCGGGATCGTATCCAGAGGTTCAGGAATTTCGGATGAAGTTGTTGCAGCAGGCGATTGAATCGGCTGAGGCGGGGCTAGCGCGAGGTGACTTTTCCTATAGTTTGCGTGTGTATGAGAAGTATTCCGAAAGTGCGCTTAGTACGCAGTATGATTTTGCCGGGAAGCACGATGAGATTTCGCAGATCTGGGCTGCGAAGTTGTATGAAACGGGTCTGGGTGCACGTAGGGATGGGCATGAGGCGCGTGCGCTTTTGTTGTTCGGAAAAGCGGCGCATTTGGATGAAGATCCATTATATCAAGCGGAAAGAGATCGGGTCTGGCAGGCTGTCCGGTCGCAGCTTTTGTACCGGGTTCATGTATTGCAGGAGTCAGCGGCGAATACGGTGAATCTGTGGACGGCGGCGGAGATTAGAGCCGCGAATTCTCCTTACGTGCAGTTGATTCGTGATGGTTTGGAGCAGGAAGTCGATGCGAATGTGTATGTTGGGCCTTTGCCTATTGCGTTTGATTATCGGCAATTGCCGCGCACGGAGAGTGTTGAGTATCAGTCGGGTACGAGGACTTTATCGAATCCGGAGTACGAGAATTTAGAGCGGCAATTGTATCAGGCTGAGAGCCGTTTGATGCAGGCTGAGCGTCGAACCACAGACGAGCAGCGGGAAGTCGGGCGTTATCAGGTCGAGCTGGAGAGAGCGCGGGAGCGGGAGCGTAATAGCAACTATGATACGCAGTCGCGGAGTGCTTTGAGTCGTCTGGAAAGAGCTCAGCGTGATTTAGAGCGAGCGTATGGTGATGTTCAGTATCGGCGTAAAGAGGTGCAGCGTTTACGGGATCGGATATATTATACGGATAGATTTGTCGAGGAGCCTGTTTACTCGATTTACAGTTATTCGGTCACGACGTATTGGATGGCGGGGCTGGTCGATGTGGACGTCAGAATTGAGCATAGGGATGGCCGCGAAGCGGTGGTGATGTCCAGAGAATTGTCGGTGGAATACAGCGATGATGCCTATGATTCGCATCCGATCATCGGGCTGGCGGGAAAGTTCGCGGAATTGCCTGCAGAGCAAGCGATTGAAGGCCGATTGCGTAGGGCTGCTGCGGAGAAGGTGATGGAGGCGATCGGGGAAAGTTTTGACGGGTACCGTGCGACTTTCCTCAAACGTGCGCGGGCGAGTGATGAGGCTTCGGCACGAGTTGACGCATTGGTAAGGTATGTGCTGCTGGCGGGGCGTTCGGCAGCTGTGACAGCGACCCAGGAGATTTATGAACTGGAGGGGATTTCTGATGCCCGGCAGGTTTTGTTAACGCTGCCACATTGATTGATAGAAGGTTTCTAAGAGAGTTTCCCAATGAAGTTGTGGAGGATTCGGGCAGTGAACAAGGGATTTTCCGGGCGTGCTATGGCCTGGTGCGGTGTTTTTGTGGTGATGTTGATAATTTGGGCGGGATGTGCGCGGCCGGGCAAAACGGATCCAGTACATACGCAGGCCTCTGTGGAAACGGCCGAGCAATCAATAAGCCAGGTTGCACAGGCTGAGCGCGCGCCGAAGCGGATTATTTTGGTGATCGGCGATGGAATGGGTGTGGGCGCGGTTACGGCTGCGACCTATGCGCATGGTAAGCCATTGCATATGTTGAAAATGCCGTACGTAGGTCTGGCAACGACGCATGAGTATGAGTTTATTACCACTGATTCTGCGGCGAGTGCGACGGCGCTGGCGACAGGGCATAAGACGCATTTTGAAGGGGTGAGCGTACAGCCGGGGACGTCGGAAGCGGACGAAGAAGATGCGACAAGGCATTTGAAGTCGGTGATCGAGGTTGCGCGTGAATCTGGTTTGCGAACCGGGCTGGTTGCAACGACGAGAATTACGCATGCGACGCCGGCTGCATTTGGAGCGCATCGGAGTCATCGGAATTCGTACGAAAGCATTGCGCTGGATATGAGTCGCTCGGGTGTAGATGTATTGCTGGGTGCGGGGACAAGGTTTTTTGAGGCGCGCAAGGATGAAGTCGATTTGTTTGGCGTGATGCAGGAGCGGGGTTACACGATTGCGCGCACGCCCGAGGAGATTACGGCAGCGCAGCAGACAGGTGTGACGAAGCTGGTGGGATTGATGCATCCTTCGGATATGCCGCCTGTATTAAGTGGCGAGCGGGGGATGAGCCTTGCGGAAATGACGCAGGTTGCGATTGAAACGCTGGATCGAGAGAACGAACAGGGGTTTTTTCTGATGGTGGAAGGCTCGATGATCGACTGGGGTGGGCATGATGCGGATGGTGTGACGGTCGTTGCTGAAACGCTGGATATGGATCAGGCCGTTGGCGTGGCGCTTGCGTACGCAGCTGGCCGCGACGATACGCTGGTAGTGGTGACGGCAGATCATGAAACGGGGGGGATGAATGTGCTCGATCCGGCGTATTTGTCGCTCTATATCCAGGCGTTGGGCGGTCAGGAGAAAGCAGATCAGTCGGTCGCGCCTCCTGCCGGGAAGGATGGGCTGCCGCAGAAGTTTCCATCGACGGCTCATCATATTGGGCTGGGTGTAGAGAATGCTGCTTCGGTTCGTGAAATCAGTGCGGAGCAGGCTATCGAGCAACGCTATGCGTTTGGTCCGCAGGAAGCTCGTGATCGGCGTTTTACAACGGATTTTGGTCATCTCTCGATCGCGAGCCGACCTTATTTGGAGCCTGGTCAGCGTTTTTCAGCAGCGCATACGGCGACGATGGTGCCGATTTTTGCGCAGGGGCCCAAAGCAGCGTCTGTGGCGGCGGTGAAAGACAATGCGGATCTGGGTCAGAGGCTGATCGAGCTCGTTCGGGAAAGTAGTGTTGCGGGCGTTGAAAATGTGGAGCTGTCGAAGGATGAAAGTTTGCATCTGAACCTGGAGCGACCTGAAAACGTTATTTTGTTGATCGGGGACGGTTTGGGGGTCGATGCACTGACAGCTGCCTATTATGTGCATGGTTCGCTGGAAATGTTGACGATGCCGGTCCGGGGACTTGTCGCAACGCATGGTACGGATCGTGTGGTGAATGATTCAGCAGCAACGGCGACGGCTCTGGCAAGTGGACATCGAACGCGCTCGGGTGCTGTGGGTATGCGGCCGGTGGATGGCGTGCTGGAGAGTGTGGAAAGTGTTCTGGAACAGGCAGAAAGGCGCGGGTTGCGGACGGGATTTGTGACGACCACGACGTTAACGCACGCCACGCCGGCGGCGTTTTATGCGCATGTGCCTGATCGCCGTCATGAGAAAACAATTGCGGGGCAGTTTCAGAACTTTCGCGAACGTATCGAAGGCTCGGATGGGATTGATTTCGTCGCAGGTGGCGGCGCGAATGCATTTGGCGCTCGTGGTATTGCTGAGCTGCAGGAAAGTGGCGTGCATGTAGAACTGGGCTGGGATGATGCGGTGGCCAGTAAAGAGCAGCCGATTGTGCGTTTGCTTGCGGGTGGAGCACTTCCGCCGGCTGCTGAACGGCGGGGTCATGATGCTGCGGTTCCGTCTCTGGCTCGAATGACGCGGACGGCTATTGATGCACTGGAAAATAGTGAACGTGGTTTTTTTCTTATGATCGAAGGCGGGCAGATCGACTGGGCACAGCATGCTCTGGATCGTAGTCAGGCGCTGATCGATGAGATCGTGGATTTTGATGAAGCCGTGCAGGTGGCGCTGGAATATGCACGTAAGCATCAGAATACGTTGGTGATTGTAACGGCCGATCATGATCACACGCTTTCGATTCTGGATAATCATTATCTGTTTGCGAAGGGCCGCTGTGGTGCTGCCAAACAGTGTGGTGGCTCGTTTGATGTTCCGATGCTGCCGGTGGCAATCGATAAGATTCATCGTAACGAAGGGTTATCCGATACGGCCTTACAGGGTGAGTATGCTTCGCCGACTATTAGTCTGCAGTATTCCTGGGCGGTGACTGCAGCCAATCAGAGGGTTCGGATTGGCGGGCCTCATTCCGCAAATTTTGTGCCGCTATTTGCGGAAGGTCCGGGAGCGGGAATGTTTGGCGGATTTCATGATCAGCCGGAAATCGGGCAGCTATTGCTCGAATGGGCTCGTGCAGCCGAAGCACGAGATTAAAGCATACGCCACCGGGATTTTTTGCATGTCGGGCTCATGGATTTCCGAAGTATTGCCGAGGAATTCTATCGGGCCCGGTGTGCGCTACTTTCCTACGTAGACAGTTGCGGGGTGGGCGGGGACGCGAGGAGAAGTGCGGGGAAAAGTAAAAAGCCGTGATTCCAACGACTGGAATCACGGCTTTTGGTTTCGCGCGGAATGGCTATCAGCAGAAATTATTCACCGGGATAGGGCGGAAGTTCTGCAAAGGGAGTGTCTGCATCATCGGAATGGAAGGAGAACACATCGGGAGCAACGGGGCGTCCGTAAAGAACCCAGAACATATGTTTTCCGGCAGGGAACTGCACTTTCTGGTTGGTTAATACGCCCGAGTCGGGATCGAAGATATTGGAGAAGTCCGAAACGATACGGAACTGTGTATTGCAGGAGTTTGGTGTTCCTAAATAACCGGGCACGTAGTCGATGACATACTGGAGACCATCGTTCGATGGCATGTAGATATGGGTAGTGTATTCACCGTATTCCTGACATGTCTCCGCGTTATCCGCAGGATCCTCTCCCAGACACTTTACGTACTCTTCGGTGGGTTTGGGAGCACGGAATGTACCAGTTTCAAAATTGATCCGTGTTCCGGGACCAACATGAACCAGCATCAGTGAAGCTTCATCTTCAAAGTGCGGTACAAGAGCAAAATATGGGTTCTGATCGATGAAATCCATCAAAGCCGGTCGGGGCTCAACCTCATTATTTCTCAGGTAGCCTCCGTTGGCTGCATTGCCGAGCTCAAAGAGCGGGAGAAATCCAAATTGGCCCAGGCCTTCGTTTTCGAGTGAGAGCGAGTTGTCGAATACCAGACGGCATGTCTGCGCGCGTGATTGTACGTGACGATAAATCGTTGCGCTTGCCGTGGCCTGGCCGGTCCTCTTTTTGAAGAGAAGCGTTCCGGTCTCATGAGGATACAAAGAGAAGAGTGCAAAAGTCGTGTCGATGCTTTGCGGAGCGCCGTCGACTACGAGTTTGAAGTTCGTGCCAAGATTGCGATCCACTGCGACAGGTTCCGCCGTCCGTTGTCCATAGCCAAGCCCGGTGACAACCTTGCCGGATGGCCCGTACAGGCTCATGGATTTACTTCCAGCATATCCGTTAAAAACATAGAGATGAACGACTTCGTCGCCTTCTCCCCCTTCTCCGCCGCATGATGTCATACCCACCATGGATAAAGCGACGACTCCGAGCGATACCAGCTTGTTAGCTATTCCGGACCAATTCATCAACGACCTCGAATTCACTCAGCATTATTCAAATCGAGCGACAGAGTTAAGATTTAAGCACTGCATGAGTGCACAAACATTTGTGAAACGATAGTCCGGCGTTGAAATGATGTCAACGTAATAGGTTGATACATTTATTCAAGCTGGAGTCAGAGATTGGACGCCGAAAGCGCCGCAGATCGGTACCTGTTCATCGCGTGGACCGATGGGGCCAAACTCTACGATATAGGCTTTGGGGCCAATCTGCAGGCGGCTTCCCGGAGCAAAGCGGCTTTGCTGGTTCAACATGCCGGATGCGCAGTCCATCAGGCGAAAGTAAGCGGCATTGAGTCCTTCGTTGACCGGAGTTTCGAGCTCGGGCAGGCCGAAAACCGTCAGGCCACGTGTCATCATCCAGCCGTCTTTGTCCCAGGCTCCGACGAATAGATTGACCAGATTGGTAATTTTATCGAGATTTTCGGACTGGCTTTGCAAGAATGCCGGGGAGTGAAGCTCCAGGATGAAAGGTAAGAATACGGCCGGTGCGCCTGCTTCGACGAAGGTGTTGAGAATGCGTGCGAAGCGTTTAGCGGTTTCCAGTGCGTGGGCTTTTTCGACCTGCATGCTCACTCGCCAGATCGCGACATGGTCGCGGAGCATCATGGCCTCGCCGGGCGTGCAGGGAATGCGGCTGGTGGCGGCCAGACTGACCAGGTTGGGGATGGGTTCTTCGACAATAATCTGAGCGGTTTTTCCGTCTTCGAAACGAATGGTGCCTGTGGCCGGGTAGGCGCGTGAGTCATCGGCCGGTTCTACTTCGTAGCGGGTGTGTTCGAGCCAGCGTTGGCCGTGGGTTTCGTAGAGAAGTTCGGAGCAATCCAGGTTCCAGGGAACAGGGACAAGTGCGACAAATGAATTGGGGACAGCCTTATCGGCCGGAGTAGGAGTGGACATAGCGAACAAATCCTGAGGTGAAAATTGGGCAGGAGATCTCTTAGCGATCTTCCTGTTGAAACTCGTGTATATGAAAGGATGCGCTCAGGCGATCTAAAACTGTTGATGCGGCTGAGCCGTCGAGTAGGGAATTGATTTCGAGGTCATCAAAGATTGAGGCGCCGATGGTTTTGTCGATCAAGATCAGGGCATGGCCGGGCGATGGCGCCAGGGCAAGCGGTTGTTGGCCGGTATCGGGTGCAATCAGTTTCATTTCGATTGCGCGGCGGGCTGTGGAATCGAGCGAAAAGGGCTGCCAGGGGTGTTCCGGTGAGGTACGGAAGCGGCCGGTGATGAGCAGGGTTTTGTGCTCGATCTGGTCGGGTTCAAGAGATGTCAGGTTGAGAACATCGTCATCGGCCGGTGATAAAATCGCGTACAGCCGGCAGTAATTATACAGCGGAGGTGCGATGCTGCCAACGATTCGTGCGCGGCCGGGTTCGGCCAGCAGATTTTCGACAAAGGGAACGCCCAGGCGCGTCGCAGAGCTGGGGACGTGTGCGTGTGCCGTGGGCAAAAACCATTGTTGGAGTCGTTGGGTGAAGCTCGGATCGAAGCCTTCCTCGCAGATATGGAGTTCCATGGCGGAAGTGACCAGGTAAAATTGCTCGATTTCGATTTCTTCGCCCTGACTGCCGCGTGCGTGGAGAATGCGATCGTTTTGTATGTCTGGATTTTCGGATGATTCAGATGTTTCCGAGGTTTCCGATGTTTTCGATGCCTGGTTTTCTAAAGACTCATGAAACTGATGGATATAGCCAAGAGAAACGGTGACGGATGCGGTTTCGCTGGCTGCTTGTGCTTCGAGCCGACGTCGGAGCTCGTGATTGGGATCGTTGGTTCGCTCGCAACCGACAGTAAGCAGGGTCGTGAGCGAGATTATCGCAATGATGAGAAAGGGAGCGTTGCGGAGAAATGTAGGGTTCATGGAGGAAAATCCGGGGATCACGGCTCAGATAGTCAGGTACACAGGTTTTAGCGAAGGCCGGGGCGCACGCTGGCGAGTAGTTCGTCGACGGAAAGCGTGTTGAGAACGTCGTGGGGGGTGAGCCAGGCGCGGCGGGCTTGTTGGACGGAAAAGTCGATGTCGCTCAGGCCGCGGATGGAGTGAGCGTCGGAGCCGAAGACGATTTTGACGCCTTTACGTTTTGCGCGCTCGGCATGTTCGGCGTTGAAATCCAGGCGGCCTGTGCTGCCGTTCATTTCGAGGGCGATGCCGTATTCCAGGGCAGCTTCGAAGATCGCGTCGAAATCGTACTGGTAGCCGGCGCGGCCGCCCAGGATTCGGCCGGTCGGGTGCCCCAGGCAACTGATCAGGCCGGTTTCCATAGCGCGGAGCAGGCGTTCGGTCATGGTTTTATTGTCGAGTGCGAAATGGCTGTGGATGCTGCCGACGACCCAGTCGCATTCGGCCAGGAGATCGTGATCCATGTCGAGATCGCCGTCTTTGAGGATGTCGACTTCGATGCCTGCCAGGATGCGGATGTCGGGGCTGGCAGCGTCGGCCTGGCGAATGCGATCGATGTGCGCGCGGAAGCGATCGGGCGTCATGCCATTGGCGACGCGAACGGCTTCGGAGTGATCGGTGATGACGATGTAATCGTGGCCCAGGGCGCGTGCGGCTTCGGCCATTTCTTCGATGGTGGCGCGGCCGTCGGTTTCCACGGTGTGCATGTGAAGATCGCCGCGCACATCCTTGCGTTCGATCAGGGTGGGCAGTGCGTTTTTGGCGGCAGCGTCGATTTCGCCGCGTCCTTCGCGGATTTCTGGTGGAATGTATTGCAGGCCAAGGGCGGCAAAGACGTCGTGTTCGGTTTTTGAGGCGATCGGCGTGGGATCGTCGTTTTTGAAGACGCCGTATTCGTTGATTTTCAGGCCGGCGCGTTTGGCGCGGGTGCGTAGCTCGATATGGTGGCCTTTGCTGCCGGTGAAATAATGCAGGGCGGCGCCAAAGCTATCGGCATCGACGACACGCAGATCGACCTGGATCCCGCTGCGCAGCCGGACGGAAGTTTTGGTTTCTCCGCTGGCCAGAACCTGACCGACTTCGGGCAGGGTACTGAAAAGCGTCATGATCGGGGCGGGCTGATCGGAGGCGACGAGCAGATCGATATCGCCGATGGTTTCCTGACCACGGCGTAAAGAGCCGGCGATCTCGATTTGTTCGACCTGCGGCAGTCCGGCGAGCTGGGCTTTGAGGTATTCGGCCGTGATCTGGGCAGCAGGCAGAGGCGTGCGGCCCTGATCTTCGGCGAGGCGTTGTATTTCAGCGAGGATTTTTTCTTCTGTTTTGGCGCCAAGGCCGGGCAGGGTGCGGATGCGTTGCTCGCGCGCGGCTTTTTCAAGCATTTCGAGATTTGAGATGCCCAGGGTTTCGTACAGGGTTTTGATGCGTTTGGGGCCGAGTCCCTGGACGCGGAAGATATCAAGCAGGCCGGGATCGAGTTCTTTGAGCAGGTCTTCGTGGAGCTGGCAGGTTCCGGTGGTAAAAATTGCTTCGATATCGGCTGCGATCGCTTTACCGATTGCAGGCAGTTTCGTTAGTTCGCCGCGGTTGATGATGTCCTGGAGGGAATCGGTAAGTCCATCGATGGTGCGGGCGGCGTTCTCGAAGGCCCGGATGCGGAAGCGATTTTCGCCCTTGATCTCAAGAAGTTGGGCTACTTCGGAGAGGATACGGGCAACATTCTGGTTTTCCATGAATTCCTACACAAAAAAGTAAATGAGAAAGAGCCTGAGGGGGAATTGCTCAGGGAAATTTTGGTTACAGAATACGATGATTGTTCTTGATATTCTATACAGTTGTGCTACAAGGCCGCTTCCCTGCCAAAACTGGGCAGGCGATGTTTCGTAGTGTAACCCTGTATGTTCTTTCCTCTGGAACCCGCGGATTACGAGCCTTGCCGGCCCCATCCAAAAGAAAAGATTCGAGAACATGCGTGCTTGTTTTTCGAGGTGATAAAATGAACGAAGAAAACCTCTGATAGCAACGCATCTGGCGCGTTCGCTCTTGGCCTTATCACAAGCTCGGGTCAAGTCATACGGGCGCAAATCAAAACCACAATAACCGGTGATTTATGCAATTGCATGGACCGTCTCTCGCTCAGAGAGGCTATTCCTAGCGTTGTGTCAAAGGGCGAATCGTTTTCTTGATGAAGTACGATCGTTTTTTGAACGCGTGAGGGGAAAGCCTGGAAGGGTGAAGCCAACCAAAAAGGACCACAAGAATTGGAAGCATTAGGACGTCAACTTATCCTTGAGTACTACGGTTGCCCCGCACATTTGATGAATGATCGCGACTTCATTGAAGACGTGATGGTTTCTGCCGCGAAACACATGCGTGCGAATATTGTTTCTGTGGATTTCCACAAATTCAATCCGCATGGCATCAGTGGCGTGGTTGTGATTAGCGAATCGCATCTTACGATTCATACCTGGCCGGAATTTGGTTATGCGGCGGTGGACGTATTTACCTGTGGACAGGTGATCGATCCGTGGGAAGCGCATGCATTTATGAAAGAGCGTTTTCAGGCGGAGAAGATCAGTGCTGTGGAATTCCGTCGTGGCTGTTTCGACGTCGCACCGGGAACGCTGCCCAGCGTGTATGGTGTGGAAGCCTCGGCTGAAAAGTCTGAGAAATAAATTTTAGTTTTTCTGTTGGCAAACCGACCATCGTTCCGAAACTCGAATGTTTTTGGAAAGGTGGTCGGTTGCTGCTTTTCTTGCTTAGATATTGCGGTAATTCATACTATTAAGGAGTTCTCACATGGCAAAAGTCGTTTTTCGCGATCCGCTGACCCATTTTACGAGCGTTGAGCACACGATCACGGAGTATCTCTTCAGCCAGGAGACAGAGTTTCAGCAGATTGATTTTTTTCGCACGCCGGAATTCGGCACGGTTTTGGCGCTGGGCGGCGTGGTCAATGTTTCGGAGCGTGATGAGATTGGTTATCACGAGATGATCGCGCATGTTCCTATGTTTGCGCATCCGAATCCCAAACGCGTTCTGATCATTGGGGGCGGCGATGGCGGCACGTTGCGCGAAGTAACGCGTCATCCCGGTCTGGAAGAGGCGGTTCTGGTTGAGATCGACGAAGTTGTCGTGGAGAAGAGCAAGCAATACTTGCCGCAGACTGCGGTAGGTTTTGAGCATCCTAAGGCGACCACGATCATCGGCGACGGGCTGGCCTATGTGCGTGACGCGCCGGATGCGTCGTTTGATATTATTCTGGTGGATTCGACCGATCCGGTGGATGCGGGCGTGGAACTGTTTACGCCGGCTTTTTATCGGGATTGTCACCGTGTGCTGCGTCAGGACGGCATTCTGGTGCCGCAAAGCGACAGCATGTTCTATTATCCCGAACGAGTGCGCGGCATTGCGGCCAGCCTGCGCGAAATTTTCGCAACGGTTGATTTTTATACCACGCATGTTCCGACCTATCCGGGCGGATTGTGGACGTTTGGTTTTGCATCGAAGGGACCGCATCCTTATGAGAACATCGATCCGGCGCGGATCGCGGTCATTGCTGACGATCTTGCGTATTACAATGCCGAGTTGCATCGCGCTGCGTTTGCGCTGCCCACGCGCTATCGCCGCGTGGTTGAGAAAGGTTAATAGTTGAGCACGGCGTCAGGCAGGTGTATGGAGTGTATCGAGCTCTGATGGTCATCACCTGCTTGACGTCCGGCCTGTGATCCAGCATTGTGCGTGCGTGCAGCCCATTTCTGGTTCTTGAGAATTGCCTGGAGGTAGTTTAGGCTGCAAATCGTTTGATCGATGAACAATCGTGGATCAAGTTACCGAAACGACGAACGAAAACAACACCTTGTGAATAGAGGATGTCGTATATGATTTGCAGATCCATGGCCGTGTTCGCGGCAGCCGCTTTATTTGCTGTCGTGACTCCGCATGCGGCTTTTGCGCAAGAAGAACCACAAAACGAGCTGGATGTGGAAGTTGACGAGTCAAATGCTCCGGCGGAGGCCGCTGCTGCAGAGGAAGCTTCAGAACCCAGTGAAGTTGCCGGGGAAGAGCCGGCCGGCGAAGTGATCGGACCGGGTGGCCGTGTACTGCGTTCGGATTATCCTGGAACCAGGGAATCCCTGCAGGCCAACATGGATACGGCTCGGATTGAAGGAATCAGCATACATGACGGTCAGCGTCCTGATGAAATCTACGATCTGCGTGTCAAAGAACTTGAAACCAAGATCGATGACTTGAAAGAGCGTGTGTTTCGCTCCAAAAGCCGTATCGTTTTGCTGAAAGAGACTGTACTCAGCGGAAATCTGGCTGGAAGCCGTGTGATCATCACGCACGAATCGAAGCTGGGATCAATTTATAAGATCCGCCGCGGATTGTTCAGCATTGATGGTAATCGCGTCTTCAATAAGATCGATCGGGATGGAGATCTGGCCAGCCTGCGCACCTGGGATATTTATAACGGGACGACGACGCCTGGCACGCACACGGTATCGATTGTGCTCGGTCTGCAGGGAAGCGGCTTTGGCATGTTTTCTTATGCCAAGGGTTATGAATTTAATGTTCGATCTTCCTGTCAATTCACGGCAGAGGAAGGCAAGACCACGCTGCTTTCAATCGTCACCTACGAGAAAGGCAATGCTTTTACGGCTCATGAAGAGCGGCCTGATGTGCAATGCCATGTAAGTATGGTGGATTTGACCGCAGAAGATCTTTCGGAAGAAAGTGTCGCGCCGGTTGGAACTGTTTCTGGCGAGTGAGTGAAGCTGCCACTGGATGCGTTTGCCGGAATTTTCGAGAAAGTGGCCGACTGGCCTGCGGCATACGCTATGAATGCTGGCAGGAAGGATGAACTTAGCAATTGACGAGCCTGGAAACTATGAAATCGCCGTTAATTCGTACGTCGTATCCGGAGCGTAGTCCACGCTGGCATGCCGTGTGCGCGGCCTGCATTATTTTGTTCACGAGTGTGCTGGGACATGCACAAACGCTGGATGAGCTGGTGGTGAAGGCGGAGAGCTTCGATGGAACACTGGGCCGAATCGAGCAGCGCTATCTGACGCCTGCTCTGCTCGAGTCGCAGTTTCGGTTGGAGACCCGTTTTAATGACGCACGCGTCGCATATTTTTTGCAAGACTATGTGCGTGCAAGCATCATGTTTGTCGGGGTGATCGAAAATCCTGCAGTGCGGCAGTTCGATAGCTATCGCGATTCTTTGTATATGCTGGGCGATAGTCTTTATCAGATGCGCAATAATAAAGCGGCGCGAAGCTTTTTCCGTCAGTTGGTCGATCTTGGACCTGGTCAGTATTATCAGGAAGCGGTTGTTCGTCTTCTTGAGATCGCATCGGCCACCAATGATTTTGACGGGGTGGAGGCGTTGTATAGTCGTCTGGATACGATGCAAAACGTCAATCCGATGTTGAGCTATATGCGCGGAAAAACCCTGTATCGGCAGAAGAAGTATGCCGAGGCGCGCGAGTGGTTTCAGCGTGCTTCTCAGAGCAGTGAGTATGCGTTTGTAGCCAGGTATTATGAGGGGATTGCGTTTTCGGCGCAGAGATTGTTTGCGCCAGCGCGTGAAGTGTTTTTGTCGATCATTCAATCCGTGCCCAGAACGCCGACTGACAGCAATGTGGTCGACATGGCGTATCTTGCACTGGGGCGTCTGGCGTATGAAGAGGGCGATTATGATTCGGCAGTCGAGTATTATATCCAGTTGCCACGTACCAGTCCGAGCTTTGAGCGTTCCTTACATGAGCTGACGTGGGCATTGATTTCGCGTGGAAGCAATCGCGCGGCGTTGCGCAATGTCGATATTTTGTTGCTTTCCAATCCGCATCCAACATTTGTGCCGGAAGCCAAGTTGTTGATGGGAGATCTGGCATTGCGGCTTGGCGAACATGAGCAGGCACGCAGTGTTTATCAGGATGTGATCAATACGTTTTTGCCGGTTCATCAAGATCTGACCGCGTTTATCGCCGATCATGACGATCTCGATACATTCTTTGTCGATCTGGTGCGGCGCGATCTGGAGGGCGGTCAGGCTCAGTATTTGCCGCCACTGGTTACGGACTGGGCGGCTGAAAGCAAGTCGATGACTTCGGCCAAAGAGCTGGTGCAAAGTAACCTGATGACGCAGGAAGACATTGACGAAGCGCTGGCTGCGATCGGTGAGATCGAGGCGCTGCTCGGCTCGGGTTCTGCAGTCGAAGCGTTTCCTCAGATCACAGAAGGAATTTCGCTCGGCATCGAAACGGAAAATCAGATCATTGAACTCTACGAAAGCCTGCTGGTTTACGAGCGGACTTATCTGGAGTCGATGATGACCGCCGAAGAACGGTCTCGGTTTGACCAACTTGAGCAGCAGCTTAACCAGCTGAAGTCGCAGTATGCGACCCTTCCCAAAAACCGGGAAGAGCTGCGCGCACGCCAGGCAAAGGTGGGCGA
Organism: Lujinxingia vulgaris; assembly: GCA_040393065.1. Lineage (GTDB taxonomy): Bacteria > Myxococcota_A > Bradymonadia > Bradymonadales > Bradymonadaceae > JACCWM01. Next base: position 25,740 of record JBEBUW010000004.1, on the reverse strand, counting down.
GAAGTTTTCCGAAATGCGGCGCGAGCTCGATTCTGTTGCTTATGAAATCGATACATTGCGCGTAAATCTTCATGGAATTGAAACGTATATTCGTTCCAATCCGCTGGAGAGCATGCCGGCCGAAGATCGCAGAAAGTTTGATGAAATGCGTGTGGAAATGCACGAAACCATCAAGCAGCTCGACAAGCAACGCGCGAATTTGCAGCGTGAACTCGATATTTCGCGTCGCGATGTAAGTGTGGGCGATCAGGTTGCCAGCCGCGAACGCGTATTGCGTGGCCAGTATTTGCAAATGCTCCAACAGCAGAGCGAGTTTTTGGGAGCTCTCCATGGTCGGGCGCCTGCAGATCTACGCGGAAATTTGCAGCGTATTGCGCAGGCGCGCGCGCGTTTGCCGGGCGCAGCAGCCAGGTTGCAGCAGTTTTTCGTATCGATGGATGAAATCGTCACCGAACGTGTTCGCGAGGTGCAAAAAGATCTCGATCTGGAATACGCAGTTCTCATGGGTTACCAGCAAGAACTTGACCTGATCAAAGCAAATTCGGAGGAGACCGCCGCAGCACTTGCGCTTTTGAATTATCAGGCGGTTGGCCGGCAGTTCGAAGAAATCATACTCCGTGGGCATGTTGGCTTGATCGATGTGAGTTGGAGGAAAAAAGAAAGCGTAACAACCGAGATCAACCAACTTTTTGAGAACCGCGCGAGTGAACTTCAGCTGCTCCGTGATGCGTTCCAGGATGTGCGCTGATGAAGAATAAAAAAAGTGACTCCAATCAGTCTTTGAAGCAAGGGCGGACGATGGTCCCTCTCAGAAATAACAAAAAATTTGTATTCGTGCAGGCTTCACGCGTGGGTGGCATACTCGCCCTGAGTGCGTTGACGTGGATGAGTCCGGCCTGGACGTATGCGCAAACAGCCGGTCCGGAGCAACACGCTGAAGAGCCTGCCGAGACTTCTGCAGAAAGCGCCGAAAATTCCGAAACGGAATCTGGTACGAATTCACGCGAAACGCCGCCACCTCCGGCGTCCATTCCGGCTGCGCCGGCTGCACCGCCGGGAACGGACGAAAAATTCGTCGAGGCGCTCGAAGCCTACGGAAAGGCTCACAGCCGTTACGCTGCCGAAATTCAGGATTATCAAGATACGATCGATGCGATCATTGAGGCGGAATACACCCGGCGCGCGGCGCAGATCAATGCAGAATACGACGGAAAGATTCGTGGGCTGGAAAGCATTGAGCGCCAAAACCGCGAAGAAGCGATCACTACGTTCGAGCAATTCTTGCTCAGCAATCCGGCAAACGAGAAATATACGCCCGATGCGATTTTTCGCCTTGCAGAACTGTATTTTGAGAAAGCTAACGATGATTATTTGCGGGCTGATGAGCAGTATCAGGAAGATCGCCTGCGCTATGAAGCCGGGCAGATCGCCGATATGCCCGAGGAACCCGAACGAACCTATGCGCAGTCGATCGCGTTGTTTGAGCGCCTGATCAAAGACTGGCCGCAGTATCGTCATATCGATGGTGCCTATTATCTGCTGGCATACACCGTACAACAGATGGGCGATCCGGAGCGAGCACGTGATCTGTTTGCGGAATTGATCGTAAAACGGCCGGACAGTGCGTTTGTTCCGGAAGCCTGGTTGCGGGTGGGCGAGTATCATTTCGATTATTCGGATGCCGGCGATATCACGCAGAATCTGGAACTTGCAAAGCATGCCTATGAACAGGCAATGCGCGATGAAGGCAGTCAGTTTTACGACAAAGCCCTGTATAAACTGGCTTGGACGTACTATCGCCTGGATAACTTTGATCAGGCGATCGCCTATTTTAAGCAGCTCGTAGAATACAGCGATGAAGTGGAGCGGCAGACAGGGCGCTCGGGCGCGGTTTTGCGTGAGGAGTCCGTACAATACATCGCGATCGCGCTGGCCGAAGAAGACTGGGATCTGGATGGCGTGCGGGACGAGGATTATGGACTGCCGCGCGTTCGAAAGTATCTAAACAGTGGCCAGCCTTACGAACGCGAAGTCCTGGCGCAGTTGTCGGAGTTTTTGTTTGATCGGGCACAGTACACCGAAACGATCGCGCTTTATGAATACATGATCGCTTCCGATCCCACGCACCGCGAAAACCCCACGATGCACGAGAAAATTATTCTTGCCTTGCATCGGGATATGCAGCCGGAAGCAGCTTTTGAGGTTCGCCGCCGTCTGATGGAATACTACGGCGTCAACAGCGAGTGGTATGCCTATCAACGGCGCGTTGGTAACGACGAAGCATTGCGCTACGGCGATAATATTATTCGGGAAAACCTGATTCAGGCTGCGACCTGGTATCATGAACAGGCGCAAAATCTGCGCAGTGAAGCGCTTGTGCGTCGTGATGCCGATCTGCTCGCCCTCACCCAGGCGCGCTACAAGCTTGCTGCCCAGGCGTACGAAGAGTTTTTGACGACCTATCCCAATGACAAAGAGGCGTTTCAGTGGAATTTTTACTACGCCGAATGTCTGTACTACTCCGGCCAGTATGATGCTGCGTTTAGCCAGTACGAGGTCGTGCGTGAACTTGATCTGGTCCGCAATGAGTATCAGGAGATCAGCGCATTCAACGCGATCAAATCGCTTGAGTTTATGATTCGCGAACAGATCCAGCGCGGTGAGCTGACGGCCACTGTTCTGGGTGGATTGGATCTTGAAGATGCGCGTCAGACCGCCAACCAACAGGTTGAGCCGGATCAGGTTGAGGGCGAAGAGGGCGTAACCATCCGCAGCGAGGAAGTCCCTCCGGTGGTCGAAAAGTATGTCACCGCCATGGATCGCTACGTGGTTTTACGGCTTCAAAATCCTGAAGATCCTGAGCTGGATGGAAAATTCGCGTTTCAAGCGGCCAAAGTCTATTACGATTTCAAACATTACGAGGAAGCGCGCCGCCGCTTTGCATGGATTGTCGATAACTACTCAGACCAGGAAGTCGCCTACCTGTCCGGAAGCCTGATCCTCGACACCTACCGTGAAGAGCAAGATTACACCAAACTCGCCGAATGGGCTGAGCGCCTCTCACAGGTTATCAAGGGCGATCAGGCCGAGGCCGTGCGCGCCGAGGTGCGAGAGTTCCGTCTGGGCGCGCTCTTTAAATCGGCGGAAGCGCTGTATGCCGAGAAAAAATATGCGGAAGCCGCCGAAGAGTACATTCGTCTGGTGAACGATGCGCCAGATCACGAGTACGCGCCCAAAGCGCTTAATAACGCCGCCGTCGCTTACGAATTGCTGCATCGGTATGACTCGGCCTTGCGTCTCTATGAGCGCGTTTATCAGGAATACCCGAATGATCCACTCGCCGGATACGCGTTGTATCGGGTGGCGATCAACTCGGAGCGCTTCTTTGAATTTGAAAAAGCGATCCAAAATTACACGCTCTTTTATGATAAATACCGCGGACAGTCCCCTCAGGAACTTCGCGATATGGGATTTATCGTCGAGGAAAAGCGTAGCGAGTCGTTGAAAAGTGTAGCTGTTTTGCTCGAGAACCTGCAGCGTTACGATGAGTCTGCGAAAACTTATATTCAGTTCGCCCGTGCTTATCCCAACGATCCGCAGGCAGGACCGGGCATGTGGCAGGCTGTGTTGGCATACCAAAAAGCCGGCGATTCCCGGCAGATGATCAACACAATTCAGACGTATATTCGTGAATATGGCCGAAATCCTGAGAATAACCTGCGGGTTCTCGAAGGCATGATGATGATCGCCGATTATCACGAAGGTCGAAAAGATCAGCGGAATGCAGCGGTCTGGTATCGCAACGTGCTGAACGAGTACAACAGCCGTGGTTTTGAGCCGGCTTCGCCCGGATCGTACTACAGCGGCAAGGCCGAGTTCATGCTGGTTGAACAAGAATTCGAAAAATGGAAGGCCCTGGAGATCAAGGGAAATCTGCGTGCACAGGAACGCCTTTTGAAAGAAAAGATCGAAGGTCAGCAGAAGTTGACAGCAAAATACAACGAAGTCATGGCGCACCGCAGCCTGGAATGGACGATGGCCGCCAACTTCCGGATAGGTTCGCTGCTGCAACACTTTGCCGCCGCGCTCTACGAAGTACCGATTCCTTTTGCCGAAGGTACCGATGAGCACGATATTTATCAGGAGCGACTTGAGGATATCGCGATTCCGCTGGAGGAAGCCGCGATTACGCGCTACGAGCAAACGATTCAGCGCGCCCAGCAGGATAAGATCGTCAACGAGTGGACCAAGCGCACGCTGGATGAACTCAATAAGTTCAAGCCCGGCGAATATCCGCTGTATAAAGAAGAACGTCGCTCGATCCAAAAACAGAGTGTCACAGGGTTACCGTACCTCGATGCCGAAGCCTACGAAGTCTTCAAGGAACGTGCTGAACAGGAGGATCCGACGTGATCAATTTGTCCGTTAAGAAATATCCATTTCGTTGGACGACGCTGTCTCGAAACCTGCTCACCGGTATATTGTGCGTTGGAATGCTGGCAGGATGCTCGTCGACATCGACCAAAAGCGATCCGAATCTGGCAGAAATGCAGCAAAGCGATACGATCAGCGAATTTGCTGCCCAAGAGCAGAGAGCGCCGCTTGATATGCCCGATGCAAGCAGCGTTGCAGACCCGGAACAGTCGACGGTAACCGGCGAAATTGCACCGCACATCAATGCGAAGATTCGTGGCGCAATTGAAAATGCCAACAGTGGTCGTATCGACGCAGCGATCAGTACGCTGACCGATCTGGTCGATGAACCACAGGGTGGTTTTTTGGCCGCGTTCAATCTCGGGGTTTTGTATGAGAGGCGGGCTGAATACGATGTGGCCGCGCGTCGCTATTTGCAATCACTGCAAAAATACCCCGATTTTAGCCCGGCTCTGGTCAATCTTACCCGAATTTATATCCGCCAGGATCGCACAAGCGATGCCGATGAGTTCGCACGCAGATTTATTGAAATGCGTCCTGACAATCTGGAGCATCGAGCAGCAAGGCTGGAGATTTTTCTGGCGCAAAAACGTTACGAGGATGTGATCCGCGCGGCTCGAGACATATTGCGCAAAGACGAACGTCATATCGATGCCATGCTGGCCATGGCGCAGGCGAATTACCAGCTTGAGCGCTACGAGCTCGGTCTGGCGATCTTACAAAGTGCTGTCAAACTGGCTCCGCAGCGTGCAGAAATTTATTATCTGTACGGCAACATTGAGCTTGCGATGAATCAGGCGCCGGCCGCCATGGCGAATTATCGTCGCGCTGTCGAATTACAGCCAGATTACCCGGAAGCACGCAACAATCTGGGGCTGCTTTATCACGAAGCGCGCGACTATAATGCGGCAATTGAGCAATATATGGCCGCCCTGGATGGATTTCCTGATTATAAAGAGGCGTACTTAAACCTTGGCAATGCCTACAAAGGAAGTGCGCGTTTTAAAGAAGCAGAAGGTGCATTCCTGCGAGCGATTTCGCTCGATAACAGTTATGCCGACGCCTACTTTAACCTCGGTATCTTGTATCTGGAGAGCGATATTCCGGGAACGGAAACGGTGCCCCGACTCCATAAATCGATCGAGGCGTTTAATCTCTACCGCCAGGCTGCCCGCGGCACGATGGCGGCCGAGGATCCTACGTCTCGCTTCATCGAAGAAGCGAACAAATCGATTGTGCAGGCCAAGCAGCGTGAGGAAATGGCCAAACGCGCGCAGATTCAGGCCGAAGAAGCGGCTGCGACTGAATCCGATCCGGAAGAAGTTGTGGATGAAGATGAGTAGTTTTGCCCAAAACATAGCAATTCGTTGCTCATTTTTTTATTCGTGATAAAACGGTACCAGAATCTCACCTGGCTTGAGGAATCTATTGTTGGTGAATTGAGGAAATTTATGAAAAATCAACATGCTAAAGTCCTTGTTTCATTGATTGCCGCCGGTGTGATTCTGCTGGGGTTTGGCGTTTCGCCAGCCCAGGCACAGCGGGTCATTGAATTCGAAGAGATCATTGTAGAAGGTCGAATTCAAAAGCCCGAAGCTTTTTATATTCTTCAACACGCCAACCTCAATTACGAAGCGTTGAATCCAAAGCCTTCATTTTTGGAGGAATTATTGGAGTCGGTTGAAGACGAACCGTTTTAGAATGTTTTTAAATGCTGGTTTGCGGTAAATGACAAGCAAATTCAAACGGTTACGCTGTTTTTAGTTTTAAGTGTTTTGATAGCAAAAGTACTTTGCTGCTTCAAAATGTATGTGTTATAGATGTCAGTCTCATTAGGGCCTTCAAAAAGGCATGCAGTAAGACTACGAGAGTCAATGCCGGAAGGAAGGATAGTCAAAGTTGGAATTTTCATGCAATCCAGTCGGGTCGCAACCAATCAAACAAGCACGGAGGTAACTGGAAATGGGCGCAATTGCTGAAGCCTTTCGGGACGGCGGAATTTGGATGATCGTCATCCTCATCGCCAGTATTTTTGCAGTTGGTATTTCAATCGAGCGTTTCTTCGCTTTGTTCTTTAAGTACAACATCAATGCTCAGCCGTTCATGGCAAAGATCTCCAAGCTTGTAATGGCTGATCGTATCGATCAGGCGATCAAAGAGTGTAACAGCGCTCCTTCAAGTGTCCTTCCGCAGGTCATCAAGGCCGGGTTGACACGTGCGAACAAGGGAGAAGTTGAGATTCAGAATGCACTTGAGGAGGCAACGCTTGAAGTTGTTCCGCGCATTCAGAAACGTACGCCTACGTTGCAGACGATCGCTAACGTTGCAACGCTGCTCGGTCTTCTGGGAACGATTATCGGTCTGATCGAGGCTTTCGAGGCTCTTGAGACGGCTACTCCGGAAACTCGTCAGCAGATGTTGTCAAAGGGTATTGCTCTGGCAATGAACACGACCGCTTTCGGTCTGATCGTGGCTATTCCGACCCTGTTGGCGCATATGGTGTTGTCGGGTGTCAGCAAGCGTATTCTCGATGAAATTGACCTGTATAGCGTCAAACTTGAGAACATGCTGGTTACGCGTAGTAAGGGCGGTTCGACTCCTCTGGAGTAATAAGTCTACAAAAAATCTCGTTTTGCCGGTTACTCCGATCACTTAGCGCCATACACAGAAGTCGTACGCAGCGTATCTAGAATGTTTTCAAGAAACGCTGCGTGCTATGGCGTACAGAAAGTCACTGGAACTGGTGTTTTTTTAGCGAGTGCAGACAAGCTTTTTACAGTATGTAGCTTGTTAATTCTAGGAGGTTACATGGCACGCCGCAAAAGAGCGGAAGATCCGGTTCAGGATCTCGACCTCACTACGATGATGAACCTTGTCATCATTCTTATTCCGATGCTGCTGCTCTCCGTTGTTTTTGTGGAGGTCGGCGTCATCAATATTACAGCACCGACGTTGTCGGTTGGTGGCCCCAGCGCGCCCTCGGAGCCCAAGCCCGATGAGAAGGAGCCGCTGAACCTTACGGTTGCGATTTCCCCGCATGGATTTCAAATTGCCGCAACGGGCGCTGTTTTGCCTGCCAAGACAGGCTGTCCGCCCCAGGGACCTACCATTTGTCTGGTTGAGCAGTCTGCTGACGTAGCTGCGAAAATTACCGAGGCACGTCGTATTATCGCGCTGGGGGCGGAGAGAGAGAAAGAAGGCGATGAACTGTTGAAAGAGGTTCTGAGCTATTATAATTTCCGTGAGCTGTACAACGAACTTTCGCGTATTAAGAAGCAATATCCAGATGAGACCGTGATCACTCTGTCGGCGGACGCTGATATGCCCTTTACGGTTCTGGTTCGTGTGATGGATATCGTTCGTTTTCAGCTTGAAAAGGACTCGTTCAGTACGAATGATGAGTTTTATGGAGCAGATCCGAAAGTTGAAAATAACGCCTACGCGATACTTTTTGGTGATCCGGTCCTGTCCATTTTGCAGTAATTTGAACTGAGCCTTGTGTGCTTGGAGGGCTTGTATGCAAGAAAATCAAGAAAAAGGAGCGGGTTTGAGTAGCGAAGAGCACGCCTGGCTGGAGGAACAGGAACGTTCTGCAAAGCGAAGAAAGAAAGTTCGGCGGCCCGATGACGCTACCGGTACGTTGAGTATGAACTCGCTGATGGATATTTTGGTCATCATGCTCGTGTTCTTGCTTAAGAGCTTTGGTGATGAGCCGATTAAAGCAGTTGGACCGGATCTGAAAGTTCCGACAAGCTCTACGCAGCTGATGCCCGAAGATATGACATCGATCACGGTGTCCAGAAAGTCGATTCTGGTCAATGATAGCCTCGCCGTGGATCATAAGGACGGGGTCGTTGATCAGAGTCAGAAGCGAGGCGGTGAGCGCGGCATGATCATTCAGCCGCTGTTTGAAGAACTCACCAAAACCATCGCGGAACAAAAACGGCAGTTTGCCTATCTTAATAAAGATTATGAGCCGGTTGTTACACTTGTCATCGATCAGACGATTCCCTACCGACTTATTACCGAAGTTATGTATACCGCAGGACAGGCTGAGCTGAGCCAGTTTAAATTTGCGATTATCAAGAGTGATATGAGGACCTTCGGCGGTCTGAATTAATAACCTGGGGTATAGCGTATCGTTGTGTTTACAAAAATAAGAGCCCGGAATTTCCGGGCTTCTATTTTGTAGACAGGGCTGAAAATTTAAGTTTTAATGCTTACGTTAATCAAAGCAACTTTGTCCCAAATTCTCGCGTTCTAAGCATTTTGATGCCGCACAGTGTATTTCAGGCGAGTTAGGGCGCTCTAAAGACTATGGTAACGCTCAGTCGTCGGTCGGGAGGTCTGTGGTATCGATTCTCCTGAGAAGCACTTCTGAGCGTTAAGCTCCGAAGGAACTTTTTATGTCCAGCCAGTCCGGCCAAAAGGTTCTACGCATCGGTCTGATTCATAACGGTAAAATCATCGAAGAGCGTCTCATACGCACGATGGAACCGGTGAAGATCGGTAGCGAGATCGTGGGGAATCAGCTTTTTGTACCGGGTTCCAATGTACCGAAATCGGTAGTTTTGTTTTCCGTCGAAAAAGAGCGTTATGTTCTGAACTTGTTGCCTGGCATGGATGCACGCCTCAGTCTGGGCGACGGGGTTAAGGAAATTGATGAACTTGTGCGTCTGGGGCAGGCCAAGAAGACAGCCCAGGGGTACTCGATTCCACTGACCGCAGGCAGTCGCGGTAAGGTGATGATCGAGGATTCGTCACTGTTATTCCAGTTTGTGAAGCCGCCGGTAGCGCGGCCCGCGCCGGTTCTTTCGGCTTCGATGCGGGGCGGGTTCAATTCGAATATTGATCGGCGGTATATCTTTATCCTGCTGCTATCGGCGTTTGTGCAATTTGGATTTGTGATCTGGTTGACCTCGCAGGAATGGCCGATTCCTGAGGATCTGGAATATGAGTTTCCGTCTCGGTTTGTTCATATTCGGGCCGATAAAGAGCCAGAGGAGCCGCCGCCAGTTGAACCGGAGGTGGTTGAAGGCGAAGGTGAAGGAGAGAGCACCGGTGAGCCTGTGGCTGCCGCGCCGACTCCGGAACGTGAGAGCGGTGGCGATAGCAGCAGTCCGGAGCAGGTTGCAGATCAACGTGCTCGTGAGCGGACGATGCGCCAGGTGGAAGATAAAACCTTGTTGCGCGTGCTGGGCGCCAAGGGCGAGGGCGGGGGAACGGTGGTCGATACCTTGCTGGGTGGAGTGGGCAACATCTCGGCTGAAGAAGCATTTGCGAATTCAACTGGTGTTCAACACGCCGAGGCCGGTGTGGAGCGCAGCGGTATCCGTAAAGGCGGCAGTCCCGATGCCGATGGTGTGGGCGCGAGAGCCGGGATTGATGATATTGGTGGCTTAAAGGGAACCAAGCAGGCTAAAGCCGGGGTGGATACTGGAAAAGTCGCTGAGAGTCAGATCAAGGCGCGACCCATCAAGATTCAAGATCCCTCGGACATGGCAGGCGGTACACTGGATAATAAGTCGGTCGCTACGGCTATTCGCCGGCGGCAGGCCGCAATTCAGGCCTGTTATGAACGGGAGCTTCGTCGCAATCATCAGGCCGGTGGTCGAATTGTGGTGAACTTTACGATTACCGCGCGCGGCTCACGGGGTGTGGTTTCCCAGGCCAAGGCTGTGGTGGATGATGTGGGCGGCGGCGTCGGGCAGTGTGTGGCCAAAGAGATTGAGAGTCTGCGTGGTCTGCCCGCTCCAGAGGGCGGTGACGTCATCATCAATATGCCATTTGTTTTTCAGCCCGGTCAGTAATAACCAGCGCCAGAGCGTGGCTCTGGCGTAAGCCTTGAAAAGAGATTGCAGGTTGTTATCTTTTTTTGATAGGCGGTACGGTAGTTACCGTATATGGTAGCGCCTTCTGGATTGCATGGATGGATTGCCGGGCACGGTATTTGTGGCACTTCCGTCCTCAATCCATGGTTGAATTCGACGTACTGAGGCGGGTTGTATCATGATTCTTTCGGTAAAGGTTGCGCTATGAAGATTCGTTGGATTTCCTTCGTGGCCGTCACACTCACACTCGCGCTTGTCGGGGGCCTGGTTGCTGCGCAGCAGGGAACGACACTCAATGAACAGGCGATTCGAGAGTTTAACGGCCGGAATTCGGGTTCTTTGATCGACGAAGATATCGATAGCCTTTCAGGCACACAGCGCATGGAGCGCACCCAGAGTAAAATCGCAACGATGAAATCTACGCTTGAATTAACCGATCAGCTATTGGGTCGGGCGCGTAATCAAGAGCGTGATATTCTGAAGATCAACTGCGTCAACGAAAAGCTTGCGGCTATTAAGGGCTTCGTAAAGGTCAGCGAACAGAGTTATGTGAGTCTGTCCGATGCGGTAAGCCGTGCCGATGAGGAAGCTTCCAAGCATCATTACACGCTGATTTCGATTGCCGGCCAGAAGGTATCCGGCCTTGGCGAGGAAGCGCGTGTGTGTGCGGGCGAAGAAGTGCGTTATGCCGAGGATACCCTGCTCGACGTGACGATTGATCCGGACATCATTCCTGAGGATGAGTCTTTTCTGGGGGACGATCCCCTGGTGCTCGAAGGATTACCGAAGTTTTCACCATATTTTTGATTGAGGGGCGGATCGGTGTGAATTTTCCGGCATTGCGCGCAGAACTCCTGCGCGACGATGCAAGGGATGAAGTGTGAATTGATAATTGTCGCGAAGCACGAACGATGGCTGGTTTTGTGGCCGTCGAAGCCAGATGAGCGAGCCGTGTAAACGCGTTATTATATTGAATCGAGAGCTTGTATGAATAGAGAACTGAGAACGACGGTACGTAGCGCGGCTCTGATAGCGCTGGCGCTGCTGATTCTTCCGGCAGCAGCGTTTGCCGAGCCAGGAGACGGGCTGCGTTCGGGCAATTTTCAGTTGAATCCGGGGCTGATGCTGGGCAGCGGCTTCAACAGTAACCTCTTTTACAGTTCGGGCAGTGAGCAGACGCGCGCAGCGCCACTTGGCATTGTGGAGCCACGTCTGCGGATCTCCATGATCGACCCTACAAGCGTTGATCTCGGGTTCAATGGCGCTGTTGCATGGACGCAGTATTTCGCGGTCGATAATGAGGATGTAAGTGAACAGAGCGGTTTGTCGACAACGCTGAGTGGAAACTTCGTGGTCAACCCACGCGGCGCCGTTAGCTTGCGTGTGTTCAACGACTTTATGCGCACCAACGAAGCGCCCAGCTCGGCTTCAACCCTGACGATCAATCGGATCTGGAATCGCTCCGGTGCAGAAATCGGATTTCATCCGGGCGGCCGGGTTCTGACTTCGCATCTCGGGTATAACTATACGTTGTATCGGCACAACCTTTTCGAGGAGCTTGATCGCGGTAGTCATAACCTGAGCTTGAAGAATTCGTGGAAGTTCTTGCCCAAGACGGCGCTCTTGCTGAATGCAAGCTTCTCATTTTTGCAGTACCAGGATCGTCCGACAGATCGGCCCAGCGTCGATAAGATCGATAGTATGCCGTTGCGTGTGATGGGTGGTTTGAACGGTCTGTTGACCAACCGCCTGGGAGCCAGATTGTTGGCCGGCTACGGTAACGGTTTTTATGATTCCGGCGACTCGTTTAGCGGTCCGCTGGCGCTGGCAGAAGTCTATTACGGATTTGGAAACCATGGTCTGAACAACCGTCTGCGCGCTGGTTATGAATATAACTTTCGCGATTCACCAATCAGTAACTACTACACGTTTCATCGGGTCTATGCAGGTTACGAGCAGGGATTTCTGGCGAATCGCCTGCGGTTGAGTGCTGAAGGTGACGTCAATATTCGTGACTATCGCTATAAAGATGGTGGCGTAAAGTTGCCGACCAGTACCAGCCAACAGGTGCTGACGCCGGATGATGTGAATGACCTGGCGTTGGGCGCAGGTGCAAACGTGCTGTATAATTTTACCAATTGGTGGAATGCGGAATTGCGCTACCGCTTTGGAACGAACTTCACTGACGATCAAATTCTGATTTTTGATGATGTGGTGGATATCGATCCTTCGCGGGTTATCTTGCGCGAATTCGTGCAGCATCAGGTGATGATTCAGACGACGTTTACGTATTGAGTAAACGGCCTACCTTTCGTTCAGGGCGTCCTCCTGCTATCTGGAAAAAGTACCTCACATCAGGTGTAAAGTCTGGTGTGAGGTTTCCGATAAAATAAAACAGTGATGTAGCCTGGTTTCTCGCTGTGGTGGTTTATCGATTCCAAGTTTTGCTTCCATCCCTTCTTCAGCCTCAGAGTGGCTTTATGTATAGCGATGCCCGTTTGCATTTCTGGTGGATTTTACTCGCCGCAGTGCTCGGATTGTTTCTTGGGGCCTGTGGGCAGGAGCGTGTCGATCCCGCGTTTCTTGCGCTGGTTGAACAGCAAAGTGAGGTGCCCGAAACGGGTGAGCTGGGACCGGGCGATAAGTTTGAGATTCGTGTCTTTTCGGAAGAGCATTTGTCCGGGGAGTTTACGGTTTCAAGCGAAGGCAGCATCAATTATCCGTACGTTGGGCGAATCCAGGTATCGGGCCGAACGTGTGCCGATGTCGAGGCGGTGATTACCGAGGGCCTGCGTGATGGTTATGTGCGTAATCCGGCCGTTTCCTGCGCGCTGCTCGAGTATAATTCCAAGCGGATCTTTGTGTTTGGAGAGGTCAAAAAGCCGGGCTCGTTTCCGTATCAGTCCAATCTGAGCATCATCGAGGCGTTTGCTCTGGCCGGCGGCTTTTCTGAGCGCGCCAGCACCAATAACACGAAATTAACGCGTGTGGTGAACGAGGTGGAGGTTCAGGTGCGGGTTCCGATGCAGGAGATTGTAGAAGGTAGACAACGCAATATACGCCTGTTGCCGGGTGATATTGTTTTTGTGCCGGAGTCGGCGTACTGAGTGCATGACTCATTGGTAAGATTGTCTCCACAAAAAATCCCCGTAGCCTGTCAGGCTCCGGGGATTTTTTGTGGGGCAGGGGTGGATGACTACAAGGATTAGCGCGGCAGTGTATCGGAGTAGGGCTGGGCCTGTACGTCCGTGGTTGTTTCGCGATTATTGCGGTTGCGGATTTCATCGTAGGAGGTGGGCACACGCTCGCGGAAATCTTCGAGACGATTGCGGATATCACCACGGATTTCATCGCCACGTTTGGGGGCAAAAAGTAGTCCGAGTGTGGCTCCTACGGCGATGCCTGCTCCGAAAATACCGAGAACGGGCAGGATGACTTCCATGGTGCTGCGTTTTTGCTCGAGTCCCAGTCGATCAAGCAGGGATTCGACACTGGAGTCATAGGTGTTGCTAACCTGGCGATTGACGTCTGTGAATACTTTTTTCCAATCCATGCGAAGGCTCCTTCCTGATATGCCGTGGTTATGTTCGAGTGGTTTTTGTAGTGACCTGGTAAACCAACGTGTGTGCAGAGTAAACGGTTACTGCCTGAAGATATTTGGATCTTGCGCGCTGTTGCTGCCTTTGAGCTGGTTGGTTGCCATGGGGATGACCAGGGCTTTCATGCCGATGCGCATCAGCCGCCTGGTGAAAGGGGAAAACAATCCGCCGGCCAGGACGTAGCCAACGCCGGCGGCGGCGGCGAGTACGACGTAGGGATTTTCTTCGTAATACTTACCGATCGGGTAGTCGCGTCGTACGGTATCGACCAGCTCGCGCAGATCTGCGGCAACACGCTGCGTGTTTTCAGACAGGCTGCGTTCTTCCAGCATTGGCTTTTGCGTTGCATCATCATAATTATCATACATAGCAAACTCCTCAGGATAACCAGCGTTTAGAGGCCATTCGTCCGACGACATAACCCACGGCAACCGCTCCTAGAATGCACCAGCCTGGATTCTGACGAATGAAGGTTACGGCCTGCTCGTTGAAGTGCTGTAACTGCTCTCGCGTTTGTGCCACGTGTTGCTCAAGGTTTTGATACTGCTCCTCAAGACGCTCACGGGTATCCTGGTTCTGATCATTCACAGTGGTTCTCTCGTGGTTCATATCGTTTGAAATCGTACTCATAATTTTTTCGCAACGTTAGAAGTGGAACTACAAATGGAAAGGGAATTATCCGGATTATCGTACCGTGAAGCACTTGAGCGTGGGCAAAAAAACAGACGTTCAAGCTGAATTAACGAGCGGGACCAAGCATGCGCACCGCTTACGGGACGTCAAGTTCAGCTAGCGCAGGCCGAGGTATAATCCAAAAGCAAACGCAGCACCGACGCAGGGCAGAGGATGCTCTCGGACAAAGCCTTGCCAGTCAGTGATGCGTTCCACGGTGGATTCGACTTCGAGCTGGAGTTCTTCGAGACTGCGTGCGATTTGTCGGCGTGAAGCCTCGATTTCTGCGCGCAATTCGGCGGCCGGTCCGTCTTCACCTTCGTAGGTTATGAGGTCTGGGCCGGAAGTTGTGGGGACGAGTTGTTGCGAATCTGATTTATCCATTGCTTGTCCTTCTTAAGTTCTGCACCGACGCTTTTGAGTCCGCTGGCATTGTGTTCGAATCGTTTGAGGATTTTCAAGATCGCAAACAGGCCGCCTGCCAGGTTGATTAAGGTCAGGATAAGCGCGGTGATTGCCATGGCCACAATGCCGCCGAACCATCCGGCGAACAGGATCGCGGTGATGTTGAGCAGGCCGTAGCCAACAAAGGTAATCAGACCAAACAGGGCGAGCGCGGCGGCGTTTTTGCCGGCCTGCGTGGCTTCTTCTTTGACCTCATAGCGAATCAGCTCGATATGATTTTTGACCAGACTGGTTACGCCATCGGATAAACCTTGAAGCGCTTGCTGGATATTGGAGGAGCGCGATTCTGGTTGAATCCGTATTTCTGCCATAGAACAAACCTCTTGAAAAAGCCGACGGGTACACATCGCGAGTCTTCACGACGAAGCTAAGTGCAGGACAGATATCGTCCATTTCGGGGAAAACGCGTCTATCAGTCGGTGATGGTGACCGTCGTGAGGTTGTTCTCGCGGACGGTGACGGTGTCGGTTCTCACCGTGGCGCCGAGGTTGTAGGTTCCGACTTCGAGATTGCCGAACCAGGTTTTGGCGATTTGTGAGAGGATGATGGTGTCGCCTTCGATTTCGATCTGGCCGTGTTCGGCGGTGCGGGCGGGCGATTGGATGTAGACTTCCGCGGAAGTAACTTCGTCCTCGAAATTGGCGATATCGATGGTAACGGTGAAATATTCGCTGGTAGAACCGGTTTCACTGCGGCTGACACTGTTCGGGCTCACGGTCATCGAAATAATTTGCGGATCGCCTTCTTCATCAACGATACAGCCGGTGGCGACGCTGATGAGGAGCAGGGCCAGAATGAGCCAGAAATTTCTTCGGATAGATTGCGGCGCGAGTGCAGAAAATGTCTTTTGCATGCCGATGTCTCCTGATTGTGGTAGTGGGGGGGGGAGGGCTTGATTCAATTCTTGGAAATACAGGTAAATAGACTAAACTCAAATTGACATGCGGATGTAGCACGGTCTGCAGTAGTGAAGCAAATGTCGATGTTCGTGGCATGGGCCGGTGCTGTTGCGGGGCCGGCTGCGCAGAACTGAAGAACGTGAAAATGCGTGTGCTTTCCCGGGTCCAATCCTACCATTGTACGTGTCGTTATGGGTGAAAAAAACTATCAGGTCGTGATTCATACCGAGCACTGCGCGGATGGGCCTGCTGTGATCGCTCGCCGGCTTGCGGTGCTGAGCGGCCGGCCGGAGAGTGAGCTTCTGGAAAGTTTGCTGCTGGGGCTTCTTACGTTCCGAAAGGCGCTGGATTATGAAGAAGCGGCTGCGTGTAAGGAGATGTTGGGGCGTGAGGGAATTTCTGCTCAGATTGTGCGAAGTGTAGGGGCGATTCGAGAAAGTGCGTCGGTAAAAAGTGTGCGCGGGGCGGAGGAGGCCGATGTGCCTTTCGGGCGTTTTTCGGCGTTGAATGTTGAGTCGGCCGACGAAACGTCGTCAAAAGCTCGGCGTACGGTTGCGTCGGACGCTGCCGGGGAGGCTTCGGGCGGTTGGGAGGCGTTGTTTCCGGAGCTGGCGGAGAACGAGGCTGCGGTTGAGGCAAATGTCGTTGAGAAGAAAACGAAGGTTTTGCCCAAAATCAGTGCCTGGGAGCCAGAGCTGGATACGACTGAAGGTTTGGTAGAGCGTGTTTCAGGTGGGGTTGCTTCCGAGAAGAATTCATCGGGCCGAAGTTCGTCGGTTGGTGGGCGGACGGCGGATGATATTACGCAGAGTGCGCACGAAAGTCTCGATAGAATGGAAAACCTGAAGAAGTCGCGGGCTTTTGCGGGCGAGGTTTTGAGCGGGGCGATTGCGCAGCAGGAGGAGGCGCGTGGTCCGTATGCGCCGGTGGGATTTGATCCGCGCCCGGCGCATGTGCCGGTGATTTCTGCGATTTTGAGTGGGCTGGCGCCGGGCGCCGGTCAGGTTTACAACGGGCAGGATGCGCTTGCGCTGAAATACAGCCTGCAGTTCTGGTGGATCCGGCCCTGGATTGAGAGTGTGCGGCAGGCGCGTGAATATGGGGAGCGCATTCGGGATTATCAGGTGCCGCGGCCGGAGCAAGAAACGCTGGGGCGCGCGCTGCGGTATGCGGCGGTGCTGTATGTATGCGTGATTGCGTTGGTTGTGGCGGCGGGGTTTGCGATCGGTGAGGTTTCGGAACGTGTGGCCAGGCCGCAAGCTGTTGTTGTGGCGGCGGAGTCGGTCGATGTGGTCGGGCGTGCGGTGACGGGAGTGCGGTTTGCGCGCGTTGCGGCGAATGCGGCAGTGCATGAGTTTCTCGACGAGCAGAACAAGGTAAAGCAAGAGTTTACGATGAGCGCTGAGGAGCGTGCGCATCGGCTGTATGTGATCGGTCATAGCTACTGCGCGGCGCATCAATATACCCTTTGTGAAACGACGATGCGTCGGGTTACAAGTCTGGGCGCGGGCAATCGGGATGCGTATCGTCTTCAGGCCTGGGCCAGTATGCAGATTAAACAGGGGACCAGGGAGCCGATGCCGGAAGTTGGTGAAGTACCGACGTTGTTTGAGCTGGAATTGGATCAGCAGGCGGCTTTTCATGATCCGGATCGTGATCTGGTGCAGCCTGCGCTGGATTCGATGCTTGCTGAAACGGCTGAAAATAAGGCAAAGGAAGAAGATAAAACCGGAGATGCCGGCGAATAAAGATGGGAAGGATCTTTGCGGATTGATTGTTGCATGGCTGGATTCAACAAGATTTTCATCAATAAACTTCTGATAAGGGACAAAGACTTTGAGCGATAATAAAATTATTTTTTCGATGGTTGGCGTTGGTAAAGTGTACCCTCCGAACAGGCAGGTGCTGAAGGACATTTATTTGTCGTTCTTTTACGGCGCAAAGATCGGTGTTCTGGGGTTGAACGGTTCGGGAAAAAGTACGCTTTTGCGAATCATTGCCGGACTGGACAACAATTATATCGGTGAGATTCATCGCGATAAGAACATCACGTTCGGGTATCTGGCGCAGGAGCCGGAGCTTGATGAGAACAAGACAGTTCGTGAGATCGTGGAAGAAGGCGTAGCGCCGACGATTGCGATTTTGAAAGAGTACGAGGCGATCAGCGAGAAGTTTGCAGATCCGGATGCGGATTTTGAAGCGTTGATGGATCGTCAGGGCAAACTGCAAGATCAGATCGAGCATCTGGGCGCCTGGGATCTGGATAGTCGTCTGGATATGGCGATGGAAGCGTTGCGTTGTCCGCCGGCCGATCAGAAGATCGGTGAGTTGTCCGGTGGTGAGCGTCGTCGTGTGGCGCTGTGCCGTTTGTTGTTGCAGGCGCCGGATGTCTTGTTGCTCGACGAGCCGACGAACCATCTGGATGCGGAAAGCGTGGGTTGGCTTGAGCAGCATCTGGCGCAGTACAAGGGCACGGTCATTGCGGTAACGCACGATCGTTATTTCCTGGACAATGTTGCGGGCTGGATTCTGGAGCTGGATCGCGGCCACGGCATTCCGTTTGAGGGCAACTACACTTCCTGGCTGGAGCAAAAGCAGGCGCGTTTGAAGCAGGAAGAAAAGCAGGAATCCAAGCGGCAAAAGGCGCTGGCCAGTGAGCTTGAGTGGATTCGCTCCAGCCCGCGGGCGCGGCAGGCCAAGTCCAAGGCGCGTATTGCGGCGTATGAGCAGATGTTGAACGAGCAGCAAAATGCGCGCGAACAGGAAGTAGAGATCATGATTCCGCCCGGGCCGAGGCTTGGCGATGTTGTGATTCGTGCAGAGAACGTCATGAAAGGCTATGGCGATCGGCTGTTGTACGAAGGTCTGAGTTTTAATCTGCCGCGCGGTGGAATCGTCGGTGTCATCGGTCCTAACGGCGCCGGGAAAACGACGCTTTTTCGTATGATCACCGGGCAGGAAGAGCCGGACGGAGGTACGTTTGAAATCGGTTCGACGGTGAAGATCGGTTATATCGATCAGAAACGTCAGCTGGATCCGGAAAAGACGGTCTGGGAGGAAGTTTCCGATGGTCAGGATGTGATCGAGCTCGGGAATCGGACGGTCAATTCGCGTGCGTATGTGTCCTGGTTTAACTTTGGCGGCAGCGATCAGCAGAAGAAAACCGGCGTGCTTTCCGGTGGAGAGCGCAATCGCGTGTATCTGGCGAAGATGCTGCGTGAGGAAGCCAACGTATTGTTGTTGGACGAGCCGTCCAACGATCTGGACGTCAACACGCTGCGTGCGCTGGAAGATGCGCTGTTAGGATTTGCGGGCTGCGCCGTTGTGATTTCTCACGATCGCTGGTTCTTGGACCGTATTGCCACCCACATTCTGGCGTTTGAAGGCGACAGTCAGGTGGTCTGGTTTGACGGCAACTACAGCGAGTATGAGGAAGATCGTAAACGCCGCCTGGGTGCGGAGGCGAATCGTCCGTCGCGCATTAAGTACAAGCGGCTTGTGCGCGAGTAAGGCGTTTTGAAAAAGTAGCGATCGATAAGTCGCTCTGAAGAAACCGGCCGTGCTGATAGCAGCGCGGCCGGTTTTTTGTTTTTAGCTCTGGGCGTCGTCGGCGTCGTTTTTTGCCTTTTTTCTTTCGGCTTCGGCGAGCATTTGTTGGATTTCGCGGGTGTGTTCGGGGGGCAGGTCGACGATCATTTCACCGAGTGCGCGGCGCGCTTCGGCGATGGACATTCGTTCTTTTTGGAATTCGATGCAGATCAAGCACATGGTGGTTACTCCCTGGGTTGGGGCCGCTGGCCCAAAAGAAGGGTACGTCGTGCGAACGTACTTAAATATGGGATCCGAACGGATGATTAGCTACGGATGTCTCTACAATGTTGCCAGCGTCAGATGCGGAAGTTTTGGGAGCGCTCTGTAAGCATCTTGTAAGGATCTTGTAAGAGAGCGGATGTTGACTACGTTGCGTAGATAGAATTTCACAGGCTTCCTGTACGAAGCAGTCTGACGGACTGGTTAACAAGAGTTGGATGAATTCAATTCAATGATGGGGCGGTTATGCAATGTTTTCAATCGGTTCGAGGCGGTTGGATGGGTTTTCGGAACATTCTGATGGTGTTGCTGGTGTGTGGGGCGACGGCTTTTGGGGCGGGTTGTCCGGGGACGCAATCGGGGCGGGTGGCGGCGGATGCGCTGGTGCCGGTGAGCGAGGAGACAGCGCTCGGGAGGCAGGTTGCGGCCGAGGTAGAGCGGGAAATGCGGATGCATCCCAACGCGGAAGTTCAGCAGTATGTGCGCATGTTGGGCGAGCAGATCGTGTCGGTTGCGGACGATGTGCCGGAGGGGATTCGGTTTACGTTTCAGGTCGTGGATGATCCGCGGACGGTGAATGCGTTCGCGCTGCCGGGCGGCTGGATTTATATTTACAGCGGGCTTTTGCGAGAGATGGAGACGGAGGCGGAGCTTGTGGCGGTGCTCAGCCATGAGATCGCGCACGTAACGCAGCGCCATGTCGCGCAGCGGCTGGTGACGTTGTACGGCGTCGATTTGCTTTCCAGTGTGGCGCTTGGCAATGAGCCGGGTGTGGTGGCGAGTATTGTGGCGACGATTGCGCAGCAGGGGTTTTTGCTGCGCTATAGCCGTGAGCAGGAAACGGACGCCGACGAGATCGGGCTGAAGTACATGGTGCGAGCGAACTATAGCCCGAGCGGATTCATCGATTTTTTTCAGATGATGGTTGACCGGCCCAGCCCGCCGGAGTTTTTGCTGACGCATCCGCTTCCTGAAAACCGCATTCGCAATGTGCAGAGCGCGGTCCAACAAATGTCGGATGTGCCTACGCGCGACAATCGTGAGCGGTTTCAGGAGATCAAGCGGCAGCTTTGAGAGGGGCCGATCATTCGGCGTCTTTTGATTCGTCCGAAGATTCTTCGTTGAGGGAGAGGGTCAGATCTTCGATGAGTTTTTCGACGTCGGCCGTGAAGGGCCAGTCTTTGGGAGCGTATTTGAGGGCCAGGCTGAGATCGCTGATGGCTTCGTCGTTTTGTTCGGTGGCCATCCACAGGGTTGCGCGCTTGAGATACGCAGTGGGGTGGTAGGGATCGAGTTCGATGGCCTGGGTCCAGTCTTCGGCGGCGCCGACGATGTTTCCGGCGAGCATGTAGGCGGAGCCGCGGTTGATGAGCGATTCGCTGTCCTCGCTGTCGAGGGCGATGGCGTGGGTGTAATCCTGAATCGCTTCTTCGTATTGGGCCAGGGCGGAGTGGGCGTTTCCGCGATTGTAATAATGGGTGGGATCGCCTGGCGCGAGGGAAATGGCCTGGGAAAAGTCTTCGATGGCCAGGGCGATGTGTTCCATCATGAAGCGCAGGAAGCCGCGTGCGGCGTAGACTTCGGAATCGCGGGGATTGAGTTCGATGGAGCGATCGTAGTCTTTGAGTGCTTTTTGGGGTTCGCCGCGTTTGCGGTGCAGGTGCGCGCGTTGTTTGTAGGTAAGGGCGTTGTCGGGCTCGATTTGCGCGGCTTTGTTGAAGGTTTCCAGGGCCTGATCGAGCTGGCCGAGGTGGGAGAGGGCGGCGGCCTGGTTGAGTAAAAGTTCAACGTTTTCGGGAACCTGCTGCAGTGCACGGGTGTAGTCTTCGAGTGCTTCCGGGTAGCGGCCGGCCGAGTGGTGGAGCAATCCCCGGTTGAGCAGCGAGGTGAGGTGGTCGGGATCGAGTTTGGACAAAATGTAGTCGAAATCGAGCCGGGCTGTTTCGAGGTTTTCAAGCGCTGCGCGGCAGATTCCGCGCTGGGCGCGGGCTTCGATATGGTCGGGAGCGAGCTCCAGCAGTTGGGAGTAGAGGCGCTCGGCGGATTCGACGTCGGCTGTGTTGTAGGCGGCGGTGGCGCGCTCGAGTAGTTTTTCGACCTTTTGTTCGGTGGTGGCTTCGGCGTCTTCCGCGCCGTCTTCGGTGAGCAGATCGGGCAGCTCAAGCATGCCGGCGCGGACCTGACTGTCGAATCCGGAGAGCAAATCCTCGGTGATTTTCTGGCTCAGGTCGCGGAGCTGGTCGCCGTGTTGGATAAACAGAGCAAGCGCCTGGTCGATGGCGGTTTTGAGGGTCGGATGCTCGGCCTGAGAAATCTGGTAGGCGGGATGCGCGAGCTTGCTCAGCGGTGCCAGCCATTGCTGATCTTCGGGGAGTTCGGCCGCAGGCTGGCCTGGTCTGATCTGGTCGGCCTGGCGTGTTTCGAGTTCGTCGAGTTCTTGAAAAAGCTGGGAGAGGGTGCGTTCGTTGTCGAGCACCAGATCGAGATTCATGCGCGTGAGCACGACGTAGCGCGGATCGAGTGCCGGGGCGCGGACGTACATCCACCAGGTGAGGCGGTACAACACGTCCAGCAACGGTTCGTTTTCGGCGAAGTTGCTCGGTGGCTGTTCGCCGCGTGCGATCTGGATGATTGCACGTACGGCTTCGCTCTCGCGTACGTTGTGAGCCGCTGAAAGATCAATCCATTGAGCAGATACTGTATCCAGGTCGTCGCGCCAGGACATGGGGGAACCTCATAGAGTGGATGAAGAAAGAATCAAAGGGCAGGTATCGGTGTATGTACTCATAGAACTGCCGGCGTATTCCTGACGCAGAAGTTTTGGGCGCAGGAGCACAAGAGATGACGGGCAGGCTTTACCCTGTCGCTATCGAGAGGACAACTAGCGAGGTGGCAAAAGGAGCCTGGTTCGTGGCGGGTGCGGGTTGAGCCTTCGAAATTTCACGGCCATTTTGCTGGCTGAACACATCGCACAAGTTCTGGTCGGAGAACTATTTTTCCTTCACATGATCGAGATCATAGGGGGTTGGTGGATGGGGTTCTAGATTGCCTCTCGAAAAGCGGGCCGAAGCCGAAATGCGGCAAGAGGCTGAAATGAATTCCTAATGCTGTTCGCAAATGGAGGTAGTTCATGACCAAGAATTTATCAGCAAATATTCTTCGGAGTGGGGCCTGGGGCCTGATTGTACTTTTGGCGAGTTTATTGATTGTAGGAGGTTGTCAGGTTGATGGGGCAGATGGCACGCGGGAGCAGGCGCAGGCGCAGGCTGTCGGGGAAGTGCACAATTTCACGTTCAACGCGCGGATGACCGGATACTACGGCGTCGGTGGCGATATCGACGGGCAGAAAAATCCGGTGTTGAAAGTGAAAAAAGGCGACAAGGTGACGATTACCATCATCAACGAAGAGATGATGGCGCACGATATTGCGCTGGATAAGTACGATGTCAAAAGCGATTCGGTGATGAAGAAGGGCGACCGAACCAGCGTGACTTTTGTCGCCAATGAGAGTGACACGTACTACTGCACGGTTCCCGGACACCGCCTGGCGGGCATGGTCGGGCAGCTTGAGGTGGTGACGGATTCGCCAGCAGCGCCTGCGCTGGCAAGCCATACCGGAGCGGTTGGAGCGGCCGGTAGCGTGGCGCCGCTGGGGCCGGCGAAAAAGGTGGACGTGAAGGATATTTCGGCCAATGCCTCGGATATCCCCGGCCCGATTGGCAAGCGTGCGCCCAAGCTGGTCGAGTTTACGCTGCGCACCACGGAAGTCGTCGCGGAGATGGAGGACGGCACGACGTTTGAGTACTGGACGTTTGACGACATCGTACCGGGGCCGCTTCTGCGGGTTCGCGAAGGCGACATGGTCAAGATTACGATTGTGAACCCGAAAGAAAGCAAGATGACGCACAGCATTGACCTGCACTCGGCGACCGGCCCGGGCGGTGGTGCGGTGTACACGCAGGTTCCGCCGGGTGAGGAGCGCACGTTTACCTTCCGCGCCTCGCACGCCGGGTTGTTCATCTACCACTGCGCCACGCCTCATATCCCGACGCATCTGGCGCGCGGCATGTACGGCATGATTCTGGTCGAGCCGGCCGGCGGGCTGCCCAAAGTGGACAAAGAGTTCTACGTGATGCAGGGCGACTTCTACACGACGCACAAGCCCGGCACGAAGGGACATCAGTTGCAGGATGACGACCGGATGTTCGAAGAATCGCCGACCTACGTGCTCTACAACGGCCGGGTGGGTGCTCTGTCGGGTGACCGCGCGCTGAAGGCCGAGGTAGGCGACACGGTTCGCATCTTCTACGGAGTGGGCGGCCCGAACCTGATTAGCTCCTTCCACATCATCGGCGAAGTCTTCGACCGGGTGTACCGTGAGGCGGACCTGATTTCTCCGCCGGCGCGCTCGGTACAGACGACGCTGGTTCCGGCCGGCGGCGCGGTGATGGTCGAATTCAAGGTCGACTATCCGGGCAGCTACCTGCTGGTAGACCACGCGCTCAGCCGCCTGGACAAAGGGCTGGTCGGAATCCTGGAAGTGACCGGTCCGGTGGATAACGACGTAATCTTCTCGGAAAGCGAGGCAGTTCCTCACTAAATCCTGACGGTTCCCTGCGCATCCTTCGCGATGCGCCGGGATTTTTTGTCCCACGAATGACACACGAATCATGCAAAATGGTTGGATAACGAGCATTGCAGGAGGCCATCATGACGACGACACATCGAAACAACATCGCCCTGCTCCGTAGCGTTGCCTTGCTATTGTTTTTGATGGTCGGAGTGATCTCGGGCTGCTCCGGCAAGGAAACAATTTCCGAACAACCACCACACGCCCTGGGCGGAATCCACTACACCCCCCCTCGCCTGGCGCCGAACTTTGTGGCGCTCAACCACAGCGGTCAGGAGTACATGTTTCGCAAGCAGCCGCACCCGCTGCGCATG
The DNA here is from genome assembly GCA_040393065.1 of Lujinxingia vulgaris. Classification (GTDB taxonomy): domain Bacteria; phylum Myxococcota_A; class Bradymonadia; order Bradymonadales; family Bradymonadaceae; genus JACCWM01. Next base: position 1,086 of record JBEBUW010000004.1, on the reverse strand, counting down.
GTGTTCTTCGGCTACGTAAGCTGCCTGGATGTGTGCCCGACGAACTTAAAGCGTTACGAAAAAATCCAGGAGATGATCGGCAACAAGATCGAACAGGTACAGTTTGTGTTCGTGACGATCGATCCGGAGAAGGAAACGCCGGAGGTCATGAAGGAATATCTGGGGCACTACAAAGGCGAAATCATCGGGATCACCGGGACGCCGGAGCAGCTTGAGCCGGTCTACGAGTCCTGGGGCATTCTGCGTGAAAAGGTCGCGCTCGAGGAAAGCGTCGATGGGCGCGACTACAAATGGGATCACAGCGGCCAGATTTTCCTGGTGCAGGCCGACCCGGAAAACGGCGACAAGCTGCGCGTGAGTTATCCCTACGGCACCGGGCACGAAGTCATGGCGCGCGATATCGAAGCTCTCTTGAAAGATCCGACCTTAAAGACGCGGCTGCCCAATATCAGTGAGATTCAGCGCGTCACCTTGCCGCCCGGGGCCTACAGCCTGGCGTTTCAGAAGAAGCCGACGATCCCCACTTACATCCGCGTTCGGGTGGGCGATGCCCTGGTCTGGCGCAATGACGATTATATGTATCACTTTGTCGGCGACATGCGGATTGCGCCTGGCGAGGAGGCCACGCAGGTGTTTGATGAACCCGGCGAGATTTATCTGGGATGTACGGCAACGCCGGATGACAAGATTCGGATTGTGATTTTTGACCGGGATGAGGACATGGACGGCTGAAAAAGTCCGCGGAGCCGGGTGCACGAATCGTAGTTCAAGCATGATTTTTGTGCGGTAAAATTATGAAATCGAGCACGATTCGCAACACATGCACCGCGGAGCCGGACGAAGTCCGTGCGGAGCGCAGCGTCTGTGCTAGCCCCGCATGAAATGCGGGGTTTGACGTGGCGTTCCGCCCAATTTTCTATGGTTTGACGTGATGGGTGGTTTTTGGCGTGGTGGGTAGAGGGGTTGGGTGGTTTGCGTGGTGGTGGTGGGTAGAGGGGTTGGGTGGTTTGCGTGGTGGTGGTGATCGGGGCATTGGGTGGTGTGCGGCGTCCCCACCCCCGGTTTCACCGGGGGTTAGCACAGACG